>NZ_JACHWV010000004.1:0-375390 GCF_014191595.1 Mesoflavibacter zeaxanthinifaciens subsp. sabulilitoris | reverse complement strand
AAGGCAAAAAAAGATATAACGAACAGCCTGTTAAAACGCCCAAATCTTTACAATAAAAAAAGCCTCACTAATTAATTAGCAAGGCTTTGGGTTATTTTATTAAATCACCATTTTTATCGTAAAAATGATATTCTAAATATGTGTAAGCATCTCTAGGTTGTATTTTTACCCATTTTTTGTGTTCAAAAAACCATTTTGAACGTACAGATGGAAAACCTTTTGTTAAAAAGGCTGCTATAAAAGGATGTGTGTTTAAGGTCACCTTTTTATAGTCTTTTTTAAATAGTTGTTCTAAGTCATGAGTTATTTTTTGTACCAATACTATTGGTGCTTCGACCTCTTCTCCATTATCACCATTAGGGTTAACTTCTCTGGTTTTAATGTTCATTTCTGGTCGTACTCTTTGACGTGTTATTTGAATCAATCCAAACTTACTAGGAGGTAATATTTTATGTTTGGCTCTATCATCTTTCATTTCTTCACGTAAGTGATTGTAAAGTTTTTTTCTGTTTTCGGCAGAGTTTAAATCTATAAAGTCTACTACAATAATACCGCCCATATCACGTAACCTTAACTGTCTTGCAACTTCTGTTGCAGAGATAAGATTTACTTCTAGTGCAGTATCTTCTTGTGAGTTTGATTTGTTAGATCTATTACCGCTGTTAACGTCTATTACATGAAGTGCTTCAGTATGTTCTATAACAAGGTAGGCACCTTTAGCCATAGATACTGTTTTTCCAAAAGAAGTTTTTATTTGTCGTTCTATCCCAAATTTCTCAAAAATGGGAACTTTAGATTGATAAAGTTTGACAATTGATTCTTTATTTGGTGCAATTTCTTGCAAATAATCTTTTATTTGAAAATAAAGCTCTTCATCATCTACATGTATACCTGTAAAAGTGTCGTTAAATATGTCTCTTAAAATTGAAGAGGCTTTATTTAATTCTCCTAATACTTTGGTAGGATGATGAGCTTTGTGTAGCTTTTTACACATTGCTGTCCAACGACTTAGCAAATGTTGTAAATCTTTGTCTAGCTCGGCTACTTTTTTGCCTTCAGCTACTGTTCGTACAATAACGCCAAAACCTGGTGGAGTTATACTTTTTACCAATCGTTTTAAGCGGTCTTTTTCTTCTCTATTTTCTATTTTTTGAGAAATAGATATACGATCAGAAAAAGGGACTAAAACAATATATCTACCGGCAATAGAAAGCTCTGAGCTTATTCTTGGACCTTTAGTAGATATTGGTTCTTTTACGATTTGTACTAAAATAGACTGATTTGATTTTAAGACGTTGTTTATTTTACCGTCTTTATCAATGTCTTTTTCAAATGGGTAATCTTTTAAAGAAAAGTCTTTTAATTTACCTGTGCTTACACGTTTTGTGAATTTTAAAAGTGAAGAAATTTTTGGTCCTAAATCATGATAATGCAAAAAGGCATCTTTTTCATATCCTACATTAACAAATGCAGCATTAAGACCTGGTACAGCTTTTCTTATTTTGGCGATAAACACATCGCCAACAGCAAACTTGTTACCATCTTCATCTTTATGTAATTCAATTAGTTTTCCATCTTTTAATAAGGCAAAATCAACAGCTTCTGGACTAGACCTAATAATTAATTCTTTATCCATTTAGGTTAATTTTTATCCATACGATTAAGTATAGATGGATTATACAATTTTCACAGGATTTTTAATCCGGCTGAGTTTATTTTTACGCAAGGTTATAACGTAATTTTTTTAAACTCTATTTTCAAAGAACGAAATTTTAAAAAACCAAAAAAGTAGTTAAAAAACTACTTTTTGGAATTATTTTTTCTTTTTGTGACGGTTAGCGCGTCTACGTTTTTTACGCTTATGCGTAGCAACCTTGTGTCTTTTACGTTTCTTACCACTTGGCATAGGTTAATGTTTTTAAATTAATAATTCGTTTAAATTTTTACTTTACGTCAACATTTGTCTTAACGCCTTCTACAAATACTTTTGCTGGCTTAAATGCTGGAATATTGTGAGCTGGAATCTTTATTGTTGTGTTTTTAGAAATATTTCTTCCAGTTTTTTCAGCTCTAGTTTTGATGATGAAGCTACCGAATCCTCTTAAGTACACGTTATCTCCACTCTCTAAAGATGTTTTTACTTCTTCCATAAAAGTTTCAACAGTCGCTTGAACATCTCCTTTTTCAATTCCTAATTTCTCAGAAATTTTTGCTACTAAATCAGCCTTAGTCATTTTCTTTTATTATTTGGGTTATTATATTTTTTTAAGGGTTGGCAAATATAGGCATTTAATATTCAATATTTCAAACCTAATTCATTAAATTTTAATGCTATAAACTTTACTTTTGCATTTCTTGTAGTTTTTAGCCCTATGAATTTTTCAACAAAGTTAATTAATTGGTATACAGTAAACAAGCGCGATTTACCTTGGCGCAGTACGAATAACCCTTACTATATCTGGCTTTCTGAAATTATCTTACAGCAAACACAAGTTGTTCAAGGTACACCTTATTACCATGCTTTTACAAGTCAATTTCCGACAGTTTTTGACCTTGCAAATGCTAATGAAGAAGACGTTTTAAAATTATGGCAAGGATTGGGTTATTACTCACGCGCACGAAATTTACATTGGTCTGCAAAATATATAGTAAACGAGCTTGATGGTGTTTTTCCTGATACATATAAAGATATTTTAAAGCTAAAAGGTGTAGGAGATTATACTGCTAGCGCAATTGCCTCTATTTGCTTTAACGAAGTAACTGCAGTGGTAGATGGTAATGTTTATAGAGCTTTATCAAGAATTTTTGGAATTGAAACACCAATAAACTCTACTCCAGGACAAAAAGAATTTAAAGCGTTAGCACAACAATTAATAGATAAACAACAACCTGCTATTTTTAATCAAGCTATAATGGAGTTTGGCGCAAGACAATGCAAACCTAAAAATCCAGATTGTAGTGTTTGTCCTTTTAAAACAAGTTGCTTAGCATTAAAAGAAAATAAAATTGCTGTATTACCTGTTAAGCTTAAAAAAACTAAGGTTACTAAAAAGTACTTTAATTTTATAGTTATTATTTCTAAAAACGAAAAAACAATTTTAGAACAACGTATTGGAAGCGGGATTTGGCAAAACTTATATCAATTTCCTTTAATTGAAACTGAAAAACCTTCAACTTATAATAATATAAAGTCTAAGATTGAAAATTTAGATGTTTTAGCAGATATGAATTTTGATGTTCATTTATATAATGATACAGATATAATACATAAACTATCGCATCAACATTTGTACACAAAATTTTGGATAGTTAGTGTAGATGAATGTATTGAAAATGGTATTGATATTTCTAACATAAAAGACTATCCTGTGCCTATTTTGATAGGTAACTTTATTGATAAATTTAATTTTTAAAATTTATAATTCATTCACTTCAAAAAAAATTATTAATTTTAATAACATACAGACGCAATTCTGTAATTTTGCATCCTTAATATTAAATAATTATGTCAGGAACACTAAATAAAGTAATGCTAATTGGGCATTTAGGAGACGAAGTAAAAATGCACTATTTTGAAGGTGGTGGCTGTGTAGGACGTTTTCCTTTAGCAACTAACGAAACTTATACCAATAAGCAAACTAACGAGCGTATTAGTAATACAGAATGGCATAATATAGTTGTACGTAATAAAGGTGCAGAAATCTGCGAAAAATACTTGTCAAAAGGAGATAAAATATATGTTGAAGGTCGAATAAAAACTAGAAAATGGCAAGATGATTCTGGTAACGACCGTTATAGTACAGAAATACAAGTGACAGATTTTACGTTTTTAAGTAATAAAAACGAATCTGAAGCTATGCAAGGTAATGCACAAGCAAAACCGATGCAACAACAAGCACCAAAACCTGAAACACCAAATACACAAACAGTAGAAGACGATAATGACGATCTTCCTTTTTAAGTAATATTATATGGATCCTGAACCCTCGTGTTTTATCTTACTTATAGCTAGTACTAATATAAATATAGTACTAGGATTTGTACTTTTAATAGTTCTTTTAATTGGTTCTGCATTAATTTCTGGAGCAGAAGTTGCTTTATTTTCTCTGTCAAGAACAGACTTAGAAGACGAAGAATTAGCTGCAAAAAACCAAATAAAAATAATTACCAAGCTTTTAGAACGACCAAAAAAACTACTGGCAACCATATTGGTGGCAAATAATTTTATAAATATTGGTATAGTAATTCTGTTTGCTTTTTTAAGTGAGTTTATGTTTAAAAGTATTACATCTACTTTAATAAAATTTATAGTTGATGTAGTAGTTGTTACCTTTCTAATATTACTTTTTGGAGAAATTTTGCCAAAAATATATGCTAGCCGTAATAATTTAAAATTTGCCACTTTTATGGCATATCCTTTACGTGTTTTAGATGTAGTGTTTTCTCCGTTAAGTTTACCAATGCGTGCTATAACGCTAACAATACATAGCCGATTAGGAAAACAAAAATCAAACCTTAGTGTAGATCAATTATCTCAAGCATTAGAGCTAACAAGCGAGCATGATACAACCAAAGAAGAGCAAAAAATACTACAAGGTATTGTAAGTTTTGGTAATACAGATACCAAACAAGTTATGCAACCACGTATTGATGTGTTTGCATTAAGTATAGATCAAACTTATGCTGAAATTGTAGAAGAAATTGTAGCCAACGGTTATTCCAGAATACCAGTTTACCAAGATAATATGGATAACATAAAAGGTATTTTGTACGTAAAAGACTTGTTGCCTTATTTAAATGAAAAAGAATTTGATTGGACATCGCTTTTACGTGATCCATTTTTTGTGCCAGAAAATAAAAAATTGGATGATTTAATGTCAGAGTTTCAAGAGAAAAAAGTACACCTTGCAGTTGTAGTTGACGAATATGGCGGAACTTCAGGTTTAGTGTCTTTAGAAGATATTATAGAAGAAATTGTTGGTGATATAAGTGACGAGTTTGATGATGAAGACCTAATATTTTCTAAATTAGATGACAAAAATTACGTCTTTGAAGGTAAAACAGCATTAAAAGATTTTTATAAAATTATAAAACTTGAAGACGATACCGTTTTTGAAGACAATAAAGGTGAAGCCGAAACTTTAGCTGGATTTATTTTAGAGAATTCTGGAGGTTTTCCTAAACGAAACAGTAAAATAAAATTTGAAAATTACGTTTTTACTATAGAGTCTTTAGATAAAAAAAGAATTAAGCGTGTTAAGGTAACTTTACCCTAACCAAAATGTAGAATTAATGATACAAAAACTAACATATTTACTTTTAGGTTTACTCTTATTAACCAGTTGCGCAGAAGATCCTGTACCAAAACCAAAAGGGTATTTAAGGTTAGAGTATCCAGAAGCAACTTATAAAAGTTATAATAAACAATTACCGTTTTCTTTTGAAAGAAATACACTTAGTGATACTGTTAAAATTAAAACCATTCCTAATGATCCTAGTAGTTTTGGGTTAAACTTAGAATATGATAAATTAAAAGGAACAATTTATCTTACTTATAAAACCATACACAACGAAGAAGAATTAACCAAGTTTTTAAAAGACGCACAAAACTTTACACAAGAACACACACGTAAAGCTGATGAAATTGTTGAGCAAGTTTATGATAATAAAGAACGAAAGGTTTACGGAATGTTTTACGAAGTTGGAGGTAATGCAGCAAGCCAATCACAATTTTATGTCACAGATAGTACAAAGCACTTTTTAACAGGTTCTTTATATTTTTACGCAAAACCAAATTACGATTCTATCTTACCTGCTGCTAACTATCTGCAAAAAGATATTAAACACATAATGGAAACTTTAGAGTGGAAGTAATTTATTTTTTAGAATTATAAATTTTCTCAAAAGCATCATAAACTGCAATGTGTAAAGCATCTCCGTGAGTTTTGTTTTCTAAAAAGTTAAAAAACAACCTTGTGTTTTGTTTTTTATTAGAGTTTAGTTTTTCGTAAAGTTCTTTGGCTGTACGTTCCATAACTTGACCTTCTTTACCAACTGCTACGTAAATAGATTTATTATTGTTATAAATAATAGGTTTGAAGTTTAATAAATTTTCATCATCCCACCACAAACTAGGACTAACAATAATATAATTGTCAAAAAGATCTGGTTTTTTAAATAATATTTCTGTTGCTAATAAGCCGCCTAAAGATTGACCAATAATTGTTTTTTCTTTACTAGTTTTAAATTTAGAGTTAATGTAAGGCTGAAGTTCTGATTCTATAAAACTTATAAATTTTTCAGATTTTCCAGATGAAGGAAATTCTTTTTGGTCAAGTTCATTTTTAGATGGATATGTAAAGTCTCTTTTTCTGTCTACATTAGCAATTCCTACAACAATAGATTCTGGTAGCATATTAATCCAAGAAAACGAACCAAATTGCACAATTCCTGAAATATGTATAAAATCTTCGTCTTTAGAACCGTCTAATAAATAGATTACAGGATAGGTCTTTAAACTGTCTAGATTGTAAGATGCAGGTAAATAGATATTTAATTCTCTGTTTTCGTTTAATATTTTAGACTTAATTTTTACTGTTTTACCAATTGTAAAAGTTGTATCGCTAATGGTTTTAGGTAATGTTTGAGCTTTTATAAAATAAGCACACAAAATTGTAATGAATAAGAGAATTTTATTTTTCATCTTTAATAAATTTTATCCAAAATATGAATATTTAATGATTTTAAAGCGTAAAAAAGCCTCGACTAATCGAGGCTTTTTTAATATTTATATGTTGCGTTTAAGCTTTTTTTACACCAGCACAACATGCTTTTTTACAATCTTTAGCACAAGCCATTTTTTCTGCTTCTGTCTTTTTAGCGCATTTAGCTTTACAAGCTTCCGTTTTTGCTTTGCAATCTGCACAATCTTTTTTGTCGCAATCTGGTTTACATTTAACTGAACATTCTTTTTTGTCTTTAGTAAAACTTTCTACAGTTTTCATGTCTTTTACACTGTATTGGTCTGCAACACTTGTAACTGTGTTTTCTAAACTTTCTGGTGTTACTTTAGCATCATCATATTCTACCATTGCTAATTTTTTGTCAAAATCTACTGTTGCAGATTTTACACCTTCCATTTTAGCCATTTTCTTCTCGATAGTTTTTGCGCAACCCATTGCACAAGTCATTCCTTCGATAGTGAATTCTGCTTTAGCATAGTTAGCGTTTGGATCTAATTTAGCTACTTCATTATTAGTTGTAATTTCAGAGTTTGGAGAAGTTACTACTTCTGGCTTAGTTTCATTTTTACAACTAAACGCAAAAATAGAGACAATAGCTAAAGCTAATATGTTTTTAAATAATTTCATTTTATATAGTATTTAATTATTACTGAATAGATTACAAAACTAAGAAATATTGTTAATTATTGTATTTATTATTCCATTTTTGTGGTGTAAAAATTGACTATGCAAAATAATGATTATTTAAAATGGGTTTACCTATTGGTGTTGTCTTTAATTTGGGGTACATCTTTTATCCTGATAAAAAAGGCATTGATAGGATTAAATGCTTATCAATTAGGAGCTTTACGCACGATTATTACCGGTATATTTTTGTTTATTGTTGGTTATAATAAATTGAAGTTTATCAAAAAAGAAGACTGGAAATGGATAGCGCTTTCGGGTTTTTTAGGTTCATTTTTTCCTGCGTTTTTCTTTGCTATAGCAGAAACTGAAATTGATAGCGCTGTTGCTTCTATTTTAAATAGTTTAGTGCCTTTAAATACGGTTTTGTTAGGTGCTGCTGTTTTTAAAATAGCGACAAATACTAGACAAGTTATTGGGATTATAATTGGTTTTGTAGGAACTTCTATTTTGATACTTGAAGGAGCAGATCTAAATCCAAATCAAAATTATTGGTATGCAGGTTTTGTAATTGCATCTACAATTATGTATGCAATTAATGTAAATGTTATAAAAACTTATTTACAACATGTTAAACCATTAAGTATTGCAGCAGGTAATTATGTTATAATTTTTATTCCTGCATTATTGGTGTTGATTTTGACTGACTTTTTTAATGTTGAAAACTTAGACCAATCAGAATTTGTAAGTTCTATTGGTTTTGTAGTTGTTTTATCTTTTTTTGGTACCGCTTTAGCCAAAGTTTTATTTAATAAGTTAGTGCAGATGTCAACACCTGTGTTTGCATCTTCTGTAACTTATATAATGCCAATTGTAGCATTAATTTGGGGATTATTAGATAATGAAACTTTTAGTTGGACCCAAGGTTTGGGTAGTTTGATAATATTATTTGGTGTGTTTTTAGCAAATAGAAAGCAAAAAAAAATCCGAAGTAATTAAACTTCGGATTTTTAATAAATATCATAAACAATTAATTATTCAAAGTCTGCTTCTGTAACACCTTCGTTAACTTTAATTGCTTTAAAATTCATAGATATAGTTTGAGGTCCAGAAACAATTGTTTGACCATACGGTAACTGTACTCCGTTAACAGGAGAATAGTTGTTGTATGATACAACTGTTTTAATTTCTTGACCTTGTGCTTCGGTAGTGCTTTCTACTTGAGTTAATAAGTTAGTAGACGTATTGTAATAACGGAAGATTTCATTATCTCCATTAACTACTTTTAATTTGTAGTTATCCTCTCCGTTAATAGAAACAATACTTTCTAAGCTTACATTGCTCATGTCCAAATCAGTTTCTGGGAATAATGCTGGGCTAGCTTTTTTCTCTGCAATTTGATCTTCTGTCATATCTCTTTTCATTCCTTGTTGCTCCATGTATCCAGTTGTACCATTCCACTTTTGCTTCATTAAAGTACCCATACCTTCAGCGTTCATTTCTAAAGATTCTTTGTTAGGCATCATGTATTTTACTTCTGCAGTTAAAGGAATTGGCACACCTTCAATTTTTACATCTCCACTCATATGTACTGTTTTTACAGCTTTGATTTTGTCTATTCCACCAACAGCTGTTAAATAATTGTCAACTACTGTTTTTGCAGTAACACCATCAGGTATTGGTTTAGAAAATACTGGCTTATCTACTGGATTAGCAAATTTGTCAAAATACTTAATTGGTAATCCTGTTTTTTCTAAGTTAGGTATAACTTCACTTCCTTTACCAACTATAATAACTCTTGCGTTTTCAGGCTTAAAATATTTATTAGCTGCATTTTTAATATCTTGAACTGTAAGTGCATTAATTCTTGATAAATAAGTCTTGTAGTAATCTGCAGGAAGATTGTTTAATTTAATGTTTAGAGCATTTCTTGCAATAGTTTGTGGTTGTTCTAAAGACATGATAAAGCTACCTACATACTTAGCTTTTGCATTTTTTAAAGCTTCTTCAGAAATAGTCTCGTTTTTAATACGGTTTACCTCTTTAAGCATTTCTACTACAGAGCTATCTGTAACCATATTTCTTACTTCTGCAGTAGCTTCAAATCTTGATGCACCATATTTATTTGCTCCTATACTAGAATAAGATCCATAGGTATAACCTTTATCCTCACGAAGGTTTAAGAATAAATAACCTTCACCACCACCACCAAGGATGTAGTTAGCTACTTTAGCAGCTAGGTAATCGTCATCATTCATTTTTAAGTCTACATTGTTAGTTAAAGCAATGTTAGATTGAACTGCGTTTGGCATATCAACAAAATTGATTTGCGTAGCAGGTACATTAGGATTTGGTTTAATTACATTAGTTGTAACATCTATACCTTTTTCCCAATTTTTAAAATATTTCTTTACGTTTTTTTCAACGGTTTTAAAATCTACATCTCCAACAATTACAAGGTAAGCATTGTTTGGGTTAAAGTATTTTTGATAAAAAGCTCTAACATTATCTAACGTAATATTATTTACAGTTTCTTCTGTAATAAATTCACCGTAAGGATGTTTTTTACCGTAAGCAAGTGCAGATCCAACTCTACCAGCTACAGCAGATACGCTTTTTTCTGAGTTTTTAAGTCCTTCTAAAACTTTAGCTTTTTCTTTGTCAAACTCTTCTTGTGTAAATAATGGGTTAATTGCTGCATCTGCCATTAACTCCATAATACGCTCAGAATATTTAGATAAACCAGAAGCGTATGCGCTACTAGATCCAAAACTTAATCTTGCTCCTAAAAAGTCAATTTCATCATTAAATTCGTCTTTAGATATGTTAGTAGTTCCATTACCTAACATAGCTCCAAGCATACTAGATACTCCAGCTTTGTCTCCTTCTACAATTGGATTGTTGTCAATTGTTAAAGAGTAAGATACGCGTGGTAATTTGTGGTTTTCTACAACTAAAACTTTAAGTCCATTTTTAAGTTGAAATTCTCCTGGTACTTCTAGAGTAATGGTTGGAGCAGGACCTGGTTTAGGTTGTACAGATCTATCAATTTGAGCTGTTGCAGAAATTGATAAGAACAATACGGCTAATAAGGCTGTTATTTTTGTTTTCATTATGTTTTATATTTTAAATTGAAAAATTGCCGAAGCTAATCTTCATTTCTTATTTGTTATCTTTTTCCTCTGGTAAATACTCTAATACAAGACGCTTATTAGGTTGTAAGTATTTTTTAGCTACTTCTTGCATATCTTCTCTAGTAATAGATCTATAGATTTCAATTTCTGAATTGATTAAATCTGTATCACCGTAAAGCATGTAGTATCTAGCTAAAGAGTTAGCAATACCTGAGATACTAGAATTAGAATTTACAAATTGATTTTCAAATTGATTTTGAAGTTTTTGATAATCTCTTTCTGATATTAATTCGTTTTGAACTTTAACAATCTCTTCATCAATTTCTTTAATTAGATCAGAAAGTTTTACATCTCCTAAAGGAAGACCAAAAAGGATATAAGTACCGTAGTCTTCTTGGCTGTTGTTAAAAGCGCCAACTTGTAAAGCCATTTTCTTTTCGTCAACTAACTTTTTGTAAAGTACAGAAGATTTTCCGCTACTTAAGTAAGTAGATAACATATCTAAAACGTAAGCGTCTCTATCTTTCATAGATGGCGTACGATAAGCAGCTACAACAGCAGGTATTTGGATGTTAGCGTCGTAAGCTTTAGCATTTATTTGTTCTGTTATAGGGTCTTCTTTTGGGAAGTTTCTTGTAATTTCTTCACCTCTTGGGATTGGTCCAAAATAATCTTTAATCATTTTTTTAACCTGAGGTACATCTATATCACCAGCTACAACTAAAACAGCGTTGTTAGGCACATAGAATTTTTTGTTAAATGCTTGAAACTCTTCTAAAGTTGCTGCATCTAAATGTTCCATCTCACCAATTGTAGTCCAACGGTAAGGATGTTTTTTAAACATGTGTTTTTTTACGTTTTCAAAAAACTTACCATAAGGAGAGTTATCTACACGTAAACGTTTTTCTTCTTTTACAACTTCATTCTGTGTATCTACACCAATTTGATTAATTACAGGATGCATTAAACGCTCAGATTCCATCCATAAACCTAATTCAACTTGGTTAGAAGGGAAAACTTCGTAGTAGTACGTTCTATCATCTGTAGTATTAGCGTTGTTGCTACCACCATTTGATGATACTATTTTAAACCAATCTCCACGAGGAATGTTTTCTGTACCTTCAAATAAAAGATGCTCAAAAAAGTGAGCAAATCCTGTGCGTTCTGGGTTTTCGTCTTTAGCACCAACGTGATACATTACAGAAGTAGTAACAACAGGTGCAGAATTGTCTTGATGTAAAATAACGTGCATGCCGTTATCTAAATCATACTCTTCATACTTAACTTCTTGAGCATTAGCGGTAAAACCAGCCAACACTAAAGCTGCTAATGAGAATAAACTTTTTTTCATGTTTAAGATATTTAATTGTCTATTTTTTGGTATTAGTATCAAATCTTAAAGATTTGTTACACTTTTTAACAAAAATAACAATACAAATGGCTTAACATCCTTTAAATCAGAAAAATTAACATCAAATTATAAAAAAACAGTTTTTTTTTCACGAAATTAAATGGACTATTTAACCAATAAAATAAAAAACTATGAAAAATATCTCATTACCTATTAAATATGGGTTTGCCATAAGTGCAGCCCTTATTGCTTATTTTTTAATTTTAGCATTATTTAATTTACACACAAATCCTTTTTTTAGTTTGTTTAATGGCTTTATAACGGGATTTGGTATTTATGAAGTTATTAAGCATCAAAAATTAAAACAAGATGAAGACTTTACTTACTCTAATGGATTTACATCAGGCTTAGTAGCAGGATTCTTAGCTGCTATTGTTTTTACAATATTTTTTACGTTATATGCTACCGAAATTAATCCAGATTTTTTAAGTCAATTACTTACAGTATTTAAACAAGATTACAACGTACACATAGGATTAGTAGCTTTTGTAGTTGCAATTATGGGATTTGCTACAACAGTAGTCTTAACCTTAACTTGCATGCAAATGCTAAAAAAGAGCAGAAATATGCTTCAAAATGCCTAAAACGTTTGTAGATTAATTAATTAGAAGTATATTTGCATCCGCTTTCTGAGAAGATGGAAGCAAAAAGTAATAATTAAATTAATAAAAACGTTACGCTATGTACGCAATTGTAGAGATAGCAGGGCATCAATTTAAAGTTGAAAAAGACCAAAAAGTTTTTGTTAATCGTTTAGCAGTAGAAGAAGGTAAGCAAGTTGATTTTGACAACGTACTTTTATTAGCAGACGGTAGCAATGTAACAGTAGGCGCCCCAGCTATAGATGGAGCACAAGTAAGTGCAAAAGTCTTAAAGCACCTTAAAGGTGATAAAGTTATTGTTTTCAAAAAGAAAAGACGTAAAGGTTACCGTGTGAAAAATGGTCACAGACAAGCCTTAACTGAAATCGTAATTGAAAACATAGTAGCATCTGGAGCTAAGCCAGCAAAAAAAGCTGAAAAAGCTGCTCCTAAAAAAGAAGCTAAAGCAGAAGCGCCTAAAGCAACTGCAAAAAAAGCTTCTGGTAAAGCAGATGATTTAAAGAAAATTGAAGGTATCGGACCTAAAATTGCAGAAACTTTAGTAGAAGCAGGAATTGCTACTTATGCAGATTTAGCTAAAGCTAAACCAGCAAAAATTTCTGAAATCATCGAAGGTGTTCGTGGTAATCACGTACCAGACACTTGGCCACAACAAGCTCAATTAGCTGCTGATGGTAAGTGGGATGAATTAAAAGAGTTACAAGACAAATTAGACGGTGGAGTAGAAAAATAATCTACAACACTTAAGTATAACACAACGTTACTGCGTAAAGCAGAAACTTTAAAACCTTAAAATTATGGCTCATAAAAAAGGAGTTGGTAGTTCTAAAAACGGTAGAGAATCAGAATCGAAACGATTAGGTGTTAAGATTTTTGGTGGTCAAGCAGCTGTTGCTGGAAATATCATTGTAAGACAAAGAGGTAACACACATCATCCAGGTGAAAACGTATACCAAGGTAAAGACCATACGTTACACGCTCAAGTAGATGGTGTTGTAAAATTCACAAAGAAAAAAGATAACAAATCTTATGTTTCTATAGAGCCTTTTCAGGCTTAAGAATTTTTAGCCCAAAAAATAAAAAACCCTTTCTAATTTTAGAAAGGGTTTTTTGTTTCTTTAATATTACCTCATAGTTTTGTTAATATTAAAAAGCTTATTTTTTCATTTAAAAATAACTCAACCTTTAAGTTTATCTAAATTCACTTAGATGGGTATTTTATTATTTAGCGTTGAACAAAAATCAACAAAATATGAAATACTTTTACACCTTATTAATGCTGCTAACTATCTCTTTTAGTAGCTATTCTCAGTCAGGAAATATTCAAGGAACATTAACAGATGAAAATGGTATATCTATACCAGGAGCTACTATTTTAATAGAAACATTAAATAAAGGAGCAATCTCTAACTTTAATGGTAAATATACTCTAGTAGACGTGCCAGAAGGAAATTATACTGTATTGGTTAAATATTTAGGATATTCTGATGTTTCAAAATCTGTACAAGTAACAGCTAATACAACAACAACGCTAAATATAAATTTAAACTCAGAAAACACCGAATTAGAAACGGTTGTATTGACTGGATACGGTATTGGTAGTCAAGCAAGAGCTTTAAATGCTCAAAAAAACAAACAAAATATTACAAATATCGTATCTACAGACCAAATAGGTAAGTTTCCTGATGCCAATGTAGGAGATGCTGTAAAGCGTATACCAGGTATTACAATGCAAGTAGATCAAGGAGAAGCAAGAAATATTATTGTTAGAGGTTTATCACCTCAATTAAACTCGGTAACTCTTAACGGAAGCAGAATTCCTTCTGCAGAAGGAGATAATAGAAACATACAAATGGATTTAATTCCTTCTGACATGATTCAAACTATCGAAGTTAATAAAGCCGTTACACCAGATATGGATGCAGATGCACTTGGAGGATCTGTAAATTTAATTACAAGAACATCGCCACAAGGATTTAGATTGTCTGCAACAGCTGGTTCTGGTTTAAACTTTATTACAGATAAGCGTATTTTAAATGGTTCATTTTTAGTAGGAGACCGTTCTAACGATGGTAAATTTGGTTGGATGGTTTCTGCATCTATCAATGATAATGATTTTGGAAGTGATAACGTAGAAACAGAATGGACAGATGAGTTTGAATATAATACAGGAGTCCAAGACATAGAAGGTGATGATATCCTTGAAGAAGTAGATGTAAATCCTTACGCTAATGTTTTTGAAATTAGAGAATACTTAGTACAACGTGTTAGAAGAAGTTTTTCTGCAAATTTTGATTACGAGTTAGATAAAAATAATACGGTTTACTTCAAATCAATTTACAACTGGAGAGATGATCGCGAAAACAGATTTAGATTAGAACATGAAATATTAGATGGAGAAGATATTGGTTTAGGCGATTTTAATGTTGATAGCAATGGAAATTTAACCATGTTTCCGGTTGAGGCAAAAAGACAGTCTAAAGGCGGAATTGATAATAATAGAAATAAAAACAGGCGTTTAGAAGATCAACGTATGTTTAACTTTAGTTTAGGTGGAGATCATTTATTAGGTAATGTAGAATTTGATTGGATGGCTTCATTTGCTAAAGCATCTGAAGAAAGATTAAACGAGCGTTATCTAGAATACGAAAGCGAGTACATGGTTAACTTTAATAACAATCAAGATAAACCAAACTATTCACCAGTAAATGCTGCTAATTCTGATTTTTCAATTTTTACGTTTAATGAGTTATCAGAAGAAAATCAATATACAGAAGAAGAAGATTTTAACTTTTTTGTAAATGCCAAATTACCAGTTTCTATTGTTGAAGATAGAGATGGATTTTTAAAATTTGGAGTAAAAACTAGATTAAAAAATAAAAATAGAGATAACGATTTTACAGAATACAGTGATGCAACAGGAATGTTAGAAGAGTTAGGAATGGTACCAACAAAAAACTACTCTGATTCAGATTTCTTAGCTGGTAGTCAATATCAAATAGGGACATTTGCTTCAGAAGAATTTTTAGGAGGACTTAATCTTAACAACACAAACCTATTTGAAAGTGAAGATTTGCCAGAAGAATATATTACAGCTAACTACGATGTTAATGAAAACGTATATGCAGGATATGTTATGTTAAATCAAGATTTTTCTGATAAATTTAGCGTGTTAGCAGGTGTTAGGTTAGAGCATACTTCTATTGATAGTGAAGGTAACGAGTTA
Source organism: Mesoflavibacter zeaxanthinifaciens subsp. sabulilitoris (assembly GCF_014191595.1). Taxonomy (NCBI): domain Bacteria; kingdom Pseudomonadati; phylum Bacteroidota; class Flavobacteriia; order Flavobacteriales; family Flavobacteriaceae; genus Mesoflavibacter; species Mesoflavibacter zeaxanthinifaciens. The sequence continues at coordinate 359,650 of NZ_JACHWV010000004.1, read as the reverse complement.
ACTTTTAATGAAGATGGAGATGTAGACGGTATTCAAAAATTAACAGATAAAAACTCTTACACAAACCTTTTGCCAGGTGTTCATTTAAAATATAACGTAACAGACAATACTGTTTTACGTTTTGCATGGACAAACACTTTAGCGCGTCCAAACTATGTAGACTTAGTGCCTTATCAAGAAATTAATAATGAAGATGAAGAGATTTTCTTAGGTAATTCAGAGTTAGACCCAACTACATCTATGAACTTTGATATTATGGCAGAGCATTACTTTAAATCAGTTGGTATAATTTCAGGAGGTTTATTCTATAAAGATATTCAAGATTTTGTTTACGTAAGACAAACTGAAAATGAAAATGGTTATGAAGTTTACCAACCACTAAACGGAGATGGAGCATCAGTTTTTGGAGCAGAATTTTCATTTCAACGTCGTTTAGATTTCTTACCAGGTTTTGCTAAAAACTTTAATATTTATTTAAACTACACGTATTTAACTTCAAATACAGATGGTATTTATAACGAAGACGGAGAAGAGCGTACAGATTTAGATTTACCACAAACAGCTCCAAATATGTTTAACGGATCTTTAAGCTATGATGCTAAAAAATTCAGTTTACGTTTATCAGCAAATTTTTCAGACGATTATATAGATGAAATAGGAGGAAATGCTTTTGAAGACAGATACTATGACGAGCAGTTTTTCTTAGACTTTAATGCTAATGTTGCTTTAAGTAAAAATCTAACCTTATATGCTAATTTAAATAACATTACTAACCAACCATTACGTTATTATCAAGGTGTAAAAGGAAGAACCATGCAAATGGAATACTATGAGAAGCGTTTAACCTTTGGATTAAAGTACGATCTATTTAAAAGCAAAAAATAATGAAACAATTTTTAATACTATGTTGCGCAATTACAATGGTAGCTTGCAAAACTAACTTACCAGAAATACCGCCAACATTAAAAACAGATAAAGTACCTCACGATAGTGATGATCCAGCAATTTGGGTAAACAAACAAAACCCAGAACAAAGCATAGTTTTTGGTACAGATAAAGATGAAGTTAATGGCGGTGTTTACGCTTTTGATTTAAACGGAAAACTAATTAAAGACAAAGCAATTAAAGGTGTAAGTTACCCAAATAATGTAGATGTAGAATATGGTTTTAAGTTAACAGATAGTACTGAAACAGATATATTGATGTTTACAGAAAGAGAAAAAAATCAAATACGATTATTTTCTGTACCAGATTTAAAGCCACTTGATAATGGAGGTTTTAAAGTATTTGAAGATGAAACTGATAAGCTTCAAAAAAGACCAATGGGAATTTCAATTTATAAAAACCCAAAAACTAATGAAGTCTCTGTATTTGTTAGCCGAAAAGCTGGTCCAAAAGAAGGTTATTTATACCAGTATGGATTAGAATCTGACTCGACAGGAGTTTCTACAAAATTACTTAGAAAATTAGGCACATTTAGTGGTCAAAAAGAAATCGAAGCCATAGCTGTAGACGACGAGTTAGGTTTTGTATATTTTTCTGATGAAGGTGTTGGTATAAGAAAGTATCACGCCAACCCAAAAGATGGGAATAAAGAAATATCCATGTTTGGTTCTGAGTATTTTAAAGACGATATAGAAGGTATTGCTATAGCAACTTATCCTAACGGAGAAGGTTATATAATAGTATCTAACCAACAAGATCATACGTTTAATTTTTTTACAAGAAGTGATAATGCTTACGTAAAAACTTTAAACTTAGGAACTTTAGAAACCGATGGTTGTGATATTACAACACAAGCATTGGGTGATAAATTTCCCAACGGATTATTTGTTTCAATGAATGATGAGCAAGATTTCTTTTATCATGCAGTAGATTCATTACAATTGAATAAATAATAATTTTTTCATAAATTAAGAAAACCCTTTCTTTTACAGAAAGGGTTTTTGATTTTTAAAATGTACAATAAAAAAATCCCAAACATTTCTGCTTGGGATTTGTAATTTTTCTGCTGTTGCAGAAATTTTAGTATCTATAGTGTTCAGGTTTAAAAGGACCTTCAACCGTTACACCAATATATTCTGCTTGATCTTGCTTAAGCTCAGTAAGCTCAACACCAATTTTTTCTAAGTGTAATTTAGCTACTTTTTCATCTAAATGTTTTGGTAGCATATATACTTCGTTTTCATACTTGTCAGAATGATTCCAAAGCTCGATTTGCGCTAATGTTTGGTTAGTAAAAGAGTTACTCATTACAAAACTTGGGTGACCAGTTGCACAACCTAAATTTACTAAGCGTCCTTCTGCTAAAACAATAATATCATTACCATCAATAGTATATTTATCTACTTGAGGTTTAATTGTGTTTTTAGTGTTACCGTAGTTTTCGTTTAACCAAGCCATTTGTATTTCGTTATCAAAATGACCAATGTTACATACTATGGTTTTATCTTTCATTGCTTTAAAGTGCTCTGCACGTACAATGTCTTTGTTACCAGTTGTAGTAATTACGATATCTGCATTACCAACAACAGTTTCTAATTTTTTAACTTCAAAACCGTCCATTGCAGCTTGTAACGCACAAATTGGGTCAATCTCAGTAACTGTTACGATACTTCCGGCACCTTTAAAAGACGCTGCAGTACCTTTACCAACATCTCCGTAACCACAAACAACAACGCGCTTACCAGCTAACATCACGTCTGTTGCACGACGTATAGCATCTACAGCACTTTCGCGACAACCATATTTGTTATCAAATTTAGATTTTGTTACAGAGTCGTTTACGTTAATTGCAGGCATTGGTAATGTTCCGTTTTTAACACGCTCGTATAAACGGTGTACACCAGTCGTAGTTTCTTCAGATAAACCTTTAATACCAGAAGCTAATTCTGGGTATTTATCTAAAACCATATTAGTTAAATCACCACCATCATCAAGAATCATGTTTAAAGGCTTACGATCTTCTCCAAAAAATAAGGTTTGCTCGATACACCAGTCAAACTCTTCTTCAGTCATATCTTTCCAAGCATAAACAGCAGTTCCTGCAGCAGCAATAGCAGCAGCTGCTTGATCTTGTGTAGAGAAAATGTTACAGCTACTCCAAGTAACCTCTGCACCTAAAGCCTGTAACGTTTCAATTAAAACAGCAGTTTGAATGGTCATATGTAAACAACCAGCAATACGTGCGCCTTTTAATGGCTGCTCATTTTTATACTCTTCACGTAAACTCATTAAACCTGGCATTTCTGCTTCGGCTAATTCAATTTCTTTTCTTCCCCAATCTGCTAGAGACATATCTTTTACCTTGTTAGGAACGTATGGGACTGTTTTTGTACTCATTTCTAAATTTTTTCTATGTTTATTAAAGGGCTAAACTTTGGTTTTAGTGTTTTAAAATAACTAAATTCGCTATATAAAATACCAAAATCGCCTTAGGCGTTGCAAAGATAACTAATAACATTTAGAATATTAAATGCCTCTTTACAAATCCATTACTCCTAATAGCCAAACTACTGTTAAAATTTGGAAAATTGAAGAATCTTATGACGATTTACTAACGTCTTTAGACCTAAAACCAGAAAGTTTAAGTAGAGTTTTAGGAATGAAAAGCGAGTTACATCAACGTGGTTTTTTAAGTGTAAGGCACTTGTTACGAGAGTTTGGTTATACCGATCAAGATTTGTTTTATGATGAAAATGGTAAACCACATTTAAAAGACGGTAAGCATATTTCTATCACGCACAGTTTTACGTTTTCTGGAGTTATTATTAGTGACAATGAAGTTGGTATTGATATAGAAATGCAGCGCGAAAAAATAGCCAAAATAGCAAAGAAATTTATCGAATATGAGTTTGAGTATTTAGATACTGAAGCTAAAGATTATATTAATAAACTAACAGTTATTTGGGGTATAAAAGAGTCTTTGTATAAGCTTTTTGCAACACCAGGAATGTTGTTTAGAGAACATTTTTTAGTTATTCCTTTTTCTATTAAAGATGAAGAAACGGTGTGTTGGATTGATTACAATGGACTTAAAAAAAGATACAACTCGCACTTCTTAGAATTTGAAGGATTTACTTGCGCTTACGTTATTAAATAATGAACATTTACAACCATATATTACAAGCCAAAAATGACGGAAATAAACTATTAGCAGTCTTAATAGATCCGGACAAGTTTCAGCTTAAAAATGCATTGCAATTTATAGATAAAGTCAATAATTCTGTGATAACTCATATTTTTATTGGCGGTAGTGAAGTAGGCCAAAACGTAACACAAGCGTTAGTAGAAGTGATAAAGATGCTTACAGATTTACCTATAGTTTTGTTTCCTGGTGATGTGACACAAATCTCAAAAGATGCAGATGCTATTTTGTTTCTGTCTTTACTTTCTGGTCGTAATCCAGACTATTTAATAGATAAGCAAGTACAAGCTGTACCTTTATTAGAAAAAACAAAATTAGAAGTTATTTCAACAGGATATATTTTAATAGAATCTGGTAAAACAACAGCTGTACAACGCGTTACAAATACATTACCTCTAAATAGAACAGACGTAGATGCTATAACAAACACAGCAAAAGCAGGAGAATTACTAGGTAAAAAGTTGATTTATTTAGAAGCTGGTAGTGGCGCAACTTATGAAGTGCCGGCTGAGGTAATTGAATCTGTAAAAAATAAAATAGATATTCCGTTAATTGTTGGTGGTGGCATTAGAACAAAAAAACAAATAGAAAACGCTTTTATTGCAGGCGCAGATATGGTAGTTATTGGTACTGCTTTTGAAGAAGACCAACAGTTTTTTGAACAATTAAAACATTAATATGCAAATATCAGTAGATTTAACCTTGTCACCGTTACAAAACGATTATGAGGCACACATTATAGACTTTATAAAAACACTAAGAAATTCTGAATTTAAAGTGTTAGAAAATCCCTTAAGCACACAAATATTTGGCGACTTTGATAAGCTAATGCCATTTTTAAATCAAGCTATCAAAACGTCTTTTGAAAATGCAGATATTAGTGTATTAACCATGAAGGTTGTAAAAACAAACAGAAGTGATTATGAACCACATTTTTGATTTCTTTTTTGGTCAATATGCAACTTATAATACCGTAGATGTTGTTTTAGAAATTATTGCAGTAATCTTTGGATTTTTATCTGTTTGGTATTCTAAACAAAACAAAATTCTTGTCTTTCCAACAGGTATGATTAGTACACTAATTTTTGTGTATTTATTACTAAAATGGGAACTTTTAGGCGATATGATGATAAACGCTTATTATTTTATAATGAGTGTTTATGGATGGTATTTTTGGACAAAAAAGGTAGATCAAACTCATGTAACACCAATTTCTACAACAACCATTAAGGAAAAACAAGCTAGTATTCTTATATTTATTGCAACTTTAATTTTTGTTTTTACTGTTTATAAAACCTTTGATAAATGGACAAATTGGGTTGCTTATGTAGATGCACTAACTACTGCAATCTTCTTTGTTGGAATGTGGTTAATGGCAAAACGAAAAATTGAAAATTGGATTTTTTGGATTATAGGAGATATCATTTCTGTACCTTTATATTTCTATAAAGGATTTACATTTACCAGTTTGCAGTATTTAGGATTTACGGTAATAGCAATTTATGGATATTTAGCATGGAAAAAGCTCTTAAACAACAACCAAGCAATTGTATAAAAGTTGTGCTTTTTGGACCAGAAAGTAGTGGTAAAACGACACTTTCTAGGCAATTAGCGCGATATTATAATTCTGTTTGGGTACCAGAATATGCACGCGAATATCTTCAAAATAAATGGAATAACGAGCGTAAAACTTGTGAGCCTAAAGACCTGATGCCAATAGCTGTTGGTCAAATGAAACTAGAAAATACATTAGCCAAAAAAACAGATACAGTTTTAATTTGCGATACCGATTTATTAGAAACTAAAGTGTATTCAGAAGAATATTATTCAGGTACTTGTGATCCATTATTAGAAAAATATGCCTTAAAAAACACCTACGATTTATACTTTTTAACGTATATTGATACACCTTGGGAAGCAGACGATTTAAGAGACAAGCCAGAAGAAAGGCAAGAAATGTTTGAAGCTTTTAAGGCAGCTTTAGTAAAATATAACAAACCATATGTTTTATTAAAAGGCGATAAGCAAACACGTTTAGAGTTAGCTACCAAGCACATTAATCAATTATTAGCAAAGAAAAATGAAGTTAAGCCCTAAAGACCAAGAGTTATTAGAAAAAAAAGGAATTACTGTAAAAAAACTTAAGCAGCAATTAGAAACTTTTAAAACAGGTTTACCTTATATCAATTTAAAACGTGCAGCAACTGTAGGAGATGGTATTTTAAATTTAAACGATACAGAAAAAGAACAATTAATTTCGTTATATGATGCTTCTAAAGATAATATTGATGTGATTAAGTTTGTTCCTGCGTCTGGCGCAGCAACACGTATGTTTAAATTCTTATTTCAATTTTTACAATCATACCAATCTAATGACGAGAGTATTAATGCATACATTAACCGTAAAAAAGCATTAGATATTTCGTTATTTTTTATAGGTCTAGAAAAATTACCGTTTTACAACGATGTTATTCAACATTTAAAAAATACAAAACCGCATTATTCAAAATTAACTCTAGAAGAACAACGTATCGAGTTTGTAAAAGCTTTATTAGAAGAAAATCAGCTTAATTATAGCTTTTACCCAAAAGGATTATTACCATTTCATAAATACAAAGATCATATTGCAACTGCTTTTGAAGAACATTTATACGAAGCAGCGTTATATGCTTCTTCAAATAAAAAAGCAAAAGTACATTTAACAATTTCAGACAAGCATCTAGAACTTTTTGAAGCAGAGTTTGAAAAGATTAAGGATAAAGTAGAACAAAATACAGAAACAAAATTTGATATTTCATTTTCTTATCAAAAGCAATCAACAGATACTATTGCAGTAAATAGTAAGGACGAAATTGTAAGAACAAAATCTAAAGAGTTATACTTTAGACCATCTGGTCATGGCGCTTTGATAAACAATTTAAACGATTTAAATGCAGATGTTATTTTTATAAAAAATATTGATAATGTTGTGGTTCCTAAAAGCAAAGAACAAGTTTGGAAACATAAAAAAGTCCTTGCAGGATTGTTGTTAGATGTAAAAACTAAAGCGTTTGATTATGCCAAAGCATTAGACGAAAAAGATCTAACCGAAGAAGAGTTAATAGAGATTGCAACGTTCTTACAAAATAAACTTAACGTAGTAATTTCTCAAGAATTTGAAAAGTACGCTAAAAAATATCAAGTAGAATATTTACAGAAAAAACTAAACCGTCCAATTAGAGTTTGCGGTATGGTAAAAAATGAAGGAGAACCTGGTGGAGGACCATTTTGGGTAAAAGATGAAGCTGCTAATATTTCGCTTCAAATTGTCGAAACAGCTCAAATAGACACCAAAGCAAAGTCACAGAAAAAAATACTTAAAAAAGCAACTCATTTTAATCCTGTAGATATAGTTTGTAGTATTAAAAATTATAAAGGTGAAGTGTATGATTTACAAAAATTTTTAGATCCAAAAGCAGCTTTTATAACAGAAAAAACCGTTAACGGTAAAAGTATAAAAGCATTAGAATTACCAGGATTATGGAATGGAAGTATGTCTAACTGGAATACTATTTTTGTAGAAGTACCATTAGCAACATTTAACCCAGTAAAAACGGTAAACGATTTGCTTAAATCATCTCATCAAGTAGACTAATGTTGCCTTATCAAGAATTAGAAAGAGAGTTTAATTTTAAAGCCATTCGTAGCTCAGGTAGTGGTGGGCAACATGTAAATAAAGTTGCTACAAAAATCGAATTAAGTTTTTCCGTTTCAGAATCTTTAGTATTAAATCAACACCAAAAAGCAATAATAATAGAAAAGCTTTATAATAGGTTAACAAAAGATCAAGTGTTAATTCTGCAATGCGGAGAAACACGAAGCCAACTTAAAAATAAACGAATTGCAATAAGTAGAGCATTTTCGATCTTAGAAGCAGCACTAGAGGTTAAAGCAGAAAGAAAACCTACAAAAGTGCCAAAGTCAGTTATTAAAAAGCGACTAAAAAACAAAAAAATACAATCCGAAAAGAAAGTAAATAGACGTAAACCTAACATTGATTAGTTTGATGTTATTTTAAAAAAGAGCAATTTTATTTTCGGCTATTTTTAAATTAATTCTATAAAATTCAGAATTCTTATTTTTATTTCAAAAAACCTATTTATCTTTGCGCCGTTCTCAAAAAAGGGGTGCTTTTTTGATTTAAGATATACTAGTCAAACTTAAATCATACAGGCTGAGATCATACCCAACGAACCTAGAACAGGTAATGCTGTTTAGGGACAAAGAATGGACAATCTTACAAGTAAAAACGTATGATTAACATTCAACAAATTAATTATTAATAGTAAAGAATAATTACCTCTTTTTATTCGATTATAAATTTCATAATCGTAATGAAAAATTTATTTCTTTTTTTAACACTTTTAGTGTTATCAGTCAGTGTTAATGCGCAACAAGAAAAGCAACAAGACACAACAAAAACCCAACAATTAGACGAAGTTTTAGTAAAAGCAGTACGTGTAGATGCAGACTCGCCAATCACGCACAGTAATGTTTCTAAAGCAGAAATCCAAAAGCGTAACTTGGGGCAAGATGTACCTATATTACTTAATTATTTACCGTCTGTTGTTACTACAAGTGATGCTGGAGCAGGTATTGGATATACTGGTATTAGAGTACGTGGTACAGATGCAACACGTGTTAATGTAACTATTAACGGTATACCTTATAATGATCCAGAAAGTCAAGGTACTTTTTGGGTTAATTTAGGTGATATAGCATCATCAACAGAAAGCATTCAGTTACAACGTGGTGTTGGTACATCTACCAATGGTTCTGGAGCGTTTGGAGCAAGTTTAAACTTGTTAACCGATGTGTTTTCTGAAGAAGCTTCTGCCGAAATATCAAACAGTTTTGGTAGTTTCAATACAAGAAAACATACAGTAAAATTAAGTACAGGATTATTAAATGATCATTTTGAATTTTCAGGAAGGTTATCAAAAATAGATTCAGATGGATATATAGATAGAGCTTTTACCGATTTAAAATCTTACTTTTTACAAGGAATTTATAAAGATGAAAATACGTTAATTAAAGCCTTAACTTTTGGTAATGTAGAAAGAACTTATCAAGCATGGTATGGTTTAACTAAAGAAGAGTTAGAAGAAGATCGTCGTCAAAATCCATATACTTATGATAACGAAACAGATAATTACTGGCAAGATCATTATCAATTACACTGGAACCAACGCTACAATAATAATTGGTCAACAAACCTAGGATTAAACTATACAAAAGGGAAAGGATACTTTGAGCAATATAAAGAAGAAGAAGCTGCAGCAGATTTTTCTAATTTAATAGAAGACGACTCAGATGTTATTGTACGTCGTTGGTTAGATAGCGATTTTTATGTGCTTAATGCCAATGTAGTTTACAAAAAAGATGCTTTAGAGGTTATCTCTGGTATCTCGTATAGCAGTTTTACAAATGACCATTTTGGTGAAGTAATTTGGGGAAGCGATTTAGCACCAAACACACAAATTAGAGACCGTTATTATGATGGTGATGCTACAAAAAACGACTTTAGTGTATTCTCTAAAGCTACATTTAAACTAGCACCTAAATTTACAGGATTTGTAGATTTACAAGGACGTTTTGTAAGCTATAAAACCAACGGTATAAATTCAGATCTAAATGAATTTGTTACCGATGCAGATTTTAGTTTTTTCAATCCTAAATTAGGATTAACCTATAAATCTTCAGAAAAAAATAGCTACTACATATCTTATGCAAGAGCTAATCGTGAGCCAAATCGTGACGACTTTAAAGCTGGTGTAACAGACAATGAGACTTTAAATGATATAGAGTTAGGTTGGCGTTATGCAAATAATAAAGTTAATGTAAATACTAACTTATACTACATGTTTTATCAAAACCAGTTAGTGCTAACGGGCGAATTAGATGATGTTGGTAGTCCTATAAGAGCTACTAGTGGAGAAAGTTATAGATTAGGCTTAGAAGTTGATGCTAATATTGCTTTTAATAGTAAGTTTAGTACGTCTTTAAACGTAGCAGTAAGCCAAAATAAAAATCAAGATTTTACAACATCATTAGATGGAGAATTTGTAAATCTTGGCAATACAAATATCTCTTTTTCTCCAGAGTTAGTTATTGGTAACGCTATTAATTTTATGCCTACTAAAAATTTACAAATTTCATTTTTAAGTAAATATGTAGGAGAACAATATATGGGTAATATTGATAGTGAAAACTCTAAGTTAGATAGCTATTTTGTAAATGATTTAAACGTTAATTATCAAATTAAACCAAATAAACTATTTAAGTCTATCGTATTTTCTGGTTTAGTAAATAATGTGTTTAATAAAGAGTATGTTTCAAATGGATTTTATGGTACATATGATGATACTTGGTCAGTACCTGGTCAAACAACAACTTTAGATTATGCAGGATACTATCCACAAGCAACAATAAACTTTTTGTTAGGAATGACTTTAAAATTTTAATTAGTAATTAATTACAAAAAAAGCACCTTTTTTTAAGGTGCTTTTTTATTTTTCAAAAAGTTTTTTTAATTGTTGTAAACGCGTATTACACTACCATTTACTTCTACAAAATAAGGTTTTAAACTAAAATTGCCGTCAGTACCATCAAAAGGAGCACCAGTTACAATATTGTAACTATTGCCATCCTCACAATTACAAGTTGCAGTAATACCTTCAACACTTAATCTAGAACAATCAGAAGGCGCATGGTTTGGATCTGTTAATTCAAAAGAGACATAATTGCCATTACCAACATTATAAATAACAATAGCATTATAACCAAAAGCGTTTAAAACCAAGTGGTTTCCAGCAAACTGTAAATCGTTGTATTGAGGTAAAGATGTATCTATAGAGTTTTGAGTGTCAAAAGCAATATTAGGGATATAATTATTGATGTTATTATCATCATCTTTTTGACAAGAAACACTAATAATAATAAGCGATACAAGTGCTAATAATTTGATTTTCATATTCTAAAATAAAAGTCTAAATTCTATACAAATTTACAACAATAAGTAGCGTAAAATAAATATTTTGTATATTTGCTTAACAAAATCTCGTGCATGCGAGATTTTTGCGTTTTACGCTGAAATTTTTTTCAGCGTCTTTTTATTTAAAACGAAATAACTATGAGTAAAGTATCTTATTATACAGCAGAAGGTTTAAAAAAACTAAGAGATGAGCTTAAGCAACTTAAAGATGTAGAACGCGTAAAAGCATCTAAAGCAATTGCCGAAGCAAGAGATAAAGGAGATTTAAGTGAAAATGCCGAGTATGATGCCGCTAAAGAAGCGCAAGGTATGTTAGAGATGCGTATTTCTAAATTAGAAGAAGCTTTAGCTGGTGCGCGTTTAATAGACGAGTCTCAATTAGACACATCAAAAGCACTGGTGTTATCTAAAGTAAAAATTAAAAACCAAACCAATGGTATGGAAATGGTTTACACGTTAGTAGCAGATGGTGAAGCAGATTTAGCATCAGGAAAAATCTCTGTAAATAGTCCAATTGGTAAAGGATTGTTAGGTAAATCTGTTGGTGAAGTTGCCGAAATACAAGTGCCAAGTGGTATTATGAAATTTGATATTATCGAAATTTCTAGATAAATAATATTTCGCTTTCGCGGAAATTAAAAACAAAATTCCTGTGTATTCTGAAATATGTTTTCAGTTTGGCAGGAATCTTTTTTATATTTAAATCATAAATTAATCAATATGGCTTCAGTATTTACAAAAATTATAAATGGTGAAATACCATGCTATAAAATCGCAGAAACAGAAGATTTTTTCGCTTTTTTAGATATCAATCCTAACGCAAAAGGACATACACTTTGTATACCCAAAAAAGAAGTTGATAAGATCTTTGATTTAGATGAAGCTACATATACAGGCTTAATGCAATTTTCTAGAAAAGTTGCTATAGCTATAGAACAAGCAATACCATGTAAGCGTGTTGGTGTAAGCGTAATTGGTCTAGAGGTACCACATGTACACGTACATTTAATTCCCTTAAACACTATGGAAGATGCGCGCTTTATTAGTAAAGAAACACTTACTAAAGAAGATTTTGAAGCAACTGCAAAAGCAATACAATCTTACTTATAAGAGCTGATTAAAAACGTAACTAAAGCAGCAATTAAAACTATAGCTACTACTATTAAAATCAATGCCAATGGTTTTAGTTTTAAGTAGCTTTTTTTTGGCGTAAATGCTTTTAATTGATACTCATATACACGCTCAATGTCGTCAGTCCATTGTACTGGGAAGATTTCAGTTTCACAAGTGTTACAATATAAGCTATTACTAATTTTTTGGGTTAAAGTTTTATGTAAAGATGTTTCTAAAAACTCCTGTTTAAAAGTAAGTTGCAATCCAGAGTTGTTATAACATTCTGGACAGTTATTTTTTAAAACTACTTGTTTTATCGTAACATAACTTTTACGCATAATTAAACTGTTTTTAGAGAAATTAACATGGTTGTTCCAACACCAATTTCTGATAATTGTACTTTTATTTTTCCGTCATGAAAATCTTCAACAATTCGTTTTGTTAAAGACAATCCCAATCCCCAACCACGTTTTTTGGTGGTGTAACCTGGCTCAAAGATAGTTTTAAATTCTTTTTTAGAGATGCCTTTACCAGTATCGCTAACTGTAATATCTACATATTTTTGATGTGGTGTAATTTGTACCTTTAGATTACCTTTTCCTTTCATAGCATCTATCGCGTTTTTAACCAAGTTTTCAATGCTCCAACCGTATAATTGTCTATTTAAATTTACGTAAATCGGTGTGTCTGGTGCATCAATACTAAAGTTAATCAATTTTGAAGATCTAGACTTTAAATAACTATAAGCATCTTTAGTTTCTTCAACAATATCTAATCGTTCTAAGGTTGGTAAAGAGCCTATTTTACTAAAACGTTCGGTAATAGTTTGTAATCTATTTATGTCCTTTTCAATCTCTTTGATATATTCTGGATTGGTATTTTCGGTCTTTAAAATTTCTGTCCAACCAATTAAAGAAGATAGTGGTGTACCAATTTGATGAGCTGTTTCTTTTGCCATTCCTGACCATAATTTGTTTTCGGTTGCATTTTTAGAACTTTTATAAAAAAAGTAAACCACTGCACCAAACAATAAAATGATTAGTAGTAGAGCTAATGGATAATACTTAAGCTTGTTTAATAAAGGGGAATTTCCGTAGTAAAGCGTAGATAAAACTTTGTCTTTGTATTTAATTTCTATGGGTTTATTTTCTCCTTTAAATTGTTCTATTAAAGATTTAAGGTAAGTTTCGTCTTCTGTTTCCTTTTCATCTATGTTATTAAAGTCCATCGTTCCATCTTCGTTAACTTTAATCATTGGAGTAGTGTTATTACTTTCTAAAATTTTTAGGGGTAAATTGCCAATATCTCCATTTAAATCCATGTTCTGGATAATGTCTTGTTGAGCAAAAGACCAAATCTCCATTTTTTTGCGTTCTTCATCTTTAAATTTCTGAAAGAACACATATGTATTCCATAAAATCAAAGAGATAATTCCAAAAGACGCAATAATAATAATCCAACGTACTAGCTGACGATGTTTAGTAAAAAACATGATGGTTAATTTTTGTTGTTAATATAATGCAATTCTGTTAATAATATTGTGAGAGTTACCTATTAAATTGCTTTTAGTTGCGTGCCAGATTATGTACTTTTGTACAAAATAAACAAGTAGTATGTTATCATTTTTGCCAAAGGATTTAGAAACACCAAAACTACACAATTACCTACTTAGCGCTGTGGCACCAAGACCAATCGCGTTTGCAAGTACAGTAGATAAAGATGGAAGGCCAAACCTATCACCGTTTAGTTTTTTTAACGTTTTTAGTGCAAATCCACCAATATTAATATTTTCTCCTGCAAGACGTGTTAGAGGTAATACCACAAAACATACTTTAGAAAATGTAGAAGTTACAAATGAAGTCGTAATTAATGTGGTAAATTATGATATTGTACAACAAATGTCATTAAGTAGTACAGAGTATCCTGAAGGTGTTAACGAATTTGAAAAAGCAGGGTTAACCATGCTAAAATCGGACATTGTTAAACCTTTTAGAGTGGCAGAAAGCCCAATACAAATGGAGTGTAAGGTTAATGAAATTGTTAAGCTAGGTACAGAAGGTGGTGCAGGTAATTTAGTAATATGCGAAGTGGTTAAAATGCATATTAATGATGAGGTTTTAGATGAAAATGGAGCTATCGATCAAGTAAAATTAGACTTAGTATCAAGAGCAGGAGGTAGTTTTTATAGCAGAGCAAAATCTGGTTTTTTTGAAATACCAAAACCTTTAAGAACCTTAGGTATTGGTGTAGATGCTTTACCAGAACATGTAAAAAACAGTAACATATTAACAGGTAACGATTTAGGTTTATTAGCAAATGTAGAAACATTACCAACAGAAGATGCTATATTAGCATTTAAACAAAAACATGATTTATCAAAAATAAATCTAGAAGAAAAACACAAAAAAGCACAAGGTTTTTTAAGTTATAATGATGTAGAAAGTGCTTGGAAAATGCTATTATTGTAAAATAGCAATATAAATTTAGACGAATATTTAATAATTATAGAGAGAAATGGAAGTACAAGGAAAAGTAAAATTAATTGGAGAAACACAGACTTTTGGAAGTAATGGGTTTAGAAAAAGAGAAATAGTAGTAACTACCGAAGAGCAGTACCCACAACATATCATGATAGAGTTTGTTCAAGATAAAACAGATTTATTAAACAACTACCAAGTAGGACAAGATGTAAAAGTTAACATTAACTTACGTGGTAGAGAATGGGTAAATCCTCAAGGTGAAACAAAATATTTCAACTCTATTCAAGGTTGGCGTATAGAAGCTGTTCAAGCAGGTGCACCTCAAGGCATGCCAGAAGTGCCACCAGCACAAGCTTTTGAACCAGCAAATAATGTAAACGAAGAAGATCACGACGATTTACCGTTTTAAACATATTTCGCTTTAGCGGAAATAATAACCCTCAAAACCTATTTGGTTTTGAGGGTTTTAAGTTTTAGTGGTTTTCAGATAGACCTTAATTAAATTTTTTGAATATGTAATTTTGAAAATAAGATCTATGTAAATATTAGATATAAAAAGCAAAATTAAAAATAAAATACTGATTTTTAAGTGTATATGACACCTAAAACGTTTTCGTTTTTCCTTTTGTCAAATTCATTTTAAATATTTATTTTAAGTAAAAATAATTGTATTGAAATTTTTAAATAAACATCACTTTTTTCCTCCAGTATCTCAAGCAACAGAAGATGGTCTTTTAGCTTTTGGTGGCGATTTAAGTCCAGAACGACTTTTAGCAGCATACCAAAACGGAATCTTTCCTTGGTTTGAAGATGATAATACTATTTTATGGTGGTCACCAGATCCTCGATTTGTGCTATTCCCTTCAAAATTAAAAGTATCTAAAAGCATGAAACAAGTGTTGCGTAATTGTGATTTTGAAGTGACCGTAAATAAAGATTTTAATGCGGTAATTACCCAATGCGCTAAAGCAAAACGACCTGGTCAAGACAGTACATGGATTACCAACGGAATGATAGAGGCTTATAACACATTACATCAACTAGGTTTTGCTAAATCTGTCGAGGTTTGGCAAGACCAAAAACTAGTTGCTGGTTTATATGGAGTCGATTTAAATAATGGTGTGTTTTGTGGCGAAAGTATGTTTACCAAAGTTAGTAATGCTAGCAAAGCTGGTTTTATCACTTTTATTCAAAATAGTAATTACAAATTAATAGATTGTCAAGTTTATACCAATCATTTAGAAAGTTTAGGCGCAGAAGATATTTCTAGAGATGAGTTTTTAAAGTATATAAAGTAACTACATTTTACTAAACTTGATTATACCTAAAACAATCAATCTCATGGTCGTTAACCATACCAGTTGCTTGCATATGTGCATATATAACAGTGCTGCCTACAAATTTAAATCCTCGTTTTTTTAAATCTTTACTTAAAGCATCACTTATTGGTGTATTTGCTGGAGCTTCTTTATAATTTTTTACTTTGTTTTTTATAGGTTTTCCGTCTACAAAAGCCCAAATGTATTTACTAAACGTTCCAAACTCTTCTTGCACTTTCATAAAAGCTTGTGCATTGGTAACTGTAGCTTTAATCTTTAGTCTATTGCGTATAATACCTTCATTTTGCATTAATTCTTCAAGTTTCGTTTCATTATAATTTGCTATTTTTTTATAGTCAAAGTCATTAAAAGCAGCTCTAAAATTTTCGCGTTTACGCAACACAGTAATCCAACTTAATCCAGCTTGAAACGTTTCAAGAATTAAAAACTCAAAAATGGTGTCGTCATCATAAACAGGTTTTCCCCATTCTTGGTCATGATAAGCTTCGTAAAGTGCATCACCAACGCACCAACCACATCTGTGTTTTGTCATTGTAAGGTTTTTAAAAATATACTACTAATGTAACAACAGTTACTAAATTATCCTAAAAGTTGCTGTAATTTTAGACTATGGAAACAACACAATTAGACTTAGCAAATGTTATAGAAGAGAGCTTAAAAAAAAGTCTTTCTTATCAAGATTATAGAACTTTATTAAGCAGGTTAGTAGAAGAGAATGCTACTACAGGTACTAATCAATCTGAAGCATTAATTAATTATACTGCGCTTAACGATAGACGTATGAAGCGCTGGGATAAAACGGTAAAAATTAGTGATGAAGATATAGATGCTATTAAAAATGCAACAGTAAATCAAACATGGATTGTTCTTACCGAAAGTTGGTGCGGCGATGCAGCACATGTAATACCTGTAATTAATAAGGTTGCCGAGTTAAATACTGGTATTAATTTGCAATTGGTTATGCGTGATGAAAATGAGCAATTAATGGATTTGTTCTTAACCAATGGTGGTAAATCAATACCTAAACTTATTCAATTTGATAATACATCAAAAACAGTTTTAAATAGTTATGGACCTAGACCAACAGAAGCTACCAAGCTGGTTAATGATTTTAAAAAGAAACACGGTACGTTAACTGCCGAATTTAAAGAAGATTTACAACGCTGGTATAATAAAGATAAAGGTCAAAATGTGATTAATGACTTGTTAGAATTAATCAATTAACTATGTCAGTTCAGGTTATTTTTTAGTATTTCTCAACTGTGCTTTTAGCTACTTATATGATGTCTCACATACGCTCGACATGACTTAGGATTGTCATTTCGACGGTAGGAGAAATCGCATTACATTAGTATTAAACCGTTGAGTATTTTGATTTCAAAATCATAATTAAACATCAGTTCTAGTGATTTTGAAATATAAAAAAATGTATTTCGAAAAGCTTAATAGAGTTATTGATAAATTCCTATTGAAATTCAAAAGTAATAGTACCAATTTGTGAAGTTTTATTAGCACTGTTAAATCTAGCTTCTTTTGCATACTTTAAAGCGTAGTCTTTTAAACAAGCATTATTAGAAGTTGATGCGGAATTGGTGCTAACTTTAACCACGTTTCCGTTTTGATTTACTGTAATATTTACTACTATTTTTCCTCTTGCATCGCATAAATAAATAGGAACAGGTAAATGTTGATCTATACGACCTTTTAAAGAATAATAGACATTACTGTTGGTATTTGCGACATTGTTTTGTGCTGCACTTTGATTTTGGCTACGTTTAGAAAGTACACTATTTACACTATTAAAACTGGTTATAGTTTCTTCAGAAATTGAAGAATTACCATTGCTTTTAGATGTTGAAGTCTCTTTAATTACTTCATTTTTATAAGTTTCTAGTTTAGGGTTTTTATAATCTTTTGGTGGCGCTATAGGTTTGTAAGCTTGTGCGTAGTGTTTATAATTTTCGGTTGTATTAAAAGCTTTATTTGTAGTGTTAGAACTTTTGTTTTGTGATTCAACTTCAGGTATTTGTTCTTTTATATCTTCAATAGTTTCTACTTCGTAAAATGTTTCAGCTTGCGCGTTATCTAACTTAAAAATAGTTGTATTAAAAATAGAAAGCGCCAATGTGCCAACAATTAAAAATGTTATAACTAATGCCTTATGTGAATTGTTAAACTGCATGCAAACAAATTAA
This sequence comes from Mesoflavibacter zeaxanthinifaciens subsp. sabulilitoris, assembly GCF_014191595.1. Taxonomy (NCBI): domain Bacteria; kingdom Pseudomonadati; phylum Bacteroidota; class Flavobacteriia; order Flavobacteriales; family Flavobacteriaceae; genus Mesoflavibacter; species Mesoflavibacter zeaxanthinifaciens. The sequence goes on along the minus strand of NZ_JACHWV010000004.1, from coordinate 341,342 downwards.
TAATTAAGCTTGATTTGTTAGTAATTTATATACGCAGCTTTACGTTGAAAAGACGTTTTTTATTCCTTTTTTGGCAAATTTTTAATAAAATCTTCGATAGAAAGTGCATTCTTTACATCAAAATCGCCAATTTTTGTACGTCGTAATACTGAAAGATGAGCGCCAGAATTTAAAGCTTTTCCAAAATCGTTTGCCAAAGATCTAATGTAAGTACCTTTGCTACAAACTACTTTAAACTCTAAGTTTAAACCGTTAATTTTAGTGATTTCAAAAGCTTCAATGGTTACTTTTCTAGACTTAATTTCTACGTCTTCACCAGCGCGAGCAAATTCATAAAGACGCTTTCCGTCTTTTTTGATGGCTGAAAATACAGGTGGATATTGATCAATTTCACCAATAAATTGTTTGGTTGTTTGGTGTATTAATGCTTCAGTAATATGATCGGTTGGATAGGTGTTGTCAATTTCGGTTTCTAAATCAAAAGAAGGAGTTGTGCTTCCTAAAACAAAAGTGCCAGTATATTCTTTAATTTGACCTTGAAACGTATTTATTTGTTTAGTCATTTTTCCGGTACAAATCACTAATAGACCAGTTGCTAATGGATCTAAAGTACCAGCATGACCAACTTTAATTTTTTTTATGTTAAAGGCTTGCCTTATTTCCCAACGTAGTTTATTTACAGCTTGAAAAGAGGTCCATGTTAAAGGTTTGTCTATTAATAAGACTTGTCCGTTTTTATAGTCTTCAGCAGTCATTTTTTAATTTAAAATTGAATAAATTATTGCAATTAAACCTACAATAGCACAGTAAATAGAGAAGTAAGATAGTTTACTTTTTTTAACAAGACTTATCATCCAAGTACAAGCAAATAATCCAGAAATAAATGCAGCTATAAAACCAATAGATAGTGTGGTGAAGTTTTGAGATTCTAAACTTAAATCTCCACTTAACACATCTTTAGCAATTTTACCAAAAATTAAAGGCACAACCATTAAAAACGAAAAACGCGCAGCTTTTGTTTTGTCATTACCTAACAAAACAGAGGTCGAAATTGTTGCACCACTTCGAGAAATACCAGGTAACATAGCAATAGCTTGAGCAACACCAATTATAAAAGCATTACTAAATGAAACATTTTTATTAGTGTTTTTAGCTTTATCTGCAAAAAATAAAAGAATAGCCGTAATTAATAACATAAAACCAACTAATAAGATGTTTCCTCCAAAAAGTTGCTCTAATTGCTCTTCAAAAAATAGACCTACAATTACCGCAGGAATCATAGATATTGCAATTTTTGAAGCAAATTGTAAATCGTCGTTCCATTCAAATTTTAAAATGCCTTTTAAAAGCGACCAAATGTCTTTTCTAAACACAACAATGGTACTTAAAGCAGTAGCAAAATGAAGTACAACAGTAAATAATAAGCTTTCTTCAGGAATACTTTTATCACCTAAAACAGCTTTTCCTAACTCTAAGTGACCACTAGACGATACCGGTAAAAACTCGGTTAAACCTTGTATAATTCCTAATAAAATTGAATCTAAAACCTCCATTTAAATAAATTAATTGGCCAAAAGTAAACATTTGTTTTTTAAATTTTGAAGCTAGAATCTCTAATAATCAAGTTTGTTTTTATTTCTATAGTTTTATTAACATTAATTTGATTAGTGCTGTTTATTTCTTCAATTATTTGTTTTACTGCTGTAGATCCTATTTTTTGTCCAGGTTGGTCTATTGTTGTTAATTTAGGCTCTATTATCTGCGAGTTTGTAGAATTACTAAATCCTACTACAGCTATATCTTCTGGAATTTTTATACTAAGTTTTTTTAAAGTTTTAATTACTCCAATAGCGGCACTATCCGTTATAGCAAAAATAGCATCTGGTTTTTCTTTTAAGGATAGTAATATATTGGTCATCCTTTTTCCTTGATGCATAGAAATGTCTTCTACACTTAAAACTATTTTATTATCTAATGGAATATTATTTTCTTTTAAAGCTCTTAAATAGCCATGATACCTTTTTTCAGAAGTAAAAGAATATTCTGTTTCTTTAATAATTGCTATTCTTTTTTTACCAATGTTAATTAAATGTTCAACTGCATTAAAAGCAGCTTCTTCTTCATTAATAACTACTTGTGTACATGGTATTTTGTTAGAGGCTTTGTCAAATAAGATAAGAGGTACAGTATTTAATACTTTAAGAATATCATCAACATCTTTTGTCATTTTAGAGATAGACATTAGTACGCCGTCTACACCAAATTGTAACATAGTATTTAACATTTCGGTTTGCTTTTTTACATCATTATTAGATTCTGATATAATGACTTTATAACCTTGAAGATTTGCTTCTTCTAAGATTCCTCTAATTAAAGTAGTCGTAAAATAATGAGTAATATTAGGTACAATTACCCCTAAAATGTTACTTCTGTGAGATCTAAATCCTTTAGCAAATAGATTGGGAACATAATTTAAATTTCTTGCAAGGTCTTTTACCTTTTGTTTAGTTTCAATACTTATATCTGGATGATCATTTAAAGCTCTAGAAGCTGTAGATGGAGAAATATTTAGACGTTTAGCTAGGTCTTTTAAGGTAATTATCTTTTTTTTCATGTTTATTGATGCAATCGTTACCGCAATCGTTTGCGTGCGAATCTATTAATTTTTTTGATAAAAATTTAACTATTTGATAATATTTTAGCCTCACTAACACAAAATATATAACTAACATGAAAAAATTTTTACTTACATCTTTAATGATGATTAGTATTATTTCTGCCTTTTCTCAGACTGTTATTAAGGGAAAAGTTTCAGATGCAAATAATACGCCTATAATGGGAGCTAATATTATTATTAAGAATAGTGACTTTGGAGCTGTTACAGATTTTGAGGGTAATTTTACATTTACTACAAGTTTGACAGGTCAACAGACTTTACAAGTGTCTTACGTTGGTTTTGATACTTTTGAACAAAGTATTGATTGTAATAACAGTGAAGTGAATATTAACGTTGTTTTACAAGAAGGAGAAAATGCATTAGAAACAGTTGTACTTACAGCGTCTTCTACTTTTAGATCTCAAAAAGAGACACCAATGTCTATAAGTTCTGTTAAACAAAAGGACATTACAAAGTTATCTGCAAATAGCCAAGCAGATGTTTTACGTAGTATTCCTGGTATTACAGCAGAAGGTGGTGGAGGAGAAACAGCTACTAATCTTTTTGTAAGAGGTTTACCTTCTGGCGGACAATACGTATTTAATCCATTACAATACGATGGTATGCCATTAATGAGTACGTTTGGTCTTAACTCTTCTGCTCATGATGTGTATGCTAGACCAGATTTAGGATTTAAAGGCGTAGAATTTGTTAGAGGTGGAGCAGCAGTTTTATACGGTGCTGGTTCTGTAGCAGGTATTATTAATTACACTAGTAAAACAGGAGATTCTAATGATGAAAATATCCTTAATTTAGAATATGGTACAGATGGAAGATTAAAAACTGAATTCTACTCAGGAGGACAATTAGGAGGTGAAGACTCAAATACTTACTACGCAGTAACTGGTTTTGTTAGAAAAGACGAAGGTCCTATAGATACAGGATTAGATACTAGAGGATTTCAATTAAGAGCTAATATTAAACAAAAATTTGATAAAGGATTTTTTACAGTACATGGTCAGTTTATAAATGACCGCGCACAATTTTTTATGCCTTTACCTCTTCAAGGAGGATCAAGAGAGCGATTAAATGGTAATGATGGTGATGAGGTACAATCTTTATTAACAGGAGAATTGGCTAATACATCTTTTTTAACACCAGGAGGGAATTATGACAGTCCTATCGGAGATGGTGTTTACACTAAAGGAGGATATATTTTAGCAGACTTTAATTACGATTTAACGGATAATTTAAAGTTTAAGTCTAAAGTAAAATATGCTAACTATCAACACAATTTTGCTTTATATGTTGGAGGTAACGGTAATTATGGTAACCCAATTACTTTATCAGATTATGTGTCTGCTGTGGCACCAAATAACATTGATTATACTGCAAATTATTTAGGTGGATCTGGACAACAAATTAATGGTAATGATTTAGTAATTGAAAATTTACACATTGATAGACTAAGACCAATGACAGACTATTCTGGAGAGGCTAATTTAGTTTTTAAATCAGAAAACGGTATACATACTTATACAGCGGGTACATTCTTGGCACGTACAGAAGCAGAAGATGTTAATTATCAATATAGAGTGCTTTCAGAATTTAATAATAATCCACGTCTTATAAACTTAAGTTATACAAATGCTGGTGGAGATAATGTTATTTACTCTCAAGGAGGTTTATATAACAGAATAGGTATGACAACTAATAACTTTTTAAACCAAAGTAGAACAGCATTTTATATTACTGACGAGATGGTTTTAGATAAATGGCGTTTTGATGTTGGTTTTAGAATAGAATCTACAAAAGGAACATTTAGAAGAGGAAACTTAGCAGAAAGCCAAGTTTATGATGATGCTAATTTAACTTCAGATCTTCAAAACGTAAGATATACAGACGGTACATTTACAACAGGTGAAATTGAAGCAACAGATTGGGCTGTATCACTTGCAGGTTTATATAAGCTAACAGCGTCTACAAATTTATATGCTAACTTCTCAAGAGGATTCTTTTTCCCACAACAACGTGGTTTTGCACCAACACCAGGAATTAGAGACACAAATTATGACGCTGAAACAATTTTACAAGGAGAAATAGGAGCAAAATTTGGTACACCTAAGTTCTCAGGTTCTGCTGCAGCTTATTACGTAGGGTTAAGTGATCGTATTAGAATTGATCAAGCAATTGTTAACGGAGAATTAGTAGACCAAGGTCGTAGCGAACAATCTACAAAAACATTAGGACTAGAAGCAACAGGTAACTATAAAATAACAGATGCATTTACAGCATCAGCAACATTAACGTATCAAAATCATGAAATTACAACAAATCAAACAGAAGATTTAGTTAATGGAGGCATCACTACAATTAACGAAGGAAATGAAATAGGAAGGCAACCTAACTTTTTAGGGTCGTTTGCTCTAAATTATGACAATAGCCAGTTTGACGCTTTATTTTCACTTAACCATACTGGTGCAAAATTTACAGACGATACTAATAACGTAGAGTTAGACGCAATCACTATAGCAAGATTAGGTGCAGGATATACTTTTAAAACTAAAGACAATAGTAATTTAAGAGTAGGATTCTCTGTATTTAACTTATTTGATAGTTCTGGACTTACAGAAGGAAATCCAAGAGCTGGTATTGCAGGACAATCTGCAGATGGTGACTTCTTTTACGGAAGACCAATATTACCAAGACGATTATTTATTACCACTACATTTAATTTCTAAAATTATTTAATTATGTCTTAAAGCATTGGTATTATTTATCGTAATGCCGATGCTTTTTTTACAATTTTTATATTAAACCAAACTATGAGTAAAGACAACCTACAAGAAAAAGCAAAACATATTCTTGATACTAATTTTAATGAAGATAAAGGATTTACAATACCTTGTGAAGGCTTATATCCTTTTCAATGGAATTGGGATTCAGGCTTCATAGCTATCGGATTTGCCCATTACGATAGTAACAAAGCAAAACGAGAAATAGAAGCGTTATTAAGCGCACAATGGGAAAATGGATTTATTCCTCACATCGTATTTCATAACGATAGTGATACCTATTTTCCAGGTCCAGATTTTCACTTATCAAAACTTCATCCATTAGCATCAAAAAGTCATAGAACTACTGGTATGACACAACCGCCAGTATTAGGATTTGTACTTAAAGAAATTTATGATATTGTAGATGATAAAGAGGATATGCTAAATTTTATTAAGCAAAACATAGACAAAGTTTTCTTTAACCATCAACATTTTTACAACCACAGAGACCCAAATCAAGAAGGATTGGTCTTCATATATCATAATTGGGAATCTGGTACAGACAATTCACCAATTTGGGACGATATTTGGGAGACTATGGATCCGCCAAACTATAAGTTTGAAAGGCGAGATACTACACACGTCGATGCTGCGCAAAGACCAACAAATAGAGAGTATGATTACTATCTTCATTTAATTGAAATTGCAAAAGCGCATAATTACGATGATGCAAAAATTGCAGAATTATCACCATTCTTAGTGCAAGACCCATTATTTAATGCTATGCTTATTAAATCTAACGAAGCATTAATTGAATTGTATGAAATGATTGGCGATTCCGAAGATAAAATAAGTACATTAAAAGCTTGGCAAGAAAAGGCAATAACAAGATTTAACGAAAAGCTTTATAACGAAAAATTAGGAGGTTACGTACACTACGATTTAAGAAACGAAAAGCAGATAGAACATCTTTCGTCTTCATCTTTTGCACCTTTATTTTCCAATATACCAACAAAAGAACACGCTGAGGTAATGGTAAAAACGCTAATCAAAAAGTTTGGAGGAGAAGACCGTTATCTTTGTGCATCTTTCGACCCAGAAAGTGATAGATTTAACCCAAAAAAATATTGGCGTGGACCAATTTGGATAAACCTTAACTGGATGCTTTATAACGGACTAAATAATTATGGTTTTACAGATATTGCTAATCGTGTAAAAGAAGATTCTATAACACTAATCGAAAAATATGGTTTTTATGAATATTTCGATTCTAGAAAATCTGTAACAGAACATGCTGGTTACGGAGGAAATAACTTTTCTTGGAGTGCAGCACTATTACTAGATTTATTAAAAGACTAAAAAGCAACTAAATGAATTGGCTAGATTACACCATTATAATTGTTTACCTCATAGGTTTTGTGGCTATGGGCTATTTCTTCAAAGAAAATAAAGATTCTAAAGATTATTTTTTAGGAGGAAAAAGCTTAGGTTGGTTTCCACTAAGTTTATCAACTATGGCAACCCAATTATCTGCCATTAGCTTTATTTCAGCACCAGCTTTTGTTGGTTTAAAAGCTAACGGAGGATTAAAATGGTTAACCTTTGAGTTTGGTGTTCCTCTAGCTATGATTGGTATAATGTTTTTCATAATTCCACCTTTATACAAATCTGGTATTGTTAGTATTTATGAATATTTAGAACGTCGTTTTTCTAAATCCACTCGAAAATTAATTAGTGTTGTTTTTCAAATTAGTAGAGCTTTAGGAACAGGTGTAATGGTATTTACTATGGCGTTAATTATACAAGCTGTAGTAGGTATAAGTTTTCATTGGACGTTAATTATTATAAGTATTGTAACACTTATCTATTCGTATCAAGGTGGTATGAAAGCTGTTGTTTGGGGCGACGCAATACAAATGATAATTCTGTTTTCAGGATTAATAATATGCCTTATTGTTGGTTATTCTTTAATGGAAGATACCGGAACATTTACAGGCTTTAATTCCGAAAGATTACAGGTGATAGACCTGTCTAATTTAGGAATTTTCCAAGGTGAAGAATATGGCTTTTGGCCAATGCTTTTAGGTGGTTTGTTTTTGTATTTATCGTACTACGGTACAGACCAAACCCAAGCACAACGCTTATTATCTGCAAAAGACGAAGGTACAATTAGAAAACTTTTAATGGCTAATGGACTGCTAAGATTTCCTGTAGTATTGGTATACTGTATTATGGGATTAATTATTGGCTATTTAGTTAGTAATATTCCAGAGTTTTACCAAAGCATACAAGAAACAACGCGTGTGCATTATCCTGCAGAATATGCAGCTTCTGGTATAAAACCAGATTTAATGATGCCTGTATTTATTACCAAATATTTGCCAAACGGACTAATCGGTATTTTAATGGTTGGTATCTTATCTGCAGCAATGTCTTCGTTAAGTTCTACCATCAATTCTTTAAGTGCTGTAACTATCGAAGATTTTTTTAATAGCGGAAAAAACAAGCTGTCCGAAAAACGCTATATGGTGTTATCTAAAGGACTTGTTGTTTTTTGGGGTGTAGTTTGTATACTTGCAGCCTACCTTTTTGGTAATAGCCAAAGCACAGTTATAGAGCTTATTAACGCTATTACGTCCTTGTTTTATGGACCAATATTGGCTGCTTTTGTTATTGCAATATTCTTAAAAAAAGTTAATCATATTGGTATGAATGCTGCTATTATAACATCGGTAGCAGTTAACCTTATTTTTAAATACTTACCAGAGTTAGTGTACTTTTTTACACAAGGTCAGTTTTATTCGGGTCAAGGTTCTATTCATCTAGCACTAGCAGATTTAGGATATAATAATGTGCCAGATATTTTTTGGATTTGGTACAATCTTACAGGATTTATAATAGCAATTTTAGTAGCTGTTTTAGTGAGTAAATTAACCCATAAAATACCTGCAAAACAAATAGAGATGGACTATAAAGTTAGCTTTAAAGACCTATTTAAAAAGGAAAGTATTATACTAATTTCATTCTTTGTTTTTATACTTGTAATAAGTTCATTTTTACCTAACATTTTAAGCTAAAAAATGAAAATTGTATTAGCACCAGACAAGTATAAAGGCTCATTAACAGGCTTAGAGTTTTGTAACATCGTAGCGCCAATTTTAAAGCAAACCGTCAATGCAGACGTTATTAACGTACCATTAGCAGATGGAGGAGATGGTACTATTGAAGTTGTTAATTATTACCTTAACGGAAACAACATAGAAGTTAAAGTTAATAATCCGGTATTTAATAAGGTAAAGGCAAACTATCTATATGCCGAAGAGTCTAAAACAGCTTTTATAGAAATGGCTGAAGCATCAGGTTTAAAGCTTTTAAAACCAGAAGAGCAAAATTGTATGAATACCACAACCTTTGGTACCGGACAATTAATTCTCGATGCGATTAATAAAGGAGCAAAACACATCATTTTAGGAATTGGTGGAAGTGCTACTAACGATTGCGGTATTGGTATGGCAACCGCTTTAGGATATCGTTTTTTAGATGAAACTAATAACCAAGTGAAGCCAATTGGTAGCGAGCTAATAAATATTAAATCTATTGATGATACGCATGTAGATCCACAATTAAAATCAGTTAGCATACAAATAGCATGCGATGTCACAAATCCGCTTTTTGGTACAAATGGTGCAGCGCATGTATATGCAAAACAAAAAGGTGCTTCAAAAAATGATATTGAATTTTTAGATCAAGGTCTTCAAAGTTTTTCAAAAGTTTTAGACGCTCATTTCAATACAAATGTTCAAGACATTTCTGGAGCAGGAGCAGCTGGCGGAATGGGTGCAGGTTGCGTAACTTTTTTAAACGGAACACTATCACCAGGAATAGAACTAGTAAAACAAATAGCCGATTTTGATAATAAAATAAAAAACGCAGATTGGATTATTACAGGTGAAGGCAAGCTAGATAGTCAAACACTTTCAGGTAAAGCAATAGATGGTATCTTAAAATCTGCAAAATCAAAAGGGATTAAAGTAGCAACATTTTGTGGTAGTGTAGATTTAAGTCAAGAGGCACTTCAAAAAATAGGCATACAATACAGCGCATCCATTATGGGTAAAGCAAAAAACTTTAAAGATGCTTTAGCAAATACAGAGACTTATTTAAATCAAATCACTAAAGATTTTATACTTAAATCAAAATTATAAAGGGTAGATTAATTTTTAGGCTTAGATAGTATTGCATAAACCTGTACGCCAAGACCAATAATAACCAATGTTGGTGCTAGTCTAATGCGTCTCCAACTAAAAATTTCTGGGTTAAACACATTAGGGTCATCACTTCCACCGCCAGACATAAGTATAAATCCAAGCGCCATAAGAGCAAGACCTATAAACATAAACTTATAATTGTGCTTTTTAAAAACCAATTCGGTTTTAAGATTGTTTTTGTTCTTGTTTTTACTTTCGCCCACGATGATTTATTATTTATAAGACAAATTTAAACTTTTTAAATTAATCATATATATGTTTAATGGTATGTTTTTTTGGACTTACCTTTTCTACTTGTGCTACTTTATTATTAGCTTCTGGTTTTGCTTTAGCAATGTAAATTACAATTGCTACAAGACCTATCAATACAAACGTTACTCTTTTCATAACCGTTAATTTTAGGGATTAATTAAATTTATTAATGTAATGGTATGGTCAGTCGCACTTAATTTTTTGGTTAAGTAAAGATAACGTGCTATTGTGTGAAGTATTGTTAACGCTAACGTTAAAAGCTGTTAAAGTTAATTAGTATAGTTGGTCTGTCTTTAAGTTTAAAAAACGTTGTGTAGCAAAATGTGTACTTATCCAAGTGATTATAATCCCTAATAGGAAAACGGCTAAAAATAAACCACCAATTAAGACTAAACTTTGTCTAAGTGCTAATTCTGGAAACATTTTATCGACGTAGTAAACAACAAAACCAAGTCCTATTAATGCTACAACAGCACCAAGAATACCAAGTTTTATGCTTTTCCAAACAAAAGGTCTGCGTATAAAGCTTTTTGTAGCACCAACCATTTGCATGGTTTTAATAGTAAATCGTTTAGAGTAAACAGATAATCTAATAGAACTATTAATTAAAAGTACAGCAATTAAAGTGAAGATAGCACTAAGTAACAACACCCAAAAGCTTATTTTTTTAACGTTGCTATTAATAAGTTCAACAAGACTTTCGTCGTATTTAACTTCGTCTACAAAGCTTTTTTCTTGTGCTAAAGCAGTTAATTCTTCTAACTTTTCGTTAGTTAAAAAATCGGCTTTCAACTTTACATCAATACTATTTTGTAAAGGATTATAACCAACTAGATCCATAAAATCGTCACCAAATTCAGATTTCATTGCTTCTGCAGCATCGTCTTTAGATACAAAATCGGTTGTTTTTACATAGTCTGCAAGCGCTAGACTTTTTTCAAGTTGTTTTATTTCAACATCCTTAGCAGTGTCTTTTAAATATACTGTTACGTTTACGTTTTCTTTCATAAAATCGGTTACTTTTTTCGCGTTAAGCAATAAAAAGCCAACAATTCCTAATAGAAAAAGTACTAAAGCGATGCTAATTACAACTGAAAAATAAGACGAAATTAAACGTCTTTTTTGATATCTGTCAAAAGATGAACTCATAAAACGATGTTAGATTATACCGTAAAAATATAAATATTTTGGATTGCTTAATGTTTACAACGTTTAAACTTTCAACATTGTTATAATAAGTTTAAATTTGCCCTTTTATAAGCCGAAAAACAACAAGATGCAATACGATTTTAAAAAGATAGAAGACCATTGGCAACAGTATTGGGCCAAAAACGAAACTTTTAAAGCCGAAAACAACAGCGAAAAACCTAAATATTACGTGTTAGACATGTTTCCTTATCCGTCTGGAGCAGGATTACATGTTGGACATCCGTTAGGGTATATTGCTAGTGATATTTATGCACGCTACAAACGCCATAAAGGTTTTAATGTATTGCATCCGCAAGGTTATGATAGCTTTGGTTTACCGGCAGAACAGTATGCTATCCAAACAGGACAACATCCTGCAATTACAACAAAAACCAATATCGCAACCTATAGAAAACAGTTAGATAAAATTGGGTTTTCTTTTGATTGGAGTAGAGAAGTACGCACTAGTAATCCAGAATATTACAAATGGACGCAGTGGATTTTCATTCAACTGTTCAACTCTTGGTATAACGTAGATACAGATCAAGCTGAAGACATTTCAACATTAGAAACACTTTTTTCTTCAGAAGGAAATACAACAGTTAACGCTGTTTGTGACGAAACAGTTGAAACATTTTCTGCTGAAGAATGGCAAGCCTTTTCATCTGAAAAACAACAAGACATATTATTAAAATACAGATTAACGTATTTAGCCGAAACTGAAGTAAATTGGTGTCCGGCTTTAGGAACCGTTTTAGCTAACGACGAGATTGTAAATGGCGTCTCAGAACGTGGCGGTCATCCTGTTGTGCGCAAAAAAATGACACAATGGTCTATGCGTATTTCGGCGTATGCAGAGCGATTATTACAAGGTTTAGATAGCATCGATTGGACAGATGCGTTAAAAGAAAGTCAGCGTAACTGGATTGGTAAATCAGTTGGAGCATCTGTAACTTTCAACGTAAAAGATCATAACGAAACTATCGAAGTGTTCACCACAAGACCAGATACTATTTTTGGCGTAAGTTTTATGACCTTAGCGCCAGAGCACGATTTGGTTTCAAAAATTACAACACCAGAACAAAAAGATGAGGTAAATGCCTATATCGAAGCAACTGCAAAACGTAGCGAACGCGATCGTATGGCAGATGTAAAAACCATTTCTGGTGCATTTATAGGTGCGTATGCAGAGCATCCGTTTACTAAAGAACCAATCCCAATTTGGATTGGCGATTACGTACTAGCTAGCTATGGTACAGGAGCAGTAATGGCTGTGCCTTGTGGCGACCAACGTGATTACGATTTTGCTAAACATTTTAATATCGAAATCCCAAATATTTTTGAAGGTGTAGATATAAGCGAAGCAGCGTTTGCAGATAAAGAAAAAACCGTGATTGCTAATAGCGATTTCCTAAACGGAATGAACTACAAAAAAGCAACCAAACGCGCTATTTTTGAGCTAGAACAAATAGGGCAAGGACAAGGAAAAACCAACTACCGTTTACGCGACGCAGTATTTAGTCGTCAGCGTTATTGGGGAGAACCTTTCCCGGTGTATTATGTTAATGGTATGCCACAAATGATTGATCAAAAACATTTGCCAATTACCTTACCTGAAGTAGAAAAATATCTACCAACCGAAACTGGCGAGCCACCATTAGGTCGTGCAGATGTTTGGGCTTGGGACACAAAAAATAACAAAATTGTATCTAACGATCTTGTCATTCCGACAGAAGGAGGAACGACTGACGAGGAATCTCATAACGGTATCTATCCTTTAGAGCTTAACACCATGCCAGGTTGGGCAGGAAGTTCTTGGTATTTCTTTAGATATATGGAAGAACAAGCCAATCGTGGTAACGCATTTGCAACCGAAGATGCGCTTAACTACTGGGAAAATGTAGATTTATACATTGGCGGAAGCGAGCACGCTACAGGACATTTATTATATGCACGTTTTTGGACTAAGTTTTTAAAAGATAGACATTTTGTAAACGTAGACGAGCCTTTTAAAAAGCTGATAAACCAAGGGATGATACTTGGGACTAGTGCTTTTGTATTTGAAGCAATTCATGATGGTAAAGGACTTGGGATTTATCTATCATCAGATCTTATAAATAGCAGTGATTATATTTCATCTGAAAGTTCTAAATGGGAAGAATTTAAGAATGAATGTTCTGATAAAGGTGTGAATGATACTAGTAAAGTTACTTTTAGACAAATTCACGCAGATGTTTCTTTCGTTAATGCTTCAGATGAATTAGATACCGAAGCATTCAAAAATTGGCGTCCAGAATTTAAAGATGCAGTTTTTATTACTGAAGAAGATGGTACTTTTAAAGTAAATCGCGAAGTAGAAAAAATGTCAAAATCAAAATACAACGTGGTTAATCCAGATCAAATTTGTGAAGATTACGGTGCAGATAGCTTACGTTTGTATGAGATGTTTTTAGGTCCGTTAGAGCAAGCAAAACCTTGGAATACTGCAGGTATTACAGGTGTGCATGGTTTCCTTAAAAAATTATGGAAGTTATACGTAGACGATAACGGTTTAAAAATAACCGATGCAGAACCTACAAAAGACAACTTAAAAACTTTACATAAAACCATTAAAAAGGTAGAAGAAGATATAGAGAATTTCTCTTTCAATACATCGGTATCTACTTTTATGATTGCGGTTAACGAGCTAACAGCACAAAAATGTACAAGTCGCGATATTTTACAACCATTACTAATTTTAGTATCGCCATACGCACCACATATTGCAGAAGAGTTATGGCATCAATTAGGTAATGAAATGTCAATTTCTACAGCGCCTTTCCCAGTTTTTGAAGAAAAACATTTAGTAGAAAGCAGTAAGAATTATCCAATTTCATTTAACGGTAAAATGCGTTTTACACTTGAATTACCTTTGGATATGAGCAAAGACGAAATAGAAAAAACCGTTATGGCTCACGAAAAAACACAAGAACAATTACAAGGTCGTACACCTAAAAAAGTAATTATTGTACCAGGTAAAATTGTGAATATTGTAGGGTAAACTTCTGCGTTAGAAGGAATACTTTAGAAGCAAAATGTCTCAATAAGCTTTTCTAATCATTGTTACTTGATAAAGTTTTGAGTTATTTTGAGGTTAAAGTCAATTAAGAATAAATCATATAATTGAAATGAAAAACATCTTATTACTATTGATCTTAGTTCCATATTTATCTATTGCTCAGACTAAATATGAAACGGACTTTAATAAATTTTTAAATGATTACGATCAATATTTTGGGTATTTAAAAGAGCGTAAAATCGATATTGAAAGAATAAGAAACTATTACCAAGATGATGTAAAAACTGTTAGTAATAAAGATGAATTTATCTCTTTGATGGAAATTGTAATAAATGAATTTTATAATGGACATATTTCGCTAAATACTAATATTTCATCTTCAAATAATATTATTCCAACAGGAGCAGATATATATGCAGTAAAAGATGGGCAAAAATACTTTATCTCTGATTTAAGAAAGGGATTTCCTGCTGAAATAAGTGGGTTGAAAAAAGGTATGGAAATAGTAAAATACAATAATCAAGACATTTCCGATGCTGTGAAAAAATTCTTGCCTAAATCAGTTGATATATATAACCAGGAGATGTATCAGTATGCAATAAACATGCTTTTAGCAGGTAAAAGAAAAACAAAGAGAAAAATAACAGTATTAAGCAAAGGTAAGGAAGAAGAGTTTATAATTGATAATTCTGATTTTAAGATGTATGAAGCTTTGATAGAGTATAAAGAAGTTGATGATAATACAGGATACATTAAAATTAATAATTCACTAGGAAACTCCGATTTAATACCAGCTTTTGATAAGGCTTTGGACAGTTTGTTTAATCTTAAAACAATAATTTTAGATTTAACTGAAACACCAAGCGGAGGAAACACTATGGTTGGTAGGGCAATTATGGGTAGGTTTATAAACAAAGAATTACCATATCAAGTTCATGTGTTTAATGAAAAACCTTACAGTACAGTTAGAAAATGGATAGAACTTGCTAGTCCTCGCGAAAAAATTTACAAGGGTAATTTAATCGTGATGGTTGGTCATTGGACAGGTAGTATGGGTGAAGGTATTGCTATTGGTTTTGATGCCATGAAAAGAGGAGATGTAGTAGGTACAAAAATGGCTGGATTGATAGGTGCTATTTATATATTAAAAATGTCTAATACAGGAATAGGCTATTCAATACCAGTAGAGAAAATGTATCATGTAAATGGTACACCAAGAGAAGATTTTATACCTTCATTTAATACCAAAAATAGAGATGAAACGTATAAAAAAGCTTTGGAAATGAGCAAAAATTAAATAATGAGCTACAAAAATATATAATAGTAATTACTACAGATTCAATTACATTCCAATCTTCTCAGAATTACTAATTACAGTTTTTACAGAAGATGATCACTATCTTTATCCTTTACTGATAACTATTCAATATCAATAGTAAAAAAACCACTTTAATAGCCTTCAATAATTTTTGAAGGCTTTTTTTATGCTTCTCGATACAATTTGCTCATGCTTCACAAATCACTCGAAGTGACGAGAACTATATTTACAATACGTCAGTTCGAGTGACGCGACGTAAGGAGCGTTGTATCGAGAACTAATTATTTAAAATTTCTTTTTAGCCAAATTAGGAAGCTTTTCAAATTCATCATTAATCAATGCTTCTTTTTTAGCTTTAGACCATTTTTTAATTTGCTTCTCAGTTTGGATTGCTATACTTATATCGGTGAATTCAGCATAAAACTTAAGTTCGATAGGTCTTCGATTATAGGTGTAACTTTCAATGTGTTTACCAAACTTATGTTCTGTAATCCGTTGTTCTAAATTAGAAGTAATACCTGTATAGTAGGTGTTATCAGAACATTTCAAAATATAAACATATGAGATTTTCATGATTAAAAGATATAAAAACTTCTCGATACAATTTGCTCATGCTTCACAAATCACTCGAAGTGACGAGAACTATATTTACAATACGTCAGTTCGAGTGACGCGACGTAAGGAGCGTTGTATCGAGAACAAAAAATGCTAATTTTTCAAAATAAATCCTTCAAAATATCAATTCCATAAAAATCCTGTAAACACATCATTCTCTTTGGGATAGCTAAAAATTTCATTGTAATTTTCATACGCTATAATCTTCAAATTCAATAAAAAAATGAAAATCGGTATTCCAAAAGAAATCAAAAACAACGAAAATAGAGTAGGTATGACACCAGCTGGAGTTTTCGAATTAATCAAGAACAATCACACTGTTTATGTGCAAAAAGATGCCGGTTTTGGTAGCGGTTTTTTTGATCAAGATTACAAAGATGTTGGTGCAACAATTTTAGAAACTATTGAAGAAGTTTATACTTCAAGTGATATGATTGTTAAGGTTAAAGAGCCAATTGCAGAAGAGTATCCGCTTATAAAATCGCATCATGTGGTATTTACTTATTTTCATTTTGCGTCTAGTGAAGCACTGACTAAAGCTATGCTAAAAAGCGAAGCAGTTTGTATTGCTTACGAAACTGTAGAAGATATAGATGGCACATTGCCTCTATTAACGCCAATGTCTGAAGTTGCGGGACGTATGGCAATACAACAAGGTGCAAAATATTTAGAAAAACCAATTAAAGGTCGTGGTGTTCTTTTAGGAGGCGTACCAGGTGTTCCACCAGGAAAAGTTTTAGTTCTTGGCGCAGGTACTGTTGGTATACAAGCCGCAAAAATGGCTGCAGGATTAGGAGCGCACGTTACTATTATGGATATAAACATGAAACAACTACGTTATGTAAATGATGTAATGCCAAATCATGTTGTTACAGAGTTTTCTAGCGAATTTAATATAAGAAAACGTATAAAAGATCACGATTTAATTGTTGGTGGTGTATTATTAAAAGGTGCAAAAGCACCAAACTTAATTACCAGAGATATGTTAAAAGAAATGCGCCCAGGAACAGTTATCGTAGATGTTGCAGTAGACCAAGGTGGTTGTGTAGAAACCTCAAAACCAACCACGCATGAAGAACCAACTTATATTATAGATGATGTTGTGCATTACTGCGTTGCAAATATGCCAGGAGCAGTACCATACACTTCAACTTTAGCTCTAACAAATGTAACTTTACCTTACGTTTTACGATTGGCCAATCAAGGTTGGAAAAAAGCTTGCGAAAATGATAAAATGTTAGCAAAAGGATTAAATGTTGTTAACGGAAAAATTGTTTATCAAGAAATTGCAGAAGCTTTTAACTGGTCTGTTGATGCAGTTTAAAAAGAACTGACATTGTTTTTCTGACAAAATTACCTAACATTAAATTGGCTTACTTTTTGTTATATTTAAATCATTAATATTAAAAAGAGAAAAACATGTTTACAGGATACATGGGTTACTACATACTAATAGGTGTCATTGCATTAATAAGTGGTATGGTAAGTAGTCAATTAAAACGAAAATTTGCACATTACTCTAAGGTACATTTACGCAACGGAATGACAGGCGCTCAAATAGCAGAAAAAATGTTAGCCGATCATGGTATACAAGATGTAAAAGTAATTTCTACAAGAGGTCAATTAACAGACCATTACAATCCAGTAGATAAAACCGTTAATTTAAGTGAAGTAGTATACAATCATGCCAACGCAGCAGCAGCAGCAGTAGCTGCTCACGAAGTTGGACATGCAGTACAACATGCTACAGCGTATCAATATCTAACGATGCGATCTAAATTAGTTCCTATTGTACAAGTCACATCAAGTATGTCGCAATGGGTTGTAATTGGTGGTATAGTATTAATGGCATCTAATGCTTTAGGCGGTAGTGGTTTTTATGTAGCAGTTGCTGGATTAATTATGATGGGATTTGCTACCTTATTTAGTTTTATCACTTTACCTGTTGAGTATGATGCAAGTAACCGTGCATTAGCATGGTTAAAAGCTAAAAATATGGTAACTCCAGAAGAATATAAAGGTAGTGAAGATGCTTTAAAATGGGCAGCAAGAACCTATTTAGTTGCAGCAATCGGTGCTTTAGCGTCATTACTATATTGGGCTTTACAAGTATTTGGAAGTCGAGATTAAACAAATAAGTATTAGATTATAAATCAAGCCGAAGAGTAAAACGATTTCTTCGGCTTTTATGTTTATATTTAAAATCTAATTAAACAATAATTTTTATATGGAAAATCAAATTCAAGGTCCAATATTAGTTGGCAATTTAGAAGATAGCGAAAAAGCTATTTTTTATCGTAAAACTTATACTCACGTTGCATTTGCAATTTTAGGTTTTGTATTACTAGAGTATATCTTTATAGGTATGTTTGAAGATGCAGTTATTTCGTTAATTAACCTTATGTTTGGAAGTAGCTTTTCTTGGTTAATAGTCTTGGGTCTTTTTTGGTTTGGAAGTAGTATGGCAGATAAACTTGCTCATAATCCTTCAAAACAAACCCAATACTTAGGATTAGGGCTATATGTGCTTTTAGAAGCAATCATTTTTTTACCAATGATATATCTTGCGGCATATCATTCTACAGGATCAGAAATGTTAACTCAAGCAGCAATAATTACACTTTGCCTTTTTGCAGGTTTGACAGCAACAGTATTCATGACAAATAAGAATTTTTCTTTCCTTAAAACAGGTTTGGTTATAGGAAGCTTTGTAGCTATTGGATTAATCGTTGCAGGAACTATTTTTGGTTTTGATTTAGGACTATGGTTTTCTGTAGCAATGGTTGTGTTTGCAGGAGCAGCAATTTTATATCAAACATCTAAAGTAAAATATGAATATACAGAAGATCAATACGTAGGAGCCGCTTTGGGTATTTTTGCTTCAGTAATGTTATTGTTTTGGTATATACTTCAATTATTTATGTCCAGAGACTAGATTAATGTTTGGGCGTTACACACTTTTGCTTTTAATGGCAAAAGTGCGTCAGGCTTTCGCAAGTCGCAATCAAAGATGTGCTCCGACAGTTGCTCAATCCTTAACGCAAAAAAACACCTCAAAATTTTAATATTTTGAGGTGTTTTTTTATTCTCTTTTATAATAAAATTGTATCGTTTTAGATTTTAATTTGTCTTTCTATCTGTTGATCTAAAGAAATAAATGTTTCTGTTCTAGATACGCCTTCTATAGATTGAATTTGACTATTTAATAAGTGCATTAAATGCGAGTTGTCTTTACAAAGAATCTTAATTAAAATACTCCAATTACCTGTAGTATAATGACACTCGATAACTTCAGGTATTTTTTGTAATTGTTTTACAGCTTGCGGATTACTAATGGCTTTATCTAAATAAATCCCAACAAACGCCATAGTAGTATAGCCTAAAACTTTAGGATTTATTACAAATTTAGATCCAGCAATAAGTTTAGATTTTTCTAGCTTACGTAAACGTTGGTGTATTGCAGCGCCCGAAATACCAACTTGTCTAGCAATTTCTAATATAGGTGTACGGGCATCTTCCATAAGTGCGCGTAATATTTTCTTGTCAATACCGTCTATGATAATATTGTTATTTGAAGTTTTCAAAAGATTTAAGCTTATAGTTTAAAAGATAAAAGTAAGTATTTTGTTTTAAACTAAAACTTTATTTTGTGTAATTACCTTTGGCTAGCGCGTTAGGGATAGTAATGTAAATCCCACAGCGAGGTACGAGCGAGGAATTGCAATACTTCGACTCCGCTCAGTATAAATTCCTAGCCCGACCGTACCGATGTTTTCGGTACGGTAACGCTATAATAATTTTAAATATTTAAAGGATTATACCCTAAATAAGGTACTTCGGTTTCTTTAAAAATGATACCGTGGTTTTCTAACTCGTTAAGAATTGGTGTGTACACTTCTTTGTTTATAGGTAGTTGTACACCTGGTGTTGTAATTTTTTTATTTAATATGGCTAATGTAGCTATTGCAACGGGTAAGCCTACGGTTTTTGCCATAGCTGTGTAGGTTTGATCCTCGCCTAAACAAACCATTGTCGAGTCTATTTGCTGTTTTTTACCATCTAACTCGTATCCAAATTTGTGATACATCACTAGCATATCTTTGTCTTCTTCTGCTAGTGTCCAGCTATCCATTAATATTTTTTGAAGGATTTGAGCTGGTGTTCCTTTTTTTAGTTCGACCATTTTATTAGGGTTAAAAATATCAAGCTCTACAAACTTGTCCCAAACCATATCATCCTGGTCTATCTTTAATGCGTGTCTAAATTTAAGCTCTACAGAATCTGTTGGACTGTATGGTAAAAAAGAGTTTACAAAGTCGCGGTAGCTCATGTTTTCACTATCATCTATGGTGTAGCTATCGTCTGTCATGCCCAATAGCACAAAAGCTTGCCAAGCACGAGAAAATCCTACACGACGCATTGTACCTCTGTATAATGTCCTGATATTATCTAATCCGTAAACGCTTTGATATTTTAAAGAATCGCGGTTAGCATAAGCTTCAAAGCGTCCAAAACCTTCAATTTCTAAAAATTCGGTACGTCTAAATAATCTGTGATAAGGAATGTATTTATAGGTGTTTTCTTGTAAAAATTTTGCTGCGCCACCTTGTCCGGCAACCACAACATTTCTTGGATTCCAAGTAAATTTATAGTTCCAAAGATTGTTATCACTTTCTGGTGCTACAAGTCCGCCACAAAATGATTCAAATAGTATCATTTTTCCGCCTTTATCACGAATACGGTCTATCACTTGCATAGCGCTCATGTGGTCAATACCAGGATCTACACCAATTTCGTTCATAAAAACTAAACCTTTATCCTTAACTTGTTGGTCTAAAGCTTGCATCTCGTCACTTATGTAAGATGCTGTAACCATATTTTTACCGTAGGTCACACAATCTTTAGCAACTTCTATATGAAATCTTGCAGGTAGCATAGAGATAACAATATCTGCTTTTTTAACAGCATCTTCTCTAGAGTTTTTATCAAAGACATCTAAAGTTATAGCTGTAGCATTTTTATGATTACCAATCATTTTTTTAGCATTATCAATGTCTAAATCACCAACGGTAATGTGCAGATTTTCAGTTTCAGATTGTTCTAATAAATATTTGAATAAGTAAGAGGTTGATTTTCCGGAACCTATAACTAATATATGTCGCATAAAGGTTATTAACTATTTTTAATTTTTATGTAATATTTTTAAAGTATCTTATATTTTTATACGAATTTAATAAATACTTACTGTATTTTTGTGTTAAGATTAAATTATTATGAATAAAAGAATTCTAATTTTAGCTTCATTTTTAGGTTTAACAAGCGTTATAATTGGTGCTTTTGGGGCTCATGGATTAAAGGAAGTTTTAGATGCAGAGCAATTGCAAACTTTTGAAGTTGGTGTACGTTATCAAATGTATCACGCATTATTCTTGTTATTTATAGGACTTATTGATAAGATTTCAGAAAAAACAAAATCAACAATATTTTATTTAGTATTTGTAGGTGTTATCTTTTTTTCAGGCTCAATATATGGTCTAGCTACAAATGATTTAACAGGTTTTGATTTTAGCAAAATTGCATTAATAACACCAATAGGTGGCGCTTTGTTAATCGCGTCATGGGCTATATTGTTAATAAACTTTTTAAAATATAAAGAGAATTAACAAGTTTTACTTAGCGTTAATTTATATTAAATTTTACCTTTGCACTTTAAACAACACAAACAAATTATGGTAAACCATACACAATCCACGAAAACGATTTCGTTAGAACAGTACGGAATCAAAAATGCACAAGTACAATATCAACTAACACCTGATCAATTACATGATGTAACTATAGAAAAAGGTTTAGGAGTAGAAGCATCTTCTGGAGCTTTAGCAATTAATACTGGAGAGTTTACAGGTCGTTCTCCTCAAGATCGTTTTATTGTAAAAGATAGTATTACCGAAGATAAAATTTGGTGGGGAGATATTAACATTCCGTTTGATTCGGATAAATTTCAGAAATTATATGATAAGGTAACCGCTTACCTTTCTGATAAAGAAGTTTTTGTAAGAGATGCGTATGCTTGCGCAGATGATAATTACAAACTAAATATTAGAGTAATTAACGAATTACCTTGGAGTAACATGTTTGCTTATAACATGTTTTTAAGACCAACAGAAGAAGAGTTAAATAACTTTACTCCAGAATGGACTGTAGTAAATGCACCAGGTTTTATGGCAGATCCAGAAGTAGATGGAACACGTCAACATAACTTTGCTATTTTAGATTTTACCCGTAAAATAGCTTTAATTGGAGGAACAGGTTATACTGGAGAAATCAAGAAAGGTATTTTTTCTGCTTTAAACTTTATTTTACCTGTGTTTAAAAATACGTTGCCAATGCACTGTAGTGCTAACGTAGGAGAAAATGATGAAACAGCTATCTTTTTTGGTTTATCAGGAACAGGAAAAACAACACTGTCTGCAGATCCAAATAGAAAATTAATTGGAGATGATGAGCACGGTTGGACATCAGAAAACTCTGTGTTTAATTTTGAAGGTGGATGTTATGCTAAAGTGATAGATCTTTCTGAAGAAAAAGAACCAGATATTTTTAGAGCAATAAAAAGAGGTGCAATTTTAGAAAATGTTATTATGGATGATAATGGCGTTGTAGATTTTGCAGATACTTCAATCACACAAAATACACGTGTTAGTTATCCAATTTATCATATTGATAACATCCAAAAACCATCTATTGGTAAAAACCCTAAAAACATATTTTTCTTAACTGCAGATGCTTTTGGTGTATTGCCTCCAATTTCAAAATTAACACCAGCACAAGCTGCATACCATTTTATATCAGGTTATACAGCTAAGGTAGCAGGTACAGAAGCAGGTATTACAGAACCAGTGCCAAGTTTTTCAGCGTGTTTTGGAGCTCCTTTTATGCCTTTACATCCTACAAAATATGCAGAGATGTTAAGCAAAAAGATGAAAGAAGCTGGCGTAAACGTTTGGCTAGTTAATACTGGATGGACTGGCGGATCTTACGGTGTAGGAAGCAGAATTAAACTAAAATACACAAGAGCTATGATTAACGCTGTTTTAAACGGCGATTTAGGATTATACAACTATAACGATTACCATATTCATTCTGTATTTGGTGTAGCGCAACCAAGAAGTTGTCCAGGTGTACCAAAAGAGGTATTAAGCCCAAGAACAACTTGGAATAATGATAAAGAATATTACAAAACAGCATTTAAATTAGCTAATGCGTTTAGAACTAACTTTGAAAAGTTTGAGTCTTACGCAAGCGAAGAAATTAGACGTGGCGGACCGCAACGTTATGCTGAGTAATACAAACCAAGTGTTAAAGTAAAAAAGCGCTATCCTAAATAATTAGGTAGCGCTTTTTTTATACTGTTTAAAGAGAAGTTTTTACTTTCCTTTATTTGCTTCTTTAATGTATTTTTCTAAAGCCATAGTCATAGAAGGTGTTTCTGGTGTTGGTGCAGAAATGTCTACACGTAATCCTTTTGCTTCAACAGCTTTAATGGTAGTATTACCAAACACAGCAATTCTTGTGTCGTTTTGCTTAAAGTCAGGAAAATTATGAAATAAAGACTCGATGCCAGATGGACTAAAAAACACTAATATGTCATAGTACACGTTGGCTAAGTCTGATAGGTCGCTAATTACAGTTCTGTAAAAAATTGCTTCTTTCCAATCTACACCAAGTCCATCTAATATGGTTGGTACTTCTGGCTTTAACTTGTCTGTTGTTGGTAATAAAAATTTTTCGTCTTTATACTTTTTGATTAATGGCGAAAGCTCTGCAAAAGTACGTTTACCCACATAAATTTTACGTTTTCTGTAAACCACGTATTTTTGTAAGTAAAAAGCTACAGCTTCAGATTGGCAAAAGTACTTCATTGTATCTGGTACTTTAAAGCGCATTTCTTCGGCTACTCTAAAAAAGTGATCTACTGCATTTCTACTGGTTAGGATAATTGCAGTGTATTTAGTCAAATCTACTTTTTGTTGTCTAATTTCTTTTGTAGATACACCTTCTACGTGAATAAAAGGTCTAAAATCAATTTTAACTTTCTGCTTTTCTGAAAGATCAAAGTATGGCGAATTTTCAATTTTAGGTTCTGGTTGCGAGACTAAAATGGTTTTCACTTTCATAAGTATCTTTAAATTTTTAGGCCTATTTTATTGCTATAAATTGATAAACAATAAGGTAAGGTGCGATTTCGAGAGCGCAAAGATACAAAATAAAATAAAACATACTTCTTTTAAATACATTAAGATTAGCTTTAAAAAAAGTTAATAAACCTAAACTAAAAACAGTTAATCCTAATAAACTTATAATAATCAGTGTATTAAGATTTGGAGTGACCGAGTATATTAATATTGCATTAATTGGTAGTAATAATAAACCTAGATAATTTCTATAACTAGTTTTAGTAAACAGATAATCTTTAATAAGCAATTCTATCTCAAAAATGCTAGATAATAAACGTTCTAAAAGTACTTTTACTATAAAAAAGCAAGCTATTAAAAGTGCATATTTTAAGATTAGTAATTGCGAAATCCTCTCGCCAACCAAGCTGTTTATAAACAAGTAAAAAAAGATAGCGGCATTAAGGCACAAGTTTATAAACAGTATGCCATCAAAAAGCTCAATAAAATGCTGATCTTTTGAAAATAACTTTGTGTATCGGTTATTAACAACTAAGTAAGAAAAAATCTCGAAACGTTTTGTGTAGATTAATTTACTTAAGGCAATACAAATTAAGCACACTATAAATATTAGTGTAATAATATCTGTATTTATAATTTCTCTAATCACGTGGTAAAATTATTACTTTTTAAAGCAAAAAAATGGCAATTATTAAGGTTTTTTTATAAACATTTAACCCTATAAAATGTACATTTGTCTAAATTTTTAAAAGAATTAATGCAAGACGCTATTGTCATTATACCAACGTATAACGAAGTTGAAAACATAGAAGCAATTATAAAAGCTGTTTTCAATTTAAAAAAAGAGTTCCATATTTTAGTGGTAGATGATAATTCTCCAGATGGAACTGCAAAAAAAGTACAGCGTCTTCAAGAACACTATCAAGACAAGTTGTTTTTGTCTGTTAGAAAAGAAAAATCTGGACTAGGTACAGCTTACATACATGGGTTTTATTGGGCTTTAGAAAAAGAATACAATTACATTTTTGAAATGGATGCAGATTTTTCTCATAACCCAAAAGATTTAGAAAAACTATATAAAGCGTGCCATGTAGATGGTGCAGACATAGCAATAGGATCAAGATATGTTAAAGGTGTAAATGTTGTAAATTGGCCATTAGGTCGTATAATCTTATCTTATGGTGCATCATTTTACGTTAGATTTATAACAGGAATGCGTATAAAAGACGCAACAGCAGGTTTTGTATGTTACAAAAGACAAGTTTTAGAGACACTAGACTTAGAAGATATAAAGTTTGTAGGTTACGCATTTCAAATAGAAATGAAATTTAAAGCATATTTAAAACGTTTTAAAATCGTAGAAATACCTGTTATTTTTGTAGACAGAATAAAAGGCGAATCTAAATTAAGTTCTAGCATCATATCCGAAGCCATTTTTGGAGTGATTGCTATGAAAATAAAAAGTATATTTAAAAAGAAATAAGGCATTATGCATCAAAAAATCACTTTAATAAAAAATGCAAAAATCGTTAACGAAGGAGAAATCGTTAACGGAGACATTTTAATAGAAGGCGAATTTATCACAAAAATAGCACCATCTATAAGTCCAAAATCTGCAGATGTAAATGTGTTTGATGCAGAAGGACAATATGTTTTACCAGGTGCAATAGATGACCAGGTTCATTTTAGAGAACCAGGTTTAACCCATAAAGCAAATATAGAAACCGAATCTAGAGCTGCAATTGCAGGTGGTATTACATCATTTATAGAAATGCCTAACACCAACCCGCAAACTACAACAATAGAAGCGTTAAACGATAAATTTGACCGTGCAGAAAAAACATCTTGGGCAAACTACTCGTTTATGTTTGGTGGTACAAATGATAATTTAGAAGAAATCCTTAAAGTCAATAAAAAAGAAGTTGCAGGATTAAAATTATTCTTAGGATCATCAACAGGAAATATGCTTGTAGATAATCCAGAAGTTTTAGAAAAAATCTTTAAAAGTACAGACCTTTTAATATCTGTACATTGTGAGGACGAAGCTACAATTAAAGCCAATTTAGAGATTTATAAAGAACGTTACGGAGATGATATTCCTGTACACTTTCATCCAATAATTAGAAGTGAAGATGCGTGTTATTTATCGTCTTCTAAAGCAATAGAATTAGCAAAGAAAACAGGCGCAAGATTACACGTGTTTCACCTATCAACAGGAAAAGAAACCGAGCTGTTTGATAATAGCATACCATTAAAGGATAAAAAAATTACTGCCGAAGTTTGTATACATCACCTATGGTTTTGCGATAAAGATTATGACGAAAAAGGAACATTAATTAAATGGAATCCTGCTGTAAAAACAGAAAAAGATCGTGATCAATTATTAAAGGCGCTTTTAGATGATAAAATAGATGTTATTGCAACAGACCATGCACCTCATACATTTGAAGAAAAATCTAATGTCTATACAAAAGCACCTTCTGGCGGACCATTAGTACAACACGCTTTACCTGCATTATTAGAAATGCATCATGATGGTGATATTTCAATTGAGAAAATTGTAGAAAAGTTTTGCCACAATCCTGCAATCTTATTTGATGTAGAAAAACGAGGTTTTATTAAAGAAGGCTATTACGCAGATTTAGTAATAGTAAACTTAAATAATCCTTGGACTGTTAAAAAAGAAAACATTCTATATAAATGTGGTTGGTCTCCGTTTGAAGGGACTACCTTTAAATCTAGGATTACCCATACGTTTATAAACGGTGGTTTAGCATACAAAAATTTCAAGTTTTATGATACCAAGTATGCAAAACGATTAACTTTTGATAGATAATTTATAGTGAAACACAGTAGCCTTTTATACCTTTTAGTTTTGACACTGTTTGTGTCTTGTTATGATATAGAAAAACCAGAAAAACCAAAAGATTTACTCTCTGAAGATAAAATGGTTGATGTTTTGGTAGAGATTTCTATTATGTCTTCTGCTAAAGGAATAAATAAGCGTATACTAGAAAATAATGGCATAAAACCAGTTGAGTATATTTATAAAAAACATGGCATAGATAGTATGCAATTTGTTAATAGTAACACTTACTATTCTCATGATATAGAAGTCTATGACAAAATTTACGATAAAGTAAAAGACAGTGTTACAAAGCTAAGAGATAAGTATAAAGCCATTCAAACTAAAGAAAAGAAAAAAAAGGAAAAGGAGAAAAAAGAGTTAAATAAAGCAGAGTTAAAACTAGACCAAAATTTTCTTGAAAAAGAAACTAATTAAGTTTTAAACTTTACTTTAAATCGTTTTTAAATAAACTAGTCGTAGTCTTTATACTTTTATCCATTGGTAAAAACTCAAAACCTATAGCGTCTTTAATTTTATTATTACTGTAAATAGTTGTTGTAACTGCGCTATTTGCGGTTTGCTTAGATAAGACTCTGCGTTTTCTGGTTAATTTATGTTTTAGCCAATCCAAACGCCAAGCAATATTTAATAACCAAGGTTTAGCTTCTTTTTGTGGCGGTTTTACTCCTAAATAATTAGCGGTTTTGGTAAAAAAATCTTTAAAAGATAAGTTTTCAGAAACTAGAATATAGCGTTCGTTTTTTACATCGCTTTTTACAAGTTGTATCATTGCTTTTACAACATCATTAACATCAACATATCCTGTAGATCCAATGGTGTAATATTTTAGTCCGTTGTAAATCATTTTTATTAAACTACCACTACCGTAGCGCCAAATACCAGGTCCAATAATAACACCAGGATTAACAATTACTGCATCTAATCCTTCTTGTGTACCACGCCAAACTTCAAGTTCTGCGCCATATTTAGTAATAGCATATACGCTGTTATCAATTTCTTTATTCCATTCGGTGTCTTCAGTAATAGCCTTGTTGTTTAAAGAAGCGCCTAAAGCAGCAATAGAGCTAACGTAACATAGTTTTTCAACTTTATGATCAATACAAAAGTTAACAATATTTGCGGTACCTTTTATATTTGTCTTTTGTAACAAATTAAACTTATCAGGTTCAAAACTTACAAATGCGGCGCAATGGTAAACCTGTGTAACGTCTTTAAAAGCTTCGGTAAGTTGTGGGATATTGTTTAGATCTGCTTTAACCCATTCAATAGTATCAAATAAAGCGTCTGCATTGTTGGTGTAATAGCCAAAAATACGTTTAACGGTATCAAACTTTTTTTCACTTCTATAAATAGCACGTATTGGCTGGTTTTCATTTAATAAATGAAACAACAAATGTGCGCCAACTAATCCCGTTCCTCCTGTGACTAAAATCATGCTACTAAAGTAATAAATATAAGATATTGTACAGATTTTATGGCACTATTTTTATCTTTGTGGCTTCATTAAATAAAATAATTTAAGATGGCAAACGCACTTGTAGAAGAATTACGTTGGAGAGGTATGGTACACGACATCATGCCTGGAACAGAAGAGCAACTTGATAAAGAAATGACTACTGCTTATATAGGATTTGATCCAACTTCAGATTCTTTACATATAGGTAGTTTAGTGCCAATTATTTTGTTAGTGCATTTAGAAAAAGCAGGTCATAAACCAATTGCTTTAGTTGGTGGAGCAACGGGTATGATTGGTGATCCTTCTGGTAAAAGTGACGAGCGTAACTTATTAGACGAAGCAACACTAAACCATAATGTAGCTGGTATTAAAAGTGTATTGTCTCGCTTTTTAGATTTTAACTCTACAGAAAAAAACGCACCAGTTTTAGTTAATAACTATGATTGGATGAAAAACTTTAGCTTTATAGATTTTGCACGTGATGTTGGTAAGCGTATTACCGTAAACTACATGATGGCAAAAGACTCTGTAAAAAAGCGTTTTAGTGGCGAAGAAGGTAGCGTTGGTATGAGCTTTACCGAGTTTACTTACCAATTAATCCAAGGGTACGATTTTTACCATTTACACAAAACCATGGGTTGTAAATTACAAATGGGTGGAAGTGACCAATGGGGAAACATAACTACAGGAACAGAACTTGTTAGACGTATGAATGTTGGTGACGATACCGCAAAAGCATACGCTATGACTTGCCCATTAATTACAAAAGCAGACGGATCTAAATTTGGTAAAAGTGAAGGTGGTAACGTATGGTTAGATGCCGATAAAACTAGCGTGTATAAATTCTACCAGTTTTGGTTAAATACTACAGATGAAGATGCAGAAAAGTACATTAAAATCTTTACGTTTTTAGATAAAGACACGATAGATACTTTAATTGCAGAACATAAAGAGAATCCTGGTTTTAGAGCTTTACAGAAAAAATTAGCAGAAGAAGTTACAACCTTTGTACACAGTAAAGAAGAATACGAAAATGCAGTAAAAGCATCTCAAATCCTTTTTAGTAAAGACTTTAAAAATGATATCAAACAGTTAAACGAAAGTTTATTTTTAGATGTTTTTGAAGGTGTGCCACAAGCTGAGGTAAGTAAAGATAAAATAGACGCTGGTTTAGATATGATTGCAGCACTGTCTGCAGAGACTAACTTTTTAGCAAGTAATGGCGAAGCACGTCGTGCGTTAAAAGAAAACTCGGTAGCTGTTAATAAAGACAAAGTTGGTGAAGATTATACCATAACGACAGAAGATTTAATTAACGATAAGTATGTTGTTATTAATAGAGGTAAGAAAAAGACCTTTATTATAAAAGTGGTTTAATTGTCGCTTAGAGCGAAGTCGAGAAGTTTTGAATAAATTAAAAAAGGTCTCGACTGCGCTAGATACCTGACACTATACTTAAAAAATGTATATAAAATTAAAAGCCTGTTTTCAAATTTTTGAAAACAGGCTTTTTTTTCAAAAATAGTTAATCAACTAAATATAATTTTTCTTTTTCGTTTATAGTTTGTCGTATGTGGTAACTTGTCCTTACAACACCATTAGATTACAACCTCTAATATCACTATTATCAAAACGACCAATAACCTCAAAGCTACCGTTATCAAGTGGTTTGCCTAAGTCTTGCGTTGCAATAAAAGCACAAGAATTGATATTGGCTAAATCTATAACATTGATGCCTCCTGTTTTTTTGGTGTCAAAAACGGTTAAAGCGTCTTCTGTATCTCTAGTTAAAATTTTCATCCAAGGAGGACAGTTAAACACACCATTACCTTTAGAATACGCTTGACTTAAAAGTTCGGTCATCCCATATTCGCTATGTATTTGGTCAACACCAAAACCAGATTTTAAAAGTTGGTGTAACTCTTCTCTAATTATTTCTTTGCGTTTACCTTTCATACCACCAGTTTCCATAATAATGGTATTTTTTAAGTTGAATTGATAACGCTCTACTAAATCTAAAAGCGCAAAAGACACGCCAATTAGTAGTGTTTTTTTACCTTCATCTTCAAGTTGAAGTAAAGTGTTTTTTAATTCATCTAAATTATTTAAATAAAATCCGCTTTTAGGCTGTTTAGAGTCTTTAATTAAATGATCTACCATATAGACTAAAGACGATCCTTCGCGTTCTAAATAATTAGGTAATAACGCCAAGATGGTATAATCTTCTACATTGCCATAAAAATGTGCAAATCCTTTTTTAAAACTGTCTTCGTAAACCTTTAAATTGGTAACATGGTGTTTACTTGTTATTTGTCCTGTAGTACCACTACTAGAAAAAGTAATTTCGGTTGGTGTGTTAGCGCTTAAAACGTCGTGCGATTTATAAAACTGAATAGGTAAAAACGGTATTTGATGTAGTGCTGTAACATCACTTGGGTTTTTGTACAATAAATCACAAAAAGAACGATACACGTTATTATTTTCGTACTGAAATTTAAACACGTTTAAAGCATGTGTTTTAAACGCCTCTTCTGTAGTAATGTTAAAGATGTCTTTTGTATTTATCATAGGATTACAAAAGTATAGAAAATAAAAAAGCGTTGCCAATAGCAACGCTTTTAAAATTTATATCAAATAAGGATTACTCTATAACTAATTTTTTAGTCGTAGATGCTCCGTTTTGCTCTATGTTTAATAAGTATACACCAGACTTTAAGCTAGAAACATTTAATTTGTTGTTGCTTAATGTTTTAGTGATTACTTTCTTACCTAATAAGTCAAACACAGTTACGTTTACAGCTTCGTTAGAAGTTGTTTTGATGTTTACATAACCTGTATTTACTGGGTTAGGGTAGATGCTAAAAGTATTAGCTTGTGTAAACGTAGCGTTAGATAATGCAGGATTAGTATAAGTTGCTATTGGGTAAGGTGTAGCAGCTGTACTGTTATCAGATTCACCATCTAAAGCATCAGCACCACTAAATGTCCAGTTTGCTAAAACAAAACCGCCATCAGGACCAGTAGCATCAACTCTGTATGCCCAACCATCTGTATAATCCCATGGTTCACCAGTTCCATCCATATCTACATCTCCAAAAGTGTCAATAATTGTTGTTCCTTCATATAACTCAATTGCATCATCTCCATTAATTCCAACAACACCATTTGTATACGTAGGCATCATTCCAAAGAATGAATTGAAACCAGTAGACTCAGTTGCTAAGAAAATTCTATCTCCAGCAGAAACTGCATCAGCAGGGAAATTATATTCAACTGTACCAGCAGAAGAACCAGCACCATTAGTAATAGAACTAATACCAAATACGCTTAAATCTGGGATATCTGCTAAAGCTATTAATTCGATTCCTTTAGGTACTCCTCCACTTAAAGGTCCGTCATAAACACCAACTAAAACTAATGCGTTTGTAGCTGCACCAAATACATTACCAGTTAAAGCAACAGTTTGATCTGTAGCAGGAGAAGAAGATACAGTAATATTACCACTGTAAGCACCTTCAGTTAATCCAGAAGCTAATCTTACAAAAACTTCTGTGTTAGCAACTGTACCACTAGTTTGAGGAACAGTAACAGAACTAGCAAAACCAGAACCAGAAGTTAAAGATACTTCAAAGTTTGTTGGAGCTGTTACTGTAATATCATTTGTTAAAAATAACCCTTCTACAAATATAGATTCTTCATTAGAAGGACCGTTACCTAATCCATAATTCATGTCTCCAGGAGTACCAAATACATTAAATTGAGGTGTTGATGGAGTTACAACTCCTGAAACATTAATAGTTTCAGATGTCGCGCCAGTTGATGTAGCAGTTAAAACATCTGTATATGTATTAGCAGATAATCCAGCAGCTAATCTTACATAAAGAGTTGTAGAAGCTACAGAACCAGCAGATGGTGTTAATGAAACAGAACTTCCGAATCCTGATCCAGAAGTAGAAGATATTTCAAAATTAGTAGGAGCTGTAACATCTAAGTTTCCTGTTAAGTTAATACCTGATACAGAAAAAGTTTGTTCAGCTGAAGGACCGTTACCTTCAAAGTAATCTAAACCTGTAATGTCAGAATCAATAGTTACAACTGGACCAGTAGCAGTTCCAATCCAAGAACCTGGATCGAAAGAAGCAGGTGCGTCTTGAGTCTGTAATGTGTGATTTGTACAACCAGAAACAGCACTATCAGCCCAAACATTCCATTCAGACTCATCAAAAGTAGCGTTACCCATAGTTACGGCAGGAGAACGCTCTGCTCTACCATCTTCATATTCAGCACAAGTTCCTGTATTATCAGTAGCAGGAACACCGAAGAAGTCAATAATTGTATCTGTACCATCAACTAAAGCTAAATCATCATCACCATTACTACCTACAACACCATTATTAACCGCGTCTAATTGATCTGCAGCAAATCCATAAACAGTGTTGAAAGTACCAGGAGTGTTATCGTAACCAATAACGTAAAAACCTCCAGCAGGTATAGTTCCTGTTAAATCTAAGGTAGTTGAAACTGTGCCAGAAGCATTTGTGTACTTGTCAATCTGCCATCCGTTACCTTCTGTAAAATCTACATCAGTAGGTCCAGCGTTATAAAGCTCAATAAATCTAGCTTCTGCGTTGTTGTTAGGGTCAGCAATTTCAGTAATAAAGACTTGACCAAAAGAAGTCGCAGTCATTAAAACCGTTAAAAGTAAAAAGTAAAGTTTTTTCATAATTAATTGTTATAAATTGTGTGTTACAAATATACACAGATTTTTGGCATAGAAGGAACATTTAAGAAGCTAATAACATTTTTTACAATTATATAACATGGTATTTTAACTGCTTGGTAAGCAAAAGATTGTAAATTACATAAACCTAAAAACTTAGGTTAGGTTATAAGTTGTAATTAATGTTATTTAATTGTTATCAATGGATTAAATAGATAATTTAATTTTAATAATTTTATCTTTACGTTATTATTTTAACACAAAGTCATTCTGATGAATAAGAAAGATATCAAAATTCTTTTAGTAGACGACGAGCCAGATATTCTTGAAATAGTAGGCTATAATTTAAGTGCAGAAGGTTACCAAGTTATTACCGCAGATAACGGTGTAAAAGCTGTAAAAAAGGCAAAAAAAGAAAAACCACACCTTATTATATTAGATGTGATGATGCCAGAAATGGATGGTATTGAAGCTTGTGAAGCTATTAGAAAAGTACCAGAATTAAGCAGCACAATTATTACATTTTTAACCGCAAGAGGAGAAGATTACTCTCAAGTAGCAGGTTTTGATGCTGGTGCAGACGATTATATTACTAAACCAATTAAGCCAAAAGTGTTAATAAGTAAAGTAAAAGCACTTTTAAGACGATTAAAATCTGAAGATACTAACCAATCGGTTATAAAAATTGGTAAGCTTACCATTAATAGAGACGAATACAAGATTATTTTAGGAAAGGAAGAGATTATTTTACCAAGAAAAGAATTTGAACTCTTATCTTTGTTGGCATCAAAACCAGGTAAAGTCTTTAAAAGAGAAGATATTTTAGACCGCGTTTGGGGTAACGAAGTCGTAGTTGGCGGACGTACCATAGATGTACACATAAGAAAACTAAGAGAAAAAATTGGCGACGATAGCTTTAAAACAGTAAAAGGTGTTGGCTATAAATTTGTAGAATAATTCTTTATTTGAGACTAAAAAAAACATACAAGTTTGCATTAAAAACTTCGTTTTTAATCACCGTATTTTTAACGCTCTTAATGAGTGTTTTTTTGTATTTGTTTTATACAATAAACATATTACACATACTGTTTTTTGCTTTTTTTACGTATTCATTTTCCTTTTTAATTATTCAATATAGAGTAGAAAAATTCATCTATAAAAGAATAAACAAAATTTACAAAGACCTAACTTTGTTAGAGTCTACCAGTTTTAGAAGGCATAGTATTACTACAGATATGGCTACGCTAACCAGGCAAATAGATAAATATGCCAAAGACAAAAAGTTAGAGATAGAAACTTTAAAAGTAAGAGAAGAATATCGTAAAGAGTTTATGGGTAACGTATCGCACGAGCTTAAAACACCATTATTTACAGTACAAGGTTACATAGAAACATTACTAGATGGCGCATTAAAAGATAAAAACGTAGCCGAAAAATATCTAGAAAGAGCCAACAAAGGTGTAGAACGATTAATATATATCGTAAAAGACCTAGATATGATTACCAAATTAGAAGTAGGAGATTTACGACTTAATGTTACCACTTTTGATATTGTAGATCTAGTAAAAAGTGTTTTTGACTTACTAGAAATGAAAGCTGCTAAGAAAAAAATTAGCCTAATGTTTGATATGGACTACAAACAACCAATACTAGTAAAAGGTGATGAAGAGCGTATCCAGCAAGTGTTAACCAACTTAGTCGTAAACTCGATAAAATACGGACACCAAAACGGTACTACAGAGATTAGTATAGAAAGACTTATTAAAAACAAAGTTATAGTAAGAGTCACTGATAATGGCGAAGGTATAGGTAAAGAACATTTACCAAGACTTTTTGAGCGTTTTTATCGTGTAGACAAAAGCGGATCGCGTAAAGAAGGCGGATCTGGTTTAGGACTATCTATAGTAAAACACATTATAGAAGCACACGACGAAAAAATCTATGTAGAAAGCGAAGTAAACGTAGGTAGCGAGTTTTCTTTTACGCTAGAAAAAGCTTAAACAAATCACTAAAGTTTGTTTTACAATCTAAAGCATCAAATCCAGTAAAATCTTTAACTCTATCAAGTTGCTTTAAAGAAAATTCTTTTTGGTTACAACTAGGTATAATACCTTGTTTGTTTAAATTTTGGGCTATATATTCTTGTTCAAACTGTCCTGGTGTAGGAATAAAAAATGCTTTTTTACCTAACTTAGCTAAGTCCATAACAGTAGTATATCCAGATCTAGAAATTACCAAATCACAACTATTTAAGGCTGTTTGTAAATCTGCAGAAGTCATAAAATTATAAATGGTAAACTGTTGCTTGGTTTCAATACGTTGCTCACCTTCAATCTTACCTTTTATAAATAATATATTACCATTATAGTCTGCTAATTCTTTAAATAATTTTTGCTCTAATAATCCACGTTGTGGCTCAGGACCAGATAACAAGACCATGATATCAAACTTAGAAGGAATAAGTGTTTTTTCTAACCTGCTTAATGCGCCAATATATTTAATAGGTAAAAGTTTAGTAGTAAAATCATGTCCTAATTTACCACTTAAATTAGGTGTGTTTTCAAAATCTGGTACCCAACATTCGTCAAACTTTTTAAGATAATAATCATGTAAAGATGTGCTTAATTTTGTGGTCATTCCGCTTAAAACATTAAGCTGATGAGTAATAAACACCGACGGAATTTTAGAACAATATACACCCATTCTGTTATCAGAGATTATACCTTCAATAGCATAATCGTGTACAATTTTTTTAATTGCTAAATGTTCTTTTAAAATAGCTTTTTTAATCTTAGGTAGTTGTCTAAAAAGACGCCATTTAAAGCTAGATTTAGATTTAGAATAAGTAACATTATAAGCAGGTAACTCGATAAAGATAACCTGTTTAAATTCTTTTTTAAGTAGTGCTAATGCAGCACCATCAGAAGCAATAACAGGTTCAAAATTTTGTTCAATTAACGCATTAATAATAGGTATGCAACGTGTAGCATGACCAATTCCCCAATTAAGAGGCGCAACAAGAATTCTTTTTTTCATTATAAAAATTTGGGCGTTACCACAAGGGTCAGGCTGTCCGTTATATCTTTTTTTGCCATATATGGCAGCAAAAAAAGGATGTCACTTCCATCCTTAACGCAAAAAAGCTAATTTCAAAGATAAGTATAATAGTACTAAGGTATATTTCCTTAATTTTACGCCGGAAATAACAAATTGTTAAAACAAGTGGGAAGCAAAAACAAATTAAAACGATTTCAAGAAAACGAAACATTTGATAATGTATTTCAACCAACAAGAAGTCAGTTGGTAGATATGGATTACCAATACAAAGGACAATGGAATGCACAAGTGTTTAAAAATAATAACCCAATTGTTCTAGAGTTAGGATGCGGTAAAGGCGAGTATACAGTTGCTTTAGCAAAAAAATATCCAAATAAAAACTTTATAGGGATAGATATAAAAGGCGCACGTTTTTGGAGAGGCGCAAAAACAGCTGTAGAAGAAAACATACCAAACGCTGCATTTATACGTACTCAAATAGAATTAATAGAATATGTTTTTGCAGAAAACGAAGTGGATGAAATTTGGATTACCTTTCCAGATCCACAAATTAAATATAAGCGTACAAAACACCGCATGACCAATTCTGAGTTTTTAAAACGTTACAAAAAAGTATTAAAACCAGATGGCGTAATGAATCTTAAAACCGACTCTGAGTTTATGCATGGTTACACCTTAGGTCTGTTACATGGAGAAGGGCATGAAGTGTTGTACTCTAACAACGATGTGTATAGACAAGAAGGAAGTCCAGAAGAAGTTACAAGTATACAAACCTTTTACGAAGGTCAATATTTAGAACAAAACAAACCAATTACGTATATTAGATTCAAAATAAAATAACCTTTGGGCCTTACAATTACATTTTTTTTAAGTCTAATTATTGCATTAGTAGGTGTTATACCACCAGGATTGCTTAATATGACAGCAGCAAAAATTAGCTTAAAAGAAGGCTATAATCGTGGTTTGGTTTTTTCTGTTGGTGTTTGTGTTGTTGTTATTTTTCAAACCTTAATAGCAGTAATATTTGCAAGGTATTTAAGTAAGCATCCAGAGATAATAAAAATACTTCAACGTGTTGCTTTTGTACTTTTTGTGTTAATCGCTATTTACTTTTTTGTTTTAGCTAAAAAGAAACCACAACCCAAAATAGAACAAACCAGACGCAGTAAACACAGTCGTTTTTTCTATGGTATGCTGTTATCTGCTTTAAACGTTTTCCCAATACCTTACCAAGCTTATATGAGTTTGACTTTAGCAGGTTTTGGATGGTTAACTTTTGATAAAACTGGTATTGCATCTTACGTCGCAGGAGCAGCAACTGGTACTTTTGTAATGCTTTATGTGTATGTGTTTTTATTCGAAAAAATTAAAAGCAAACGTATTAAGTCTCAAAAAAACATGAACTTTAGTATCGGTATCATCACAGCTGTTATAGCAATAGTCACGCTAATTAATATCATTAAAGACTTATGAAGCCAGAAACCTTAAGTTTTTACGAGAAGGTTTATGAGGTCGCAAGACAAATTCCTTATGGAAGAGTAACCTCTTACGGTGCAATTGCAAATTATTTAGGCGCCAAAAGAAGTGCAAGATTAGTAGGTTACGCTATGAATGGCTCTCATAACAAAGACGTACCTGCACATCGTGTGGTAAATAGAAAAGGTTTGTTAACCGGTAAGCATCATTTTGAAGGTACTAACCTAATGCAACAGCTGTTAGAAAGCGAAGGTGTTAAGGTAAAAGATAACCAAATTCAAAATTTTGAAATGGTGTTTTGGGATCCTTCTAAAAGTTTATAAATTTCCCTTATTTCACCATAAAAAAACTTGCAATAACAACAGCTTAACTTCACTTAATAAGTAGTATATTTGCATTTTAGAAATAGCCTTTATAAAACACGTTAAAAAATTGATTTTTAGCACAATATTTTAAAGATGAAGTTAAATAAACAAGATATACTTAAAGCACTAGAAACTATAACAGTACCAGGAGAAGGACAAAACATGGTAGAAAGCGGATCTGTAACTAACGTAGTTACTTTTGGAGACGAAGTTATAGTAGATATTACAATAAAAAACCCATCATTACAAGCACGTAAAAAAACAGAAGTAGAAATTTTGCAAGCCATACACAAACATGTGTACGAAAAAGCAAAAATAAAAGTAAACGTAAAAGTAGATGCGCCAGAAAAACCACAAGCAAACACCATTAAAGGTAAACCAATACCAGGTATTCAAAATATTGTTGCAGTAGCATCGGGTAAAGGCGGTGTAGGTAAATCTACAGTTACCGCTAACATAGCGATTATGTTGGCAAAAATGGGCTTTAAAGTAGGTGTTTTAGATGCAGATATTTATGGACCATCAATGCCAATTATGTTTGATGTAGAAATGGAAAAACCATTATCTGTAACTGTAGACGGTAAATCTAAAATGAAACCTGTAGAAAATTACGGTGTTAAAATATTATCTATAGGCTTTTTTACAAAACCAGACCAAGCCGTAATTTGGCGCGGACCTATGGCTGCAAAAGCATTAAATCAAATGATATTTGATGCTGCTTGGGGCGAGCTAGATTTCTTACTATTAGACTTGCCACCAGGAACAGGAGATATTCATTTAAGTATTATGCAATCCTTACCAATTACAGGAGCAGTAGTAGTAAGTACACCACAAAACGTAGCTTTAGCAGATGCTAAAAAAGGAGTAGCTATGTTCCAACAAGACAGTATAAACGTACCTGTTTTAGGAATTATAGAAAATATGGCTTACTTTACACCAGAAGAGTTGCCAAACAACAAATACTATATCTTTGGTAAAGAAGGCGCAAAGCATCTAGCAGAAGATTTAGATGTGCCATTATTAGGAGAAATTCCTTTAGTACAAAGTATTAGAGAAGCAGGAGATGTTGGTCGTCCAGCAGCAATGCAAGTCGCAACACCAACCGAGAAAGCTTTTGAAAAACTAACACAAAACGTCGTGCAAGAAGTGGTAAATCGTAACGAAAACTTACCAGAAACCGAAGCGATAAAAATTACAACTATGGCAGGTTGTTCTGCGGTAAATAAAAAATAAATGACAGCACAAGAACTAAAAACAAACGTAGAAAAAGCTCTAGAAGAAATCCGTCCATTTTTACAAAATGATGGCGGAGATATAGAGTTAATCTCTATAGAAAATAACGAGGTTATCGTACAACTTCAAGGTGCATGTACCTCATGTAGTGTCAATCAAATGACTTTAAAATCTGGTGTAGAGATGACTATAAAAAAATACGCTCCACAGATAGAAAAAGTCACAAATGTTGGCGTTTAGGGCGTTACCACAAGGGTCGCGCTATCCGTTATATCTTTTTTTTGCAACTACCTATAGACTAAAAATCAAAGTACAGTTAGCAAAAAAAGGATGCCACTACTATCGCTAACGCAATCGTAAAGCTGACAAAAGTCATAAGCCACAATACATTAACCTTTTACATTTGCACAAAACAATCTAAAAAATGATTAAAACAGATATACTAATCATAGGTGCAGGACCAACAGGTCTATTTGCAGTCTTTGAAGCAGGATTATTAAAACTAAAATGTCATTTAATAGACGCATTACCACAACCAGGTGGACAATGTTCAGAGTTATATCCTAAAAAACCAATCTACGATATACCAGCATATCCAGAAATTTTGGCAGGAGATTTAACCGACAAGTTAATGGAACAATGCAAACAGTTTGAGCCAGGTTTTACGTTAGGAGAGCGTGCAGATACTATAGAAAAACAAGACGACGGAACTTTTATTGTAACTACAAACAAAGGAACAAAACACCATGCACCAGTTGTGGCAATAGCAGGTGGATTAGGTAGTTTTGAGCCACGTAAACCTTTAATAGATAATCTAGCAGATTACGAAGATAAAGGTGTAGAGTACATGATTAAAGAACCAGAACTATACCGTGGTAAAAAGGTAGTTATTGCTGGTGGAGGCGACTCTGCTTTAGATTGGAGTATCTTTTTAAGTGATGTAGCAGAAGAGGTTACTTTAATACATAGACGTAATGAGTTTAGAGGTCATTTAGATTCAGTAGAAAAAGTACAAGAATTAAAATCTGCAGGAAAAATTAATTTAATTACTCCAGCAGAAGTAATAGGTATAGAAGGTGATGGCAAAGTAGAAGCGGTAACCATTAAGCAAGACGCTAAAACTTACAAAAAAGAATGTGATCATTTTGTGCCATTATTTGGTTTATCTCCAAAACTAGGACCAATTGCAGATTGGGGATTAGAAATAGAAAAAAACGCCATTAAAGTAAACAATGCGTTAGACTATCAAACCAATATTCCGGGTATATATGCTATTGGAGATGTTAACACATATCCTGGTAAGTTAAAGTTAATACTTTGTGGTTTTCATGAAGCAACTTTAATGTGTCAATCTGCTTATCAAATTATTAATCCAGGTAAACGTTATGTGTTAAAGTATACAACTGTTGCAGGAGTAGATGGTTTTGATGGAACACGTAAAGAAGCACCAAAAGCAGTAGTGAAAAAGATTGAATAAAATGGAACAAGACATTAATATTAAAATTACAGATCGTGATGGTGTTGTACATGAAGTTGTAGCACCAACAGATATGGCAATGAATTTAATGGAAGTTGTACGTAGTTACGAGCTAGCACCAGAAGGTACTATTGGTATTTGTGGTGGTATGGCTATGTGTGCAAGTTGTCAATGTTATGTTTTAAGCGATACCGAATTACCAGAAATGCAAGATGACGAAGAGGCAATGCTAAGCGAAGCTTTTTACGTAAAAGATAACTCAAGATTAGGTTGTCAAATACAAATAACACCAGAATTAGAAGGTTTAGAAGTAGAGCTTGCTCCTGAAAGTTAATTTTTTAATTGAAATTCAATTTTATAAATAGATTCCTGCTTTATGCAGGAATTTTTTTATCTATAATCTACCAATCTTCTTGGTCCTTCTAACAATACTCTTACAATTTGAAGCGTGCCATCTTCTTTAGTAGCAATTTGCCATTTTATTAAAGATATTGCTCCATTTTCTATTTCAATACCAGTGATGCTTCTTGGATGTACACAACTACCATCATTAAAAAAAGCAATGTCACCAGGTTCAGGAAAACGTGGTCTGTGTGTATGGCCAACAATGGTCATTAAATTGTTATTGTCTGTAATCCATTTTTTGGTACGACGTTCTACTTTAATTAATTCTTTGTAGTTTTTTGCAGGACTTGTTGGATCTGCAATTCCCATAACATTTAATGGTTTCCATAAAATTCTAACTAAAAACCGACTCCATTTCCAGAAGTTGTAATTCCACCAATCTGCTTGATGACCATGCGTTAAAAAAATCTCTTGATTTGTGTCTTTGTGTTTTAAAACTATAGCTTCATGATATTTAATATCGCCAAAAAGTTCTACATCTTCACCAACTTTTGGGTCAAAGTAGGTAGATAGATTTTTTTTGACTGTATCAGGATTACGATATACCATATCATGATTTCCCCAAATCATATGCAAACGGTTCTTTTTATGAAACAGTTGCATTAATTCATAAACGTTTTTATGTGCGTTTAAAATGGAGGAGAAAGAAATGTTTTCCCAAAGCTCATCACCATCGCCAAGTTCAGCATAATTAAAACCTTCAACGTAGTAGTGCTTTAATGCGTGGTAATAGATGTTTCGATTATTGGCAAAGTCGTCTGCAAAACTATTATCACCACGATGACAATCGCTAAATAGTATAAATTTGGAGTTGTCATCAAACGGAACAACGTGAGCGTTTTGATAAGCTCGGTCTAATCTTTTCTTTGCTGAAAACATAATCTTACGCTAAAGTTTTTCTAAAGCGTAAGGTAATAAACGTTCAACAAATAAACTATAGGCTTTTTCGGAAGGATGCAAACCATCAGAAGCAACTAAATCTGTGTCTTCTAATCCGTTTCTGGTTATGTCTGTAATGTTTACAAAAGTAATGTTATTAGCGTTGCAATAATTTTCCGCGAAAGCGTTATAGGCGTCAATTTCTGAAGAAATAGTTGTGTTTCCGTTTCCAAAAGGTGTGAACGCATAATCAGGAATTGAAACGACAATAACTCTGTTTTTATCGCCTTTTGCTTTTGTAATAGCAATATCAACTAGTTCTGGAAATTCGGTTTCATAAATTGAAAAATCTTTTCCTTGATATTGATTATTTACACCAATTAGTAAGGTGACTAAATCGTAGTTATTTGGTAGGTTTTCGTTGCTAATTCCGTTTAATAAATTGGTCGTAGTCCAGCCTGTTGTTGCTACAACCTTTAAGTTAAAAGCAGTATTTTCTGTATTATTAATTAAGCTGTCTTTAAGTTGTTCTGGAAAGCGACACGTTTTGCAAACACTTTCTCCAATTGTGTAACTATCACCCAAAGACAATAGTTTGTAATTGGTTGTTTGTGGCGTTTTAATATTGTTAGTTTGGTTGCTATCTGTTGCGTTGCAGCACAAAAACAATATAAAAATTGCAGAAATAAAAAGCGTTAATTGTTTCATATCTATAAAGATACAACTTCTTTGCTTTCTAAAATTGCGTTTTCAATACCATCCCAAAGTGCAATTCGTTTTTGTAAAGCTTCTATTGAGATGTCTTCAACTTCTTTCCATTTTTTCTCATCATTTCCACAAAGCTCTTCTATCATTTGAAGCGCCATAGGACCATGTTCGTCAGCATCTAATTCGATATGTCTTTCAAAGTAATACACTAACTTAGAAAGGTCTTTTTCAGGGAAGTTTTGCTGGAAATTCTTTAAGATTTCAGTAAACATATTCGGGATTAGATCTTCGCGACCAAAGGTAAATGCAGCTGCAATTTGATGAGGTTGACCTTCGATAGCAATATTAAACGTAAACTCTAAAAAGTCCTTTAGCGATTGAGGCAAATCACTATTTCTTATTGCAACAAAAATGTTACCTAAACTTTCTGAAGTTTCTAAAAATGTTTTGATGTTAGTCGTTGAAACGCCACAGGCTTGCATAGCGTCCAAATACATTTCGTAGTGGCTTTTATGATTACCATTAACATCTACATCGGTTTCTTCGGCAAGAACAATTTCGTTAATTAAATATCTTGTTTCAGGATGTTTTGTAGGCAACCAAGGTATTGTAGTACAAGTTAGTTTATTTTGCAGTGCTTTAAGTAGCGACATAAAATCCCAAACAGCATAAACATGATGTTGTAAAAAGATTTCTAAATCTTCTATAGATTTTATTTTGTTGTATAAAATGTGATTAAGCAATTGATTTTTAAGAGGATCAATTGATTTTTCAATATCATTAATAGTCATAGCATTTTCATTTTTAACAAAAATAAAAAATGCACCTCTAAAATTAAGGTGCATTTTATATTAATTAACTATTTATAGAAATGTAAAATCTATAGCTTATTTAAAAGCATTTAATCCAGTGACGTCTAAACCTGTGATTAATAAATGAATATCATGTGTACCTTCGTAAGTAATTACACTTTCTAAATTCATCATATGACGCATAATGCTGTATTCTCCAGTAATACCCATTCCGCCTAACATTTGTCTAGCTTCGCGAGCAATTTTTATTGCCATATCTACATTATTACGTTTAGCCATAGAAATTTGAGCAGACGTTGCTTTACCTTCATTACGTAAAACACCAACACGCCAAGCTAATAGTTGCGCTTTAGTGATTTCTGTAATCATTTCGGCTAACTTTTTTTGTTGTAATTGAAATTGTCCAATTGGCTTACCAAACTGCATACGCTCTTTACTGTATCTTAATGCCGTATCGTAACAATCCATTGCAGCACCAATTGCGCCCCAAGCGATACCATATCTTGCAG
The DNA here is from genome assembly GCF_014191595.1 of Mesoflavibacter zeaxanthinifaciens subsp. sabulilitoris. Lineage (NCBI taxonomy): Bacteria > Pseudomonadati > Bacteroidota > Flavobacteriia > Flavobacteriales > Flavobacteriaceae > Mesoflavibacter > Mesoflavibacter zeaxanthinifaciens. The sequence continues at coordinate 297,049 of NZ_JACHWV010000004.1, read as the reverse complement.
AATCTAAACAACCTAATGGTGCGCCAAGTCCAGATTTGTTAGGTAATAGGTTTTCTTTTGGCACTTTTACGTTATCAAAAATAAGCTCGCCAGTAGCACTAGCACGTAACGACCATTTGTTGTGAGTTTCTGGAGTAGAAAATCCTTCCATACCACGCTCTACAATTAAACCGTGTATACGACCTTCTTCATTTTTTGCCCAAACCACAGCAACTTGTGCAAAAGGTGCGTTGCTAATCCACATTTTAGCGCCATTTAAAAGATAATGGTCACCCATATCTTTAAAATTAGTAACCATTCCACCAGGATTAGATCCGTGATCAGGCTCGGTTAAACCAAAACAACCCATCCATTCTCCAGAAGCTAATTTTGGTAAGTATTTTTTACGTTGCTCTTCGTTACCATATTTAAAAATAGGATACATTACTAAAGACGATTGTACAGAAGCTGTACTACGTACACCAGAATCGCCACGTTCAATCTCTTGCATGATTAAACCATAAGAAATTTGGTCTAATCCTGCGCCGCCATATTCCATTGGGATATATGGTCCAAATGCGCCAATCTCGGCTAATCCATCAATAATTTGTTCTGGAAATTCTGCTTTTTGTGCATACTCTTCAATAATAGGAGAAACATCACGTTTAACCCATTCTCTAGCAGCATCACGTACTAATTTATGTTCGTCGTTTAATAAATCGTCAAGATTTAAGTAATCTGGAGCTTCAAATAAATCTGGTTTCATTAGATAAGTATAGTTTTAAACTGTTGCTTAATGATATATGTAACAGTATATTATTTACAATATTATAGTTAACAAAAATAACGAAATCGTTTTCATTGCCCAATTAAAACTACATTTTTAAGTAGAAATCTTTAGTAAGATTTATGTAGTCTTCTGTGTATTGATGTCTTTGGGTTTCTATAATTAATTCTTCTTTTTGTATTTCACTTTCGTGGAAACTAAAGCTAATCAAACTTCTTTTTATATCAGCGTTTGGATTACCTTTTACGTTAAGTATTTGGTTAGGAAATAAACCTACTTTTTGAGCAAGATTGATAAATCGGTCTTCTTCACTAAAAGGTATAATTACTGAAAATCTTCCGTTGTCTTCCAAAAGATGAGCTGCACAAACCACAAGGTGTTCAAAAGGCATCGCATCTTGAAAGCGCGCCATGTCACGTTGCTTGTTATCGGTTTTAAAATGTTCTGCGTAAAACGGCGGATTGCTAATTATGAGGTCATATTTATCTTCAATTTCTTCGGCAAATTCTTGTAAATCTGCGTGATAACAAAATAATCGATCAGACCAAGGAGAGTTTTCAAAGTTGTCTACACACTGTTCATAAGCATTTTCGTCTATTTCTAAACCGTCGATAACTTGTGCGTTACTGCGTTGGGCTAACATTAAAGATAAAATTCCTGTACCAGCACCAATATCTAAAATAGAAAAAGGATTGTCTTTTAATGGTGTCCAAGCGCCAAGTAAGACGCTATCTGTACCAATTTTCATGGCGCATTGGTCTTGTTTAACTGTAAACTGCTTGAATTGAAAAGGGTTATTCATTAATGTAAAGATCTATTAGTCCTTCTGGTGTTTCTACAAAAATGGTTTTGTTGGGTTTGTCTACTTTAGAGATAAACTCATCATTCATCGGGATTAAAATCTCTGTCCCATTTTTATCAATTTCAAACAGTGCTTGAGCTGTGCTATCATTTACACCAGAAATTATCCCAACGTTTCCAAAGTTCTTATCTTCAACTTGAAAACCGATAATTTCGTGGTAATAAAATTTGTCTTCTTCTAGTTCTGGTAAAAAGCTTAATGGTAAGTATAACTCACTTTTCATTAAACTATCTGCATCATCTTCTGTGTCTACTTCTTCAAATTTAACACGTAGTAATTCAGATTTGTGTAGTTGTGAACTTTCTATAAAAAAAGGTACTAAATTACCTCTTAAGTTAATAAGTATAGACTCAAGGTTTTCAAATTGTTCAGGCTCGTCAGTATCTAATTTTATTAGTAATTCTCCTTTAAAACTGTATTTTTTTACAATTTTACCAACGTAAAAGCATTCATTTATATCCATAAGGAAAGTTTTAAACATAAAAAACTCCGATAGCGACTATCGGAGTTTAAAAGTATAAAAAAATATTTTTTATTCTTCTTCGTTTGAAGCTTCAGCTTCTTCTTCAACAACAGGAGCTGCTGCTGCAATACGAGCTTCGTTAGCTGCTTTTTCAGCTTCAAAAGCTTTTGCTTTAGCATCTGCTTCAGCTTTAGCTAAGTTTTCTTTCTTAGCATCAACTTTTCCTGCTTTTTCTTCTAACCAAGCATTAAATTTCTCTTCTGCTTGTTCTTCAGTTAAAGCGCCTTTTCTAACTCCACCAGCTAAATGGTTTTTAAGTAAAGCTCCTTTGTAAGATAAAATAGCTCTAGCTGTATCAGTTGGTTGTGCACCATTCTGTAACCATTTTACTGCACCATCAACATCTAAATCGATAGTTGCTGGGTTAGTGTTTGGATTGTAAGCACCTATTTTTTCTAAGTATTTACCATCTCTTTTTGCTCTAGCATCTGCTGCTACGATCCAGTAGTAAGGTTTCCCTTTCTTACCGTGTCTTTGTAATCTAATTTTTACTGGCATAAAAAATTAATTTGTGAGGTTCTCGACCTCTGTTATTAATAAGTCCGCAAAGATACTATATTTTTTTAAACCGATACTTTAAATTTCAATTATTTATAATGAAAAATTATTCTATTTTTGAAGGATAGTATGTCTAAATTATTATTAGGCACATATAACATCAATAATTTATCAAAGATTTAAGAATGAGAAAAGTAATTGCATTGGCCATAACGGTTTTATTAATGTTTAGTTGTAGCGAAGAAAATGAGTTTAAAATAACCACATTTCAAGCCCAAAGAGAAGGCGATGGTGTTTTGTTTAATGCAAATATTTACTCAGCTCAGGTAGATGAGAATGGTGTTATTACTATAGAAGGGTCTACATCTTTAGAAACAATTACGTTAGTAGCCTATCCGCAAGATGCTACTAGCTGTACAGGAGCTATTAGTGTAGGTCAGGGATCGTGTTATGATATGCAATACAATGCTTCTTTTGCTAATTTTATAGATGAAAATAACGTATTATGGTCAACAAATAAAATTCCAGATGAAAGCGTACAAGTATATCGTCCAGATGGAATGATAAGTATTACTGCCGGTAGCTTGGAAGAAGGTACACTTTCAGGAAGATTTTATTTTAATGCATTTAATCCAACAGGTCTAAATTCTGTAGGGTTTTCAGAAGGTGTTTTTAATAATATACCTTTTACGACAGGACCTACAACTAATTATTTTACTTGTGTAGATGCAGAAGAACAAGCGCAACAGGCAATGATAGCGTATAATAACGCAGATTTAATGGAAAGCGCTGTTTTTGAACAATTATGTAATGCATATGTAAATGCATTGTATACTCAAATAGAATTTTGTGGAGACGTAAACGGGACGATACAAGAAACAATTGATCAACTAACAGTAAATAATTGTCAATTAACTTGTGAGCAAATAAGTGATAATACAGCAACAGCACAATCAGACTATAATAATGCTACTTTAGGTAACACTATTGACATGTGTACAAGATATATCCAATACTTAAACGAGCAAATTGACACTTGCGGAGATCCAAACGGAGATTTACAAGCAGCTATAGATAGCTTAGATTGCGGTGATGATGATGGGGATGGTGTTCCAAACTCAATTGAAGACCTTAATAATAATGGAGATTTAACAGATGATGATACAGATGGAGATTTAAATGCAGATTATTTAGATGAAGACGATGATGATGACGGTATATTAACAAACGACGAGTTAAACCTTGATGCAGATGGTAACGCCGCAGATACAGATATGGATGGAATTCCAGATTATTTAGATTTAGATGAAGATAATGATGGTATTTTAACAGCAGACGAAGATATTAACGCAGACGGTAACCCATTAAACGATGATACAGATGGAGATGGCATACCTAATTACCTAGATCAAGATGATGATGGCGATGGTGTTTTTACTGTTTATGAAGGAATGATTGATACAGATAACGACGGAACACCTAATTATTTAGATAATGATGATGACGGAGATACCATATTAACTATTTATGAGTTTATAGATGATGATGGAGATGGTAATCCTGTAGATTCTCAAGATTTTGATTCAGATGGAATGGATGATTATTTAGACAATGATGATGATAATGATGGTGTGCCAACAGCAGACGAAAACCCAGATCCAAACGGAGATGGTAACCCAGATGACGCACAAAACTCCGATGCAGATTCTGCACCAGATTATTTAGATGCAAATTAATAATCAGATACACTTGCAAAAAAAAGGAGCTTTAATTAAAGCTCCTTTTTTTTGTTTATCTCTTTATCAATAAAAAAATGTATTTGGTCTAATATTAGCGCTGTTTAAGTGTCTTTTTTATTTAAAGTGAATTAAAATTATATTTTTGGTTTCTGTTTTTTTTAATCCATTATTAATGAAAAAGATATCCTTATTATTTTTACTATTAACAACAATTTTATCGTGTGGAGATGATTTAGAGTTTAATACTCCGTCATTTCAATCTTATAAAAATGAAATTGTATGGAATGCAGAAGATTTTAGAGCTAATGTAGATGCGTTTGGATTTTTAAATATAACAGGTACAAGTGGAGAAGAAACAATTACGCTATCAACAGCAGGATCAAGTGTTGGTATGTATAATTTGGGTAATGTAGCATCAAAAGCAGTTTTTAGAGACGAGTTTGATACAGCGTATTCTACAAACAGTGTTCCTGATCCAACCATTCAATTGTATCCATCAGAAGGTAAAATTGTCATTGAAGAATTTAATATAGTAGAAAAAACAGTGTCAGGTACATTTTACTTTCATGCATTTGATAGCACAGGATTAAATAGTGTTGTGATAAACCGTGGTTACTTTTATAATGTTCCAATAATATCAATAGCTACTTTAAACGATGGTCAACAATCTGTAGCTTGTCAATTAGCTCATGCTACAACCGAAACAACATTGACAAACTTAAATGCTGTAGACCCAAACGGACCACAATATCCACAGTTTTGTAGTTCTTATAAGATAGCGCTACAAAACGAAATCAACCTATGTGGTGATGATGGTACACTTCAAAATATAGTAGATAATTTAGGAGATTGCCTAAACTAAAAACGATTGTTAACAAATCTTAAGGCAATCACAAACCTTGTTAAACCCTTGGTATGCTTAGTAATTCATTATATATTTATAATTGAAGATGCGAAACAATACACATCTATAAATAATTTATTGAAATTTAAAATGAAAAGATATTATGAGTTATAGTGAAGAAATTTCAGAAAAATTAAACGAATTATTAGTAAAAAACTATGATGCCGAAAAAGGGTATTTAAACGCAATGTCTAATGTAGACGACAAAAATTTAAAAATCTTCTTTAAGAGAAGAGCATCAGAAAGAAGCCAATTTGCTAAAGAATTAAGAACAGAGATTTTAAGATATGGCGAGGTACCAGAAGATTCTGGCACATTTAAAGGAACTGTACATAGAAATTGGATGAGTTTAAAATCTGCATTATCTTCTAATAACGAAGAAAAAATATTAGAAGAAGCCATTAGAGGTGAAGAAGCCAGCTTAGAAGAGTATGATAAATTAATGAAAGAAAATAACTTACCACCAACAATTGACGAGCTAATTTTTAGACATCGTAACTCTATACAAGCAGCAATTAATACAGAAAAAGTACATGAAGAGTTAGTGTCATAACACTTAAATGCTTAACATAAAATAAAAAAATCCAGTATAATCATACTGGATTTTTTTGTGTATAATTGTTTATAACTTCACTTTAAAAAAGAGAAATTTCTACGTACATTTATAAGCTCTAAAATTTTCTAGAAAACATCTAAAAACACCTTAATGTACTTAATATTTGATACAGAAACTACCGGATTACCAAAACGTTGGGATGCACCAATTACAGATGTAGATAATTGGCCTAGATGCATCCAAATAGCATGGCAATTACATGACGAGATGGGTAACTGTATTGATCATCAAGATTATTTAGTTAAACCTGATGGGTTTGATATTCCTTATGATGCCGAGCGTATACATGGTATTTCAACAGAGTTGGCTCAACAGCAAGGTGTTCCTTTAGTAGAAGTTTTAGAAAAATTTAATGAAGCTTTAAGTAAAACAAAGTTTGTTGTCGGTCAAAATGTAGGTTTTGATTTAAATATTATGGGAGCAGAATTTGTCCGCGAAAGCGTAGATAATCCTCTGCAAGAGTTACCAGTTTTAGATACATGTACAGAGTCAACAGCACAACTTTGCCAAATACCTGGCGGACGTGGTGGTAAATTTAAATTACCAACTTTAACCGAGTTACATCAATTTTTATTTAATCAACCATTTGCCGAAGCGCATAACGCAACAGCAGACGTAGAGGCTACAACGCGTTGTTTTTTAGAGCTTGTTAGACGCAAAGAATACACAAAAGAACAATTAGACGTTCAACCAGATTATTTTGAGCGTTTCAATAAAGAAAACCCGCAACCTATTCAGCTTATAGGATTAAAACACTTAAATCTTAAAAGAGAAAGTGATAAAATCCGTGAGCAATTAAAAAAGCAGGAATCTAGCGGAATTTCTTCAGCAGAAATAAAAGAAAACATTGAAGATCTTAAATCTGTAGACTTTGCACACTTGCATAATCACTCTCAATTTTCGATACTTCAATCAACAATAAGTATTTCAGATTTAGTCAATCTAACGGCAGAACATAAAATGCCAGCAGTAGCACTTACAGATCATGCAAATATGATGGGGGCATTCCATTTTGTTAAAGCTGTAAATGGACATAATAAATCTGTAAAAGCAAAAAATGAAGAAGCAGCACTACAAGGTAAACCACCAGTAGCAAATCAAATTAAAGCAATTGTAGGTTGCGAGTTTTTTGTTTGCGAAGATCACACAGATAAAACAAGAAAAGATAACGGTTACCAAATAGTACTGCTTGCAAAAAATAAAAAAGGATATCATAACCTTGCAAAACTTTCGTCCCATGCGTTTGTAGATGGATTTTATTATGTACCGCGTATTGATAAAAAATTAATAGAACAATACAAAGAAGACGTTATTTGTTTAACAGGAAACCTTTACGGTGAAGTGCCAAGTAAAGTCTTAAATGTAGGTGAAGCACAAGCTGAAGAAGCTTTACTATGGTGGAAAGAAACATTTCAAGACGACTTGTATATCGAGTTAATGCGACATGGTCAAGAAGACGAAAACCGTGTTAATCAAACACTAATCGAGTTTTCTAAAAAACATGATATAAAATTACTAGCCACTAATAATACCTACTACGGTAAAAAAGACGATGCTAATGCGCATGATATTTTATTATGTGTGAAAGATGGCGAAAAGCAATCAACACCGATAGGACGTGGTCGTGGTTATCGTTATGGATTACCAAATCAAGAATATTATTTTAAGTCTGCAGACGAAATGAAGGAGTTATTTAAAGATATTCCTGAGGCGATAAGTAATATTCAAGAAGTTGTAGATAAAATAGAACCTTTTGAGTTAGCAAGAGATGTCTTGTTACCAGCATTTAATATTCCAGAAGAATTTAAACATCCAGAAGATGAGGTTGATGGTGGAAAAAGAGGCGAAAACGCTTATCTAAAACACCTAACATACGAAGGAGCAAAAAAGCGTTATGGAGAAATCACAGAAGATATCAAAGAACGTCTAGATTTTGAACTTGAAGTAATTGAAAATACAGGTTATCCAGGATATTTCTTAATTGTAGAAGATTTTATTCGTGAAGCCAGAAATATGGATGTATCTGTTGGTCCAGGTCGTGGTAGTGCAGCAGGATCCGTTGTTGCATACTGTTTGTGGATTACCAATATAGACCCAATACAGTACAATCTACTTTTTGAGCGTTTTCTTAATCCAGATCGTATTAGCATGCCAGATATTGATATCGATTTTGATGACGAAGGAAGAAGCCGGGTAATGGATTACGTTATCGATAAATATGGAGCAAATCAAGTAGCACAAATTATAACTTATGGTACTATGGCGGCAAAAAGTAGTATTCGTGATACAGCTCGTGTACTAGATTTACCACTTTTTGATGCAGATAGAATTGCAAAACTAATCCCAAATATGTCTAAACTAAACAAGATTTTTGGATTAGATGAAAAACAATTGGGACAAAAATTCAGGTCAGAAGATTTAGAAAAAATAAACCAACTTTTAAATATTTCTGAAGGATCAGATCTTGAAGCCGAAACTGTAAATACAGCAAGAGCGTTAGAAGGCTCTGTAAGAAATACAGGTATACATGCATGTGGTGTAATTATTACACCAGACGATATTACCAAGTTTGTACCAGTATCTACAGCAAAAGATTCAGATTTATACGTTACACAATTTGATAACTCGGTTGTAGAAAGTGCAGGACTTTTAAAAATGGACTTTTTAGGGTTAAAAACATTAACGCTAATTAAGGATACTGTAAAAATTGTTAAGGCAAAACATAATATTCAGTTAGATCCAGAAAGTTTTCCTTTAGACGACGAAAAAACTTTCGCATTATTCCAAAGAGGAGAAACAGTTGGAGTATTTCAATATGAATCTCCTGGAATGCAAAAACACTTAAAAGACCTTAAACCAACAGTTTTTGACGATTTAATTGCGATGAATGCATTATATCGTCCAGGACCAATGGAATATATACCAAGTTTCGTAAGAAGAAAACACGGTGACGAAGATATCGAGTATGACTTGCCAGCAATGGAAGAATACTTAAAAGAAACCTACGGTATTACAGTTTACCAAGAGCAAGTAATGCTTTTGTCGCAAAAGCTAGCTAATTTTACAAAAGGTGAAGCCGATGTCCTTCGTAAAGCAATGGGTAAAAAGCAAATTGCGGTGCTAGATAAAATGAAACCTAAGTTTATCGAGCAAGCAAGTGCTAATGGTCATGATGCTAAAAAACTTGAAAAAATCTGGAAAGACTGGGAAGCATTTGCAAGTTATGCCTTCAATAAATCTCACTCTACGTGTTATGCTTGGATTGCTTATCAAACGGCGTATTTAAAAGCGCATTATCCTGCAGAATATATGGCTGCAGTACTGTCCAATAACATGAACGATATCAAACAAGTTACTTTCTTTATGGAAGAATGTAAACGAATGAAATTACAAGTTTTAGGACCAGATGTAAATGAATCTTTTTATAAATTCTCGGTAAACAAAGATAATGCGGTACGTTTTGGTATGGGAGCAATTAAAGGTGTTGGTCACGGAGCAGTAAAAACGATTGTAGAAAATAGAAAAGAAGATGGACCATATTTATCAATATTTGATTTAGCAAAGCGTATTGATTTAAGAGCAGCTAACAAAAAAGCGTTTGAAAATTTAGCGTTAGCAGGTGGATTTGATGAATTAGGAAATACGCACAGAGCGCAATATTTTTATAAAGATGGTGGTGATTTAACCTTTTTAGAAAAAGCTATAAAATATGGTGCAAAGCATCAAGAAAACGAAAATTCTGCTCAAGTAAGTCTTTTTGGTGGTGAAAGTGAAGTTCAAATTGAAGAACCAACAATACCCGAATGTGAAACTTGGGGAACCATGGAGAAGCTAGCTAAAGAGCGAGAAGTAGTAGGAGTTTATATCTCTGGGCATCCACTAGATGATTTTAAAATAGAAATGAAAACCTTCTGCAATGCTAATTTATCGGTATTTAACGATCTTGAAAAATATGTAAATAGAGAAATGACTTTTGGAGGAGTTGTTACAGATGTGCAACACCGTGTAAGTAAACAAGGTAAAGGTTGGGCATTATTTACTGTAGAAGATTATACAGATACTTACGAGTTCAGAATATTTGGTGAGGAATATTTAAAATTTAGACATTTTTTACTTCAAAATAATTTTGTTTACGTCAAGGTATTTGTACGCGAAGGTTGGGTAAACAAAGATACAGGTAAAAAAAGCGAACCTAGGCTTCAATTTAATAACTTTCAATTACTACAAGATGTTTTAGAAAGTTATGCTAAAAAGCTTTCAATTCAATTAAATATAAAAGATTTAGATGTAGAAAAAATACAACGTTTAAAGGACTTGATTAATCTTCATCCAGGTAATCAAGCTTTAAATTTTGTTGTTTACGATAACAGGGATCAAGTAAAATTGAATATGTCTAGCCGAAAACAAAAAGTTAAAGTAAGCCAAGAGCTTTTAGATCAATTAGAAAACGAACAAGTATATTTTAAATTAAATTAATAACATAACTTAAACTAATACAGTAATAATCAAAACAAATTGTTGTGCTGTAAGGTTTGGCAAATTTTTTGACTAATATTGCATATTAACACGTATTAAAAACACAATTAAATTATATTATTATGGCATTAGAAATTACAGATGCAACTTTTGAAGAGCAAGTATTAAACAGCGACAAACCAGTAATGGTAGACTTTTGGGCTGCTTGGTGTGGACCATGTCGTATGGTTGGACCAATTATTGACGAATTAAGTACAGAATACGAAGGTAAAGCTGTTATAGGTAAAGTAGATGTAGATGCAAATCAAGAGTTTGCAGCAAAATATGGAGTACGTAACATTCCAACAGTATTAGTATTTCAAAATGGAGAAGTAGTTGGACGTCAGGTTGGTGTAGCACCTAAAAATGCTTATGCAGAAGCATTAGACTCTTTATTATAATCCAAATTATAAATAAATTAAAATGAAAGGTTTGTCTTAATGGCAAACCTTTTTTTATTTTAGATGAAATTTAAAAATCATGAAATTACAAAACGAACTAAATAAAGCAGGCGGATTTAAAAACCTTGAACATCTAGCAAAACAAGTAGTAGAAGGTTTTATATCTGGTATGCATAAAAGTCCGTTTCATGGTTTTTCTGCTGAATTTGCAGAACATAAAATATACAATCAAGGAGAAAGCACTAAGCATATTGATTGGAAACTGTTTGCAAAAACAGATAAGTTATACACAAAACGTTTTGATGACGAAACAAACCTAAGATGTCACATAATATTAGATAACAGTAGTTCAATGCATTATCCAATCCTATCTAATTTTTCGATTAATAACTTAAATAAAATTGCATTTTCAGCTTTAGCAAGCGCATCATTAATGCATATTTTAAAACGACAAAGAGATGCTGTTGGATTAAGTATTTATAGTGACGTTTATGATTTTTATGCGCCAGAAAAAGGAAGTGAAAGGCATCATCAAATGTTAATACACCAACTTGAAAAGACTATAGAAAAAAAACAAAAAAATAAGCATACAGAAACATTTACGCTTCTTCATCAAATAGCAGAAAAAATACATAGAAGATCCTTAATATTTCTTTTTACAGATATGTTTCAAACACAAACTAATGAACAGAAGTTATTTGAAGCGCTTAGGCATTTAAAACACAATAAGCATGAAGTAGTACTTTTTCACGTTTTTGATAGTGAAAAAGAACTAATTTTTAATTTTGATAATAAACCAAAACGCTTTATTGATGTAGAAACAGGTCAATATATTAACTTATATGCTGATTCTGTTAAAGAAAATTATAATAAAATGGTTAAAGAGTATTTTAAACAATTAAAATTAAAGTGTTTGCAGTATAAAATTAAATATGTGCAATCTAATGTAAATCAAGGTTTTAATGATGTTTTGACAACCTATATGATCGAAAGGCAAAAATTTATTTAAAAAAAACACGAAAAATATTTGAGAAATTAAAATAGCAGTGTATATTTGCCCTCGCAATAAAGCAACGGTCTGGTAGTTCAGCTGGTTAGAATATCTGCCTGTCACGCAGGGGGTCGCGGGTTCGAATCCCGTCCAGACCGCAAAAATTGTTAAAGCTCCGAGAAATTGGAGCTTTTTTTGGCAATAAAATTTAGTTGTGTTGTTTGACAGATATTGATGTCTGTCAATGGTTTAAGTAGTTAAACCAATGGAAAGCTTTCCTTTTTTCTGTTTTGTTTCAGAAATTAGGGATGCTTTTTTGTTTAAGGACACTTTATCCTTCATTTTAAACGCTTTATCGATTTATTTACTTAATTTAGTCTTCTAATTTTACTTTCGTAGATATTTATAAGTGTCCCTAAATCAATATACTACGCTTATAGTATTAATTATCCATTTTAAAAAGTACAATATCCCTCATTGTATGTAATTTCTTGTTAATTCAATTTTAATGATTGAACAAGTACACTTTTGCTTAAACAAAACAATATAAATTTTAAAATAATAATTAATATGAAATCCTTTAAAATTACAATTCTAGCAATTTTCTCAACTATCTTATTAACTGGATTAATTTCAGCTAATACATCTCCTTCTTCAAAAAACTCTAACAAAGAAGTAAAAGAGATACAGGTAGATTTAATCTCTATGACAGATAAAAAAGTATCAAAAGTACCAACGCAAGGTTAATTAATAATTCACAAAAAAATATACACAATGAAATCCCTTAAAATCACACTAATAGCAATCGCATCAATCGCCATATTAACCGGAGTATCATCAATAAATACAGAAACAGTTACTAAAGAAGATATTAAAGAAGTAAAAGAGGTACAGGTAGATTTAATCTCTATGACAGATAAAAAAGTATCAAAAGTACCAACGCAAGGTTAATTAATAATTCCCAAAAAAATATATACAATGAAATCTCTTAAAATCACACTAATAGCAATCGCATCAATCGCCATATTAACCGGAGTATCATCAATAGAAACAGTTACTAAAGAAGATAACAAAGAAGTAAAAGAGGTACAAGTAGATTTAATCTCTATGACAGATAAAAAAGTATCAAAAGTACCAACGCAAGGTTAATTAATAATTCAAAAAAAATATACACAATGAAATCCCTAAAAATCACACTAATAGCAATCGCATCAATCGCCATATTAACCGGAGTATCATCAATAGATACAGAAACTGTTACTAAAGAAAATAACAAAGAAGCAAAAGAGGTACAAGTAGATTTAATCTCTATGACAGATAAAAAAGTATCAAAGGTACCAACGCAAGGCTAAGACATATATATTTAATTATATAAAAAATCCTCTTCTAACATAACAGTTAGAAGAGGATTAGTTTTTTATTTAAAATATTTTAAATTTGATTTATTAAGAACTCTACTTAGTGAAATATATATTATATATAACCTTACTAATCTTTTTTTTCTCTTTTACTTCTTCACCAAAAGCTAAAGAAGAAGACCCTATTTTAAAAATTTTAAAACTAAGGAAACAAGCCAATAATTCAGATTTAAACATATCTAAAAGGTTTGAATATGCTAGAGAAGCTATTTCGCTATCAAAAAAATATGATAAAGACTCTACAGTATTAGCAAGTAACAGAGTGTTATCTTGGTTATTTATAGTGTCTGGGCAGTATGATTCTTTATATAGGGTAAATAAAGAAAATCTTAAAATTTCTACTAGAATAAAAGACTCTCTTAAGATGGCTTATGCAAATAATAATCTAGGATTTTACTTTGCAGAGAGTAATAAAAATGACAGCGCTTATTACTATTATTACAATGCCAGAAAACTTTACGAGCTTTTAAAAGATATACAAAACGAATCTAATATTATCCTTAATATGGCTAACATACAAGAGTCTGAAAGAGATTATATAGGTGCAGAAATAAATGCCATTAAAGGAATAGAAATAGCAAAAACATTGCCAATATCTGACGGAAACAACCTTAACCTATGGGCTTTTAATAATTTAATTGGTATAGTCTCAAGTAAAGTAAAAAGGTTTGATAAGTCTATTGAATATCATAATAAAGCTTTAGAGTATGCAGAAAAATTAAAAGCTGAAAAGTATAAATATTATAAAGACTTTTCAGAGATGAACATAGCCATAGTACATCGCAGAAAAGGAGATTATGATAAAACAATACAAGTATTAAATAATATAAAAAACTTAGAAACATTAAAGGAAGAAGATCCTCAAACCTATGTTTCTATAATTTCAAATTTAGCCTACGCCAAGTTTTTAAAAGGTAATTTTGTTTCAGAAGAAATAGAAAACACATTTAAAACAGCATACAAATTCTCTATTGATCAAGATATAAAAGTAGAACAATCTATTATCGCCTCTTTTATTTCAGAATTATACTTACACCAAAAACAAATAGATTCTGCTCAAAAATATGCAAATATAGCATACAATAAAGCAAATGAAGTAGGAGAAAACCAAACTGTCTTAGATGCGTTAATACTAAAAGCAAAAACCGAAACAGGAGAGCAATCTAAAGCATACTTATATGAACATATAAGGTTAAACGATAGTTTAATCTCCAAAGAACGAACAAACAGAAATAAATTTGCTAGGATTGAGTTTGAAACAGACGAAATCCTTCAAGAGAAAGAACAAATCTCTAAGCAAAGACAATGGTTAATATTTATATCTGTAGGACTATTAGGCGTTTTATTCTTCTTGTATATTATTAAATCTCAAAGAGAAAAAAATAAAGAGTTACAACTACAAAAACAACAACAAGAAGCAAATGAAGAGATCTATAAGCTAATGCTCTCTCAACAAGAAAAAATAGACGAAGCGCGTAGCGTAGAGAAAAACCGAATTTCTCAAGAAATGCATGATGGTATCTTAGGACGACTTTTTGGAGCAAGATTAAGTCTAGATAGCTTAAATCTAGTTAATACACAAGATGCAATTTCAAAACGAAGTAAATACATTTCTGAATTAAAAAATATAGAAGATGATATAAGAAAGGTTTCTCATGAGTTAAATTCAGATTTTGTTAATCAATCAGGATACTTCAATATGGTTAACAACCTAGTCGAAACTCAAATGACAGCCTACAATATCGATTATACGTTTAAAGCAGATTCTAATATTAATTGGGATATGCTTGATAACAAAATAAAAATTCACTTGTATAGAATCTTGCAAGAAACTATGCAAAATATCTATAAACATGCAGAATCAACATTAGTTGATATCGAGTTTTACTTAGATAAAAATAAATTAAATTTGAAAATAACAGATAATGGTGTTGGATTTGACCAAACCAAAACTAAAAACGGTATCGGTCTTAAAAATATAAAAGATAGATTAAAAGAAATTAACGGATTTTTCAATGTCACATCTCAAATAAATAAAGGAACATCTGTTACAATTACTGTCCCAAACATTTAAACTAACTAAAAAAACATGAAAACTCAAGAGTTAAAAATATTAATGGTTGATGATCATCCAATGATTATAGAAGGCTATATGCATACATTAATGGCTACAAAAAAAGAAAACCAATCTTTGACAATAGATATAGCTTCAGATTGTGATTCGGCATTAAAAGCCATGAAAAAAGCAAAAAGCATAGGCGTACCTTACAATATTTATTTTTTTGATATTAGTATACCAGAGTCTAGTGATGGCTTATATAAATCTGGAGAAGATTTAGCAAAACGAGTAAGAATGGTAGAAGAAGATGCCAAAATAGTAATTCTGACTATGTTTGATGAAGTTTATAGAATACATGATATTATAAAAACTATAAACCCAGAAGGTTTTTTAATAAAAAGCGATTTAACCTCTAGTGAGCTAGCTAGTGCTTTTCAAGCCATTCAAAATAATCCTCCATTTTATAGCGGTACTATCAATAAAATACTAAGAAAAAGCTTACAAAATCCAATAACTTTAGATTTGATAAATCATAAAATGCTTCATCTTTTATCATTAGGTGTAAAGACAAAAGATTTAGTTAAACATTTAGACTTAACATTAAGTGCAATTGAAAAAAGAAAGAAAAACATAAAAGAACTTTTCTTTGTTGAGGATGGTAAAGATGAAACCTTAATTAAAATTGCGAAAGAAAAAGGCTACATATAAAAACTTTTAAAGAAAATTACAATTTTGTTTAACGTTAAAAAAAGCTTCAAAAGTCTACGTATGCTTAAGATTTACGGTTTTTACCACAATCTACTTACGGTAAAAACCGTAAAGGTATAATATACAATTACTTATATTTGTAATGACTATTAATTTAAGTATTTTCCCTTATAAACTTAGTTTGGTTAATAGCATTTACATTTACACACAAGAAAAAGCAACATCGCTCGATGTTGCTTTTTCATTTTATATATATATGATTAAAAAAATTAAAAAATTAAATGCTTAAATTCCCAAAACGTACTAATAAAAAAGCCCATGTAGACTACTGCTACAATAAACTTTAAAAAAGTACCAGTTACAAAACCTAAAAAGGAGCCAAAAGCAGCTTTTAAAGCAGTTTTAGAATCTGCTTTATTAGATAACTCACCTAAGTAAGCGCCAACAAAAGGTCCAATAATAATACCAAATGGTATTGGTGCAATTAATCCTATAATTAAACCTAGCGTTGTCCCAATCATTCCGGATCTACTACCGCCAAATCTTTTAGTACCAATTGCAGGTATGATGTAGTCTAAAGCAAAAATTGATAATGCAACGATTAAGGTTATAATCAAAAAAGAAGTGTCGTTGGGCACAGCGTCTGTAATAAATAAAAATAACAAACCAATCCAACTTAAAGGTGGACCAGGTAAAATTGGTAAGATGCTTCCAACTAAGCCTAACAAGATAAATGCAAAGCCAATAATGGTTAAAAAAATATCCATAAGTTTTTGTTTATATGACGATTATATTTCTGTTATGTTACATTTTTAAACTAAAAAATTAGTTTAAACTAATTTTTTAGTTATATTTGTTATGTTCAACTAAAACTTTAGTTATAAAAATGAAGCCACTTACAAAAGCAGAAGAAGATATTATGCAAGTCCTTTGGCAATTAGAAAAAGCTAATGTAAAAGATATAATTAATATACTTCCAGAACCTAAACCAGCTTACAACACGGTTTCTACAATTGTTAGGATTTTAGAATCCAAAGGATTTGTAGATTATGAAAAAAAAGGAAAGGGACATGTGTATTTTCCTATACTTAAAAAACAAGACTATAGCAATCAAAGCTTAAACACCTTGGTCGAAAATTATTTTCAAGGATCTTTTAAAAGTATGGTGTCTTTTTTTGTGAAGAAAAATGATATAAATA
Source organism: Mesoflavibacter zeaxanthinifaciens subsp. sabulilitoris (assembly GCF_014191595.1). Taxonomy (NCBI): domain Bacteria; kingdom Pseudomonadati; phylum Bacteroidota; class Flavobacteriia; order Flavobacteriales; family Flavobacteriaceae; genus Mesoflavibacter; species Mesoflavibacter zeaxanthinifaciens. The sequence goes on along the minus strand of NZ_JACHWV010000004.1, from coordinate 279,850 downwards.
TTGAAGAGCTAGAAAGTGTTTTAAAAGAAATCAATAAAAACGAATAGTTATGATTACCTATATCATTCAAATAATAGCTTTTCAACTTATATTTTTATTGGTTTATGAAGCGCTTTTAAAAAAAGAAACGTTTTTTAATTACAACCGTTGGTATTTATTATCAACTTCTGTATTGTCATTACTCTTGCCTTTTATTAAAATTGAAAGTTTTACTAAAACCTTACCAAGTAAATATGTAGTTGTTTTACCAGAAGTTGTTTTAGGTAACGTGAAAAAAACACCACAAATAATTACAGAAGCTTCAACTATTGCCAATAAAACCTCATGGTTAACGCTTAACAATATTATCATTTTAGGTAGTTGTATTGCATTTTTAATTTTTGTCTTTAAACTATCTAAACTTTTAAAATTATGGGCAAAATCTAAAAAAGTAAAGTCTAATGGATATCAAATCTTATCACTGCCAAATACAACTGTTGCTTTTTCCTTTTTTAACTATGTGTTTATTGGTAATCAACTAACAGAACAACAAAAAGAAAGTATTTTGGCACATGAGCTTATTCATGTTAAACAAAAACACAGCATAGATTTATTATGGTTAGAAGTATTAAAAATTGCGCTTTGGTTTAATCCTTTAGTATATGTCTACAAAGCATATTTAATACAAGTGCACGAATATATTGCCGACCAAAATGCCATAAAAACCGTCAATAAAAAAGACTATTATCAACGTTTATTACAGCAAATTTTTGATGTAAAATCGTTGCCTTTCGTCAATCCATTTTTTAAACAATCATTAATCAAAAAACGAATTATTATGTTACAAAAATCAAAATCAAAACCAGTCTATTTAATTAAGTACTTGCTACTAATACCAATGATTACAGCAATGTTGGTGTATTCTTCATGTTCTCAAGACGAAACTAATAAAGCAAATACAGAACAAACTACATTAACAGAAGAAGAGTTAGTGCAAATGTATTTGAAAGAATATAGGAGTAAGTATAAAGATAATATTGAAAAATTGTTTTCAGAGAACAAGACAGATTATAATAATTACTTAAACACTTTAGATCAATATGCAAGACTTAAAGCTAAGTTTTTGTTTATGGCAGAAGACCATAAGGAAAGAACTGGTGAAGATTCAAATATTCTAAAAGTTATAAAAAATGAAACCTATCAAGATTATCTTAATAATAAAAAAACTCAAGAAGCAAAGGATAATTGGGTTGGCAATCCAAAAAGAGGTACTTTAAGATTATTAGTAGAAGATTTAGATGATTTAACTACTGAAGAAGAAGCATTGAAACAATCAAAATTAGCGCAAATAAATAAAGAAGAATGGTATCATGCTTTGGTAATATCTGATGGTTACAGACATATTAAAATTGAAGTTAGAGAACCAAAAGGCGATTACATTCATGATACAAATAACGAAATAGATGTCCCTTTTAGTGTTATAGAACAAGTCCCATTAATTGAAGGTTGTGAAACATTAGTTAATCTTAAAGAACAAAAAGAGTGTTTTTCAAATAAAATTAACGAGCATGTTATGAAAAACTTCAATACAGAACTAGCTAATAATCTAGATTTAGAAAAAGGTGTAAAACGCATTTTTGTAAGCTTTAAAATAGATGTTAATGGAGATGTAGTAAATGTAAAGGCTAGAGCACCACATAAAGAGTTAGAAGAAGAAGCTATTAGAGTGATTAATTTATTGCCAAAAATGATACCTGGTACAGATAAAGGTAAACAAGTTAATGTGCCTTATAGCTTACCAATAACCTTTAAAGTAGATTAGTAAATTCACTTTTAAATAGTTAAAACCGAAGTTTTCTGCTTCGGTTTTTTTATGGTCAACATCTAATAAATATACAATTATCAAGTAAAAATCGTATTTTTCGGCGATACTTGTTTAATATGAAGCAAATAGCAATTTTTTTTATATTCCTTGTGTTAGTGTCTTGTCAGTATTTTGAAGCTAAAAAGACATCAAAAGATGCTATTCTAAAAAAGGAATTAAAAACATTTAATTGGAACGAAGTAGACACGTATCCAAGCTTTCCTGTTTGCGATTCTTTAGACACATTGACTAATAAAAAACAGTGTTTTGAAACTACGTTAGCCAACCACATAAGTACACAATTAGCTAAGCAAACCTTTGTAGTAACTCAAGATATTAACGATACTATTGTTTTAGAACTATTAATTACAGAAAAAGGACAACTACAAATAAAGCAATTTACAGCAGATTCTTTAACGCTTGCAGAATTACCAAACATAAAACAAGTTATAGAAACTAGTTTAGATAGTTTACCTCCAATTTATGCAGCAATAAAAAGAGGTCAACAAGTTAAATCACAATTTAAATTACCTATTATTCTTCAGGTTAATTAACACAGTCTTGCGATTTTAAGACATTTAAAGCTTTAAGAATTACCAATTATAATTATTACTTTGGGAATTTTAAAGCAAACTTTTTCATCAGTCTTAAAATTTCAACATACAACCAAATAAGTGTTGCTAATAATCCCCAAGTCGCAAGCCATTCTTTGTATTTTGGAGCGCGATGTTTTTGTCTTTCAATAAAATCAAAATCAAGTAATAAAGATAAAGAAGCAAAAACAGCAGCAAAAATATTAAAACCAATAGCAAACCATGATGTGCCCCAAATAAAGCTTTTAATACCAAAAAAACTTAGTATCCAAGAGATTAAATAAGTAACAAAAATGCTGGCACAAACTGTAATAATAATACTTCGTAATTTTTTGGTTACTACTATTATTCGTGTTTGATATAGTAATAACATTACAAAAAAAGTAACTATCGTAACACCAACAGCTTGATAAGGTATTTCAGGGAATTTAGCTTGCGCGTATGCAGTGATTCCGCCAAGAAAAAAACCTTTTGCAACAGCATATAAAGGCACTAAAATATGTGCCCAATGTTGTCTTACAGATAAAACTATACTAATAATCAGTGCTGCAATTCCGCCACCAGGAGCAAACCATTTTATGTTTGTTCCTTGCGTATGTAATTTCCAAATACTAACAACAATTGCGGTAATTACAATTAAACAATATACAGTTTTTAGCATTATGCCTGTAACTGTCATTTTTTTAGGGTTGGATTGGTTGTCTTCCCAAAAATAACGGTCAAAAACAGGATTAGAAGTTTTATCTAAAAAAGCCATTATAAGTTAAATTTGTAACCAAGAGCAAAATCTGTAGAAAAGTGATCACCGTTTTCTATAAAGGCAGCAAATAAAGAGTCGTAAATAAATGTAATATATCCGTTGCCAACTTTAAAGTCTGCACCAAGACCAAAAATTAAAGGTGCATCAAATTCTGTGTTAGACACTTCATTAGTTACAAAAGTTCCTGGGTTTTCTGGGTTTTCTATCACAAATGATGCATCTACCTTTGTTAAAGTTGCAAACTTGGTTTGAGCGTACATATTAAACCCATTTGTATTAACAAATCTAAATCTATAACCTAAAGCTAATTGTGCAGCTTTATAATCAAAATTATCGGTTTTAGAAGTGTATCTAAAATTAACAAAACCAGCATGTTTTGGTTGTGGTTTATCTTGAACCAATTCTAATTCGGTACCAAAAAACACAGCGCTTTCATTTTCTGGATTGGAAGTAAAAGGATTGTTGGTTAAACCGCCAAAAACACCAAGTCTTGTTTTAAACTTAACTTTTTGTTCGGTAGACACATAAGTTTCATCTTGACTTACATTGTATTTATTGATAAACTGCTTCAAATCAAATAATGTAAATTTAGTTTTAGACGCATCCATGTCAGTTAAATCAGCAAGTGTCGCTTGGTACTCGTTTTGATATTTATTATTCTCGTTTTTTGTGTTTTTAAGTTCTGTAATAGTTTTGTCTTCGGTTTTGACAAAATATCTAAATTGCCCATCAACAGATGTCCAAAGTAGATCTAAAGTACCTTCTACTTCAGTGTCTAATTTTAAAGATTCGCCATTAACAGAGTAGGTTTGTTGTGCAAAACTTAATGTTGAAACACATAAGCTTAAAATGAAAAGTAAACGTTTCATAGAGATTGTAATTTGGTTGATTGCTAAAGTAGAAATTTTTAAACTAATAAACTATTTCTTAAAACGTCTGTCTTTCCATTTGTAACTTGAAAATGAGCCAACAACAGCAATGTAAACACTAAAAAAAGGATACAATAAACTTGACGGTAAATAGTATTTTAATGCTTGTTCTTTACTAAAAAACACACTTGTTTTATAAATTAAAAGAAAATCTATAAGCAGCTTTAAAAGAAATGAATAAATAAAGGTCTTAAAATGAAATAACCCTAAAACCATTAACACAAAACCAATGACAATTACTGAATTAGCTAGTAAAACCATTAACCCAACCAACTTAGCAAAATTATTATTGTAGTTAGATGTTTTATTAGCCCAACGTATGCGTTGCGATAGTAAACTTTTAAAATCTGGTTGCGGTATTGTCTGCACAATAGCATGGGTGCTTTTTAAATATCTAACAGAATTTTCATCTGTTTTTAAAGCTTTTTCCATTAAAAAAATATCATCTCCGCTTGCAATGGTATCATTGCCTTCAAAACCATTCATGCTATTAAAAAATGATGCTTTGTAAGCTAAATTAGCACCATTACATAAAAATGGTTTACCAATACCAAAACCAGCAATAGTACTTCCTGTTAAACTTAAAAAATCTAAAAGCTGAAAGTGTTTTAAAAACCCATTAACTTGATGATAAGTCACTGGTCCAACAACCATTTTAACATCGTTTTGTTGGATAAAAGTATCAAAACTATCTAGCCAATATTTTGGTAAAACACAGTCGGCATCGGTTGTGATAATCCAATCATAGTTACTAATTTTTATTGCTGAAGAAATCGCATCTTTTTTAGGCGAATTGGATTGTCTTTCGTTTTCAATTAATGTAATGTCCAAAGCTGAAGTTGTAATAAACTTAGTAACAATATCTTTTGAAAGATCTTCAGAATCGTCATTAACTAAAATGATTTCAAAAAGCGAAGCTTGGTAATTTAACTGTGCAATAGAATTTAATAGCGTAGGCAAATTTTCGGCTTCATTTCTAAAAGGAATAACTACCGAAAACTTTATTTTTGCAGGAATATCTTGCAGTTTAAACTCTGATACTTTGTCAATTGCAAAAGCAAATTTTCCTATTAAAAATAAATACAAAAGCAATATAACAACTGTAATAACAAGCATTAATTATGGTTTTTTAGAACATTAAAGTTAAGTACATAGTAACTACCCAAAACGCTAGGCAGTGCAAAATTAAGTAACCACATTAATAAAATACAGCTTAAAATAGGTAATTGGTTAATATCAGCTAGCCCAAAAACATACAGCGCAACACTACCTTTTATCACCACATCAAATATTGAAATTGTTGGAATAATTGAAGCCAATAAATACATGGATGTAATTAAAATCATGGCGTCAATATAGTTTAATTGAATCTCAAAAAGTGTCAAAATAAAATAAAACTGAAAAGAAAATACAGCATATCGTAACACCGATAATAAAAGTCCAATACCTAAAAATTTCGCACCTAAGTTTTTAATGTAATTAATCACCTTTTCAAAAGAAAAACCTTTAATCTTAAATCGGTTTTGTTTAAAACCAAATACAGCAAACAAAGCAATTAAAGCCAATAATATTAAAGCTCTAATAAATTGATAACCAATATTGACTTCATAATTATGATATAAAAAAATAAGCCCAATTACACCTAAAATAACAGTAACACTCATTTGAAGCATATTACTAATTAGGTTTAAAAGCAGTACTTTTTTGCGATGCGTTTTTGCAAAGTAAATCGCTTTTGCGCCGTATTCGCCAATACGATTTGGTGTAAAAATAGATGCAGTTAGAGCACCTAAACTTTGCTCAGTCGCTTCTAAAAAATTTATTGTTTTAATTTTTGAGATTAAAAATCGCCATTTCAAAATTTCTAAAAACCAATTAAGGCTGCTTAAAAACACTAAAAAAATGATGTTTTTTGTTGAAAACAGCTTGTTTTTGTCTAGAAAATTTAAAAAATCTTCAAATTTTAATTCCGGATTATTAAGTAATTTTTGATAAATAAAGTAAAAAGCGCCAACAACTATACTTAATTTGATAAGTACAAAAAAGAATTGCTTAGTTTTGTAAGGTAAGCTACTATTCATCTTATTTTTTCTGAAATGCTTGCAAAATAAACTAAAAAACACACAATGTTATCAAGATTTAAAATCATTTGTTTGGTTGCTTTTTTGATGTTTGGATTAACCACAGTAAAAGCACAAATAGAAACTAGTAAATGGAAAGCTTTAATTGCTGTAGGTGTAAATAGCCCAAGTCAAGATGGATTTGTAACGCCTTTTGAGGCTGATGGATTAAATTTTCCGACCATAAATTTAGGAATTCAGCATATGTTTACTAATCAATTAGGAGCTAAAGTAGATTTTGGGTATAATAGATTTGTAAATGCCGATAATACACCAGATTTTAAAGTAAACTATACACGTGTAAATGCACAGTTTGTTTATGATGCTACACCAGATTTTACGTTTTTACCATTTGGTACAGGTGTAGTTTTTCATGTTGGTCCTGGTTATTCTATGATAAAACCTTTAGATGCTTATGGCGATAATAAAACGTCTTATTTAAATGCTATGGGAGGAATGGAATTTCATTACGGAATAAGTAGAACTGTTTCTGCATATATCGACGCATCTTATATTATGGGATTTGCAAGCGATTTCGATCCTATTACAGAAGGTTATGGATCTTTTAACGGTAATTTATTAACCGTAACTGTTGGTGTTGCAGTTTCTTTAAGCGGTTGCGCAACTTGTAATTAATGGCAAAAGAACAAATTATATTAGGTATTGATCCCGGAACAACCATTATGGGTTTTGGCTTGATTAAAGTTGAAAATAAAAAGATGAGCTTTTTACAACTTAACGAGCTAGATCTAAAAAAATACGACGACCATTACTTAAAATTGAAATTGATTTTTGAGCGTACTATAGAGCTAATCGATACACATCATCCTGACGAAATTGCTATCGAAGCGCCTTTTTTTGGTAAAAACGTACAAAGTATGCTTAAGTTAGGTCGTGCGCAAGGTGTTGCTATGGCGGCAGGTTTAAGTAGAGAAGTACCAGTTACCGAATATTCGCCAAAAAAAATTAAAATGGCAATTACAGGTAATGGTAACGCCAGTAAAGAGCAAGTTGCAAAAATGTTGCAAAGTTTGTTAAAGCTAAAAAGTTTGCCAAAAAACTTAGATTCTACAGATGGTTTAGCAGCAGCAGTTTGTCATTTTTACAATCAAGGTCGCGTAGAAATTGGTAAAAGCTATTCGGGTTGGGCAAGTTTTGTAAAACAAAACCCAACAAAAATCAATAAACAATAAACAGTTATCAATGTCTAAACAAGCAAATAATCCTTTAGCTGATAAATCTTATCAATTAGCTCTTCAAATTGTTAATGTTTATAAAGAATTAACTAATTCAAAAAAAGAGTTTATCTTATCTAAACAATTATTAAGATCTGGTACGTCCATTGGAGCTAATGTTACAGAAGCAAACGGTGCAATATCAAATGCTGATTTTTCTGCTAAAATTTCAATTGCTTATAAAGAAAGCTTAGAGACTAAGTACTGGTTAAGCTTACTTAAAGATTCAGATTTTTTAAGTAAAATAGAGTTTGATAAATTACACTCAAACACTGACGAACTATCAAAAATATTATTTTCAATACTTAAAAAAACAAGAATAAATAAAATACCTTAACTGTTAGTTGGTCACTAATCATTGATATCTGATAATTTGTAAATTGACTACTGCTAATTGTTTACTGTTAATTGTTTATTGACAACTGATATGTCCGGCATCTACATTCACATACCATTTTGCAAACAAGCATGTTATTATTGCGACTTTCATTTTTCGACCTCGTTAAAAAAGAAAGATCAATTAATTTCTGCTTTAGCAAAAGAGCTTCGACTTCGTAAAGATGAATTTAAAAACACAACTGTAGAAACTATCTATTTTGGCGGTGGTACACCAAGCTTATTATCAATTGAAGAATTACAATTTTTAATAGACACGATACATAAAAATTACTCATTAGCAACGTCACCAGAAATCACATTAGAAGCCAATCCTGATGATCTGTCTGAAGAGAAAATTGTAGAATTATCCCAATCACCAATTAATAGACTAAGTATTGGTATTCAATCTTTTTTTGAGAAAGATTTAAAGTTGATGAATCGTGCTCACAATTCCGAAGAGGCAAAAAAATGTTTAGAAATTGCAACCCAATACTTTAACAATATTAGCTTAGATTTAATTTATGGGATACCAAATAGTACATCGCAAGAATGGTTAAATAATATTGAAATGGCTCTAAGTTTTGGTGTACCACATATTTCAAGTTACGCACTAACTGTCGAGCCTAAAACAGCATTAGCTAGTTTTATTGAGAAAGGAATAATTGAGGATGTTGATGATGAGGTTGCACACAAACAATTTCATCAACTAATAGAAAAACTAGATGAAGCAGGTTTTGAGCATTATGAGCTTTCTAATTTTGCAAAACCAGGTTACTATAGTAAAAACAATAGTGCCTATTGGTTAGGTAAGCCATATATTGGTATTGGTCCATCTGCACATAGTTTTAATGGGCATCAACGTGCTTGGAATGTTAAAAATAATTCCATTTACATCAAAAAAATTGAAGCCAACCAATTGCCTCTAGAGATAGAAACCTTATCACAAAATGATAAGTATAATGAGTTTGTCATGACTGGATTAAGAACAATTTGGGGCGTGTCATTATCAAAAATAGAAGACAAGTTTGGGCTTCATTATAAAAATTTCTTAATAAAAGAGGCTCAGTTTTATATCAATGAACAATTATTGTATATTGAAAAGGACAGCTTAAAAGCTACAAAAAAAGGAAAATTTTTAACTGACGGAATAGCAAGTGAGCTATTCATGTTAAATTAATTAGATGAAAACAGTAATTACAATAAACACTATAAAATACACAATAGACTTATCTAAACCTTTAGATATTTCTATGTCAATTAGAGGATCAAAGGATAACGCAAATGCATGGTATATTGAAGAGCCTAAAATTGAACCAGCGCAAATAGGCGAGTGGACTGCAAGTGTAAAAGAAGGTGCGTCTATTAACTTTAATAATATTCAATTTAATCCGCATGCACATGGTACGCATACCGAGTGTGTTGGACATATTACCGAAAAATTTTATAGCATTAATAAATGCTTAAAAACTTTTTTCTTTAGAGCAGAGGTAATCACTGTAGCACCAGAAAAAATAGACGAAGATTATGTGATATCTAAATCGCAATTAAAATTTTTACTAAAACAACGTAAGCCAGAAGCATTAGTTATTCGTACAATGCCAAACACAAAAGATAAGCTTTCTAGACAATACTCTAATACTAATTGGCCTTACTTAACCGAAGATGCGGCAGAATTTATAAAAAAAATAGGTGTACAGCACCTTTTGGTAGACTTACCAAGTGTAGATAAAGAAAAAGACGATGGTAAATTATTAGCGCATAAAGCGTTTTGGGATGTTAATGGTAAGATTAGAAAAAATGCCACTATAACTGAGTTTATTTACGTGAAAAATAAAATTCAAGACGGTAAATACATTTTAAATTTACAAATCGCACCTTTTGAAAACGATGCTACACCAAGTAAGCCTATTCTTTATAAAATAGAATAAAATGAAATCTGTTTTAAAACTAGAAGAATTATTACAATTCGCATTAGGTATTTACTTGTTTTCTACCTTAAGTTACACTTGGTGGTGGTTTTTGGTATTAATTTTGTTACCTGATATTGGTATGTTAGGTTATTTAATAAATACAAAAACTGGAGCATTAACTTATAATGTGTTTCATCATAAAGGATTAGCTATTTTAATCTTTTTAGTAGGAATTTATTTTGAAATCGAAGTCGTGCAGTTAACAGGAATTATCCTATTTTCTCATGCGTCTTTAGACCGAATTTTTGGATACGGACTTAAATATGCAGATCATTTTAAAAACACACATTTAGGACATTTATAATGGAAATTTTTATCTCATTAATCATTGGTGGACTTGTTGTTTTAGCAATATCTACCTATGTAAAACATTTAAAGAACAAAAAAAGAGTTTCATCACAATCGATAATTCTTTTAGATAAAATTAAAAAAGTTTGCAAGTTTATAACAGTAGAAGGTGACTTTGCAGAAATCTATCATTACGAAGATGTAAAAGAACGTTTTTTAAAACTAGTCTCAAGTCGTAAAAAAGCATTGGTAGTTATTAATGCAAAAGCTCATGTAGGTTTTGATTTTAATAAAATAAACTTAGAAGCAAACCAAAATACCAAAACAGTTATAATCAAAAGCTTTCCTCAACCAGAAATATTGTCTATAGAAACTAACTTAAATTACTACGACAAAAAAGATGGTTATTTCAATAAGTTTGAAGCAGCAGATCTTACAGCTTTAAACGAAGAAGCGAAACAACATATCCTAGAAAAAGTTCCAGAAAGCGGCTTATATAATGTTGCCAAACAAGAAGCTTTAGAATCTTTACAATTAATAGAAAATATTGTTGAAACTATTGGTTGGACATTAGATTATCAATCCTTGACTATTCATTCAGAAGAACAACCAAAGTTAACAAAATAACATTTAAACGTTAAAAAATGTAGTTTTGACGTTCATTTCATCGAAAATCGAATAAAGAATTCGTTAATTTGTCTTAGTTTTTTTACCTTAAAGAAAAGTTAATTAAAATTTGCTATTATGAACAGATTACTACTTTATTTAAATGAAACCCTAGAAAGTTTAGACATTCCGCCATTAACCAAGGTAGAAACTAAAAACTTAAAAACAAAAAGGAATAACACCTTAAAAAAAATCAAGCAACATAAAATTGAGTCTTAACTCTAAACATGAATTTAGAGCAGGTTTATCAATATTGTCTTCAAAAACCGCAAGCAGAAGAAACATTTCCTTTTGATCAAGATACATTAGTTTTTAAAGTATGTGGTAAAATGTTTGCGTTACTTCCATTAGAAAAATGGGAAGCAGGACAAGGCTCCATTTCACTTAAATGTGATCCAAAATATGCTATTGAGTTACGTGAAGAATATGATAGCATAAAAGCCGCATATCATATGAATAAAGCACACTGGAATACTATTTATTTAAGTAAAAACGAAATAACTTACGACTTACTTTGCGATTTAATAGATCAATCATATAGTTTGGTAGTCAGTAAATTAACAAAAAAACAACAAAGCCAATTAAACATAAATAACAATTAATCTATAGATATTTAAGTTTGGTCTAACAAAAAGGGCTAAACGTAGAATAAAATTAAATTTTAGAATAACCATAAGTTAATTTTGCATAAAAAAATGATTAATGGTTAATAAAGGTCTATATCAATCGCATAGTTGCCGTAGTCTATCAACAACTTCTTACAAGCCTTTATACTGTAGTATGCAGCAACTACAATGTATAGATTTAATAGAAGATTATCTAATAAACAAGCAGCAACAGCAACATGTTAGAGGGTTATTAAAGGATTTAGAGCAAACAAAATTATTAGCTCAAAAAAATACTTTGAGAGCTTTAAAATTTTGTAAGTAATTTTTTACGACATTTTATTACCATTCGTCGACACTTAATCGCTTTTGACCTTTAGTTTAAAAGCATTAAACGAAATTAAATTTATGTCTAATACTAATGTTCTACCTTTCGAGAATTATAAATCCCTCGATATGAAAAATAAGTTAAATATCTTATTGATAGAAGATGATATGATCGAAATCATGAAGTTGAATAGAACAATCTCTTCTTTAAAATTAAATCATAACATTGTTGAAGCTAATAATGGAGAAGAAGCTCTTAAAATTTTAGAAAAAAAAGACAATCTACCCGATATAATTTTGTTAGATTTAAATATGCCTAAAATTAATGGTATAGAGTTTTTAAGTATCTTAAAAAACGATGAGGTTTTAAAATATATACCAACTATAATTTTAACAACATCTAATAATCAAAAAGACCTGTTAGAATGTTATAAAATAGGTATTGCTGGATACGTAATTAAACCGCTAAAATACGAAGATTACGTTAGTAAAATAGAAAGAGTATTAAACTATTGGAGTGTTAACGAGTTGATAGTAGTATAAGATGAAAGGAATTGTATTTACAGAGTTTTTAGAGTTAGTCGAAGATAAATTTGGATTAGAGATGGTAGATCGTATTATAGAAAATGCAGATCTACCATCTAATGGTGTATACACATCTGTAGGCACATATAGTTTTTCAGAAATGCTTCAATTACTTCAAAATCTAAGTAGTTATACAAACATATCAACAGACGATTTACTACAAGTATACGCAGAACATTTTTTTAGCGTAATAGAAACAAGCTACCCAGGTTTAATAGCTACTTATAAAGATCCAATTGAAATGCTTTCTTCAATAGAAAATCATATACACGTAGAAGTAATGAAGATCTATCCAGATGCAGAGCTACCTACTTTTGTTATAGAAGAAAAGGGAGAAGGTTACCTAAAAATGATTTACAAATCAAGCAGAGCGATGTATAGATTTGGTTTAGGATTAATGAATAAAACCTTTGAGCATTTTAATGCTACAGCAAATATCGAATTTGAAAAAATAAAAGAAGACGGTACAGAAGTAAGATTTATTATCCACCAACAATAATGAGTCAAAAAGAAATTGAAATATTAAAAAGAACATTAGCAAGAGAAAAAGCAGCAAGAAAAGCTGCTGAAAAAATATTAGAGGATAAGTCTAAAGAGCTTTATAATGCTACAAAGCTTTTGCAAAATCATCTAGCAGAAAAATCATCACAATTAAAAGGCGTCTTTGATAATATCTTAGACGCCTATGTTGTTATGGATCTTCCTGGTAATGTCTTAAAATTTAATGACGCAGCAACCAAATTATTTGGGTACGATATTAATAAGCAATCAGTAAATGTTTTAGACTTTGTCTATCATAAAGATTTACCATTGGCATTAGAATCTTTTTATTTACTTAAGACAAAAGGATATTACAGAGACTTTGAAGCTAGAATTGTTACAGGAAATGGTACTATAAAATGGGTGCATATTAACGCAAGTCTTATATTTGATAAACACAAAAAGCCCATTGCAGCACAAGGTATAGTTAGAGATATTACAGAAGAAAAACAATTAAAAAAACAAATAGAAGACCAGCAAAAAAAGCTTAATATAATTGTAGATAACTCACCAATAGGTATTACTCTAACAGATGTAAAAACTCAAGATTTAACATTAGTTAATCAATCCTTTTTAGATATGTTAGGATATTCTAAAGAAGAATTTGATGGCGTTAGTCCACAAGAAATAACACATCCTGAAGATGAGCCAGAAACTAAAGCTATAAGAAAACAATTACTTAAAGGAGAAATTGACAGTGCAACATTACAAAAACGCTATGTAAAAAAGGATGGTTCTTTTTTATGGGCTAAAACAAAAATACTATCTGTAAAAAATAACTCAGGAGATTTAGATTATATAGTAGCCACTATAGAAGATGTTACAAAAGAGCATAAAGCTAATTTAAAGATTTACAAGTCAGAAAAGCAATTATCTACATTAGTACAAAGCTTAGATACTGCAATTTTATTAGAAGATAATAAAAGAAATGCAGTACTAGTAAATAATAAATTTTGTCAATTATTTAAAATAAATGAAAATCCAGAAGATCTAGTTGGGCTAAATTATAATGACATTATTATTAAAAGTAACAGAGCTTTATTTAAAGAAGAAACATTTACCAAAAACTCTGATATTTTAATAAAAGAAAATAAATCAGAGCTTAGAAAAGAAATAACATTAGAAGACGGTACAATAGTAGAAAGAGACTACATACCAATTAATATAGCAGATGGATATAATGGACATTTATGGTCCTATTCAGACGTAACATTAAATAGAACATATCGTAGAAATTTAGAACAACAAAAGCACAAGTACCATAATATTATTGCAAATATGGATTTAGGCTTAATAGAAGCAGATCTAGATGGTAATATTACAATGGTAAACCAAAGTTTACTAAATATGAGCGGCTATACGGAGGAAGAAATATTAGGCAAAAAAGGTAGAGATTTATTTCCTCTAAAATCTGAATCAAGAAAAGTAAAAGAGTTTATAGCTAAAAGAAAAGTAGGTGTTGCTAGTACTTTTGAGTTAAAGGTTAAACGAAAAAACGGAGACACTAGGTTTTGGTTTGTATGCGGATCTCCTAATCTAAACTTAGAAGATGAAGTTGTAGGAAGTGTAGTTGTAGTATTAGATATCACAGATTTAAAAACATTACAACTACAAAAAGAAAGTCTATTAGGTAAACTAGAGAGAAGTAATACAGAGTTACAAGAGTACGCACATATAGTATCTCATGATTTAAAGTCTCCTTTAAGAAGTATACATGCATTAGTTAGCTGGTTAAAAGAAGATAATCAAGGTAAATTAGATCAAGTTAGCCTGCAAAACATTTCTTTAATAGAAAATACGCTAGAAAAAATGGAGCAGCTAATAACAGATATTTTAGAATATTCTAGTATTGGATCAGACTCAAAACTAACAAGTGTAAACCTTGATAATACAATAGAAGAATTGCTTAAAATACTCTATATACCAGATCATATAACTGTTAACATAAAAAATAAACTTCCAACTTTAGAAGGAGATGCAACCAAACTAAAGCAATTGTTTCAAAATCTAATAAGTAACGCAGTAAAATTTATAGATAAAGACAAAGGACTAATTAATATAGATGTAACAGAAAAGAAAACATACTATCAATTCTCAATAGAAGATAACGGGATTGGTATTGATAAAAAATTTCACGATAAAATATTTAAAATATTTCATTCATTAAATAAAAGTAAAGATTCAACCGGAGTAGGATTATCTATAGTAAAAAAAATAGTCGATCTCCATAAAGGTGAAATTTGGCTAGAAAGCGAGTTAAATAAAGGAACCACTTTTTATTTCACTCTAAAAAAGTAAAAAATGAAAACAGTACAATTAGTAAAACATAAAAACTCCGATTGGAAATATATTGGACAAGAAATAAAACTTAACGCACCATTAGTATTGGTTTTAGGTAACAGATATATGTTAGAAGACGCTAATATATATCAAGATATAAAAACTCTATTTCCTGATGGACAAATAGTTTTTGGATCAACTTGCGCAGAAATTTCATCAAATGATGTTAACCAGCAAAGTATTACAATTACAGCAATAGAGTTTGAAAAATCTACATTTGTAATAAAGACTAGTAACATAAAAAATAATAATCAAGATAGTTACAAAGTAGGTCAAGATTTAATCCAACAATTACCAAAAGATAATTTAAAACATGTATTTGTAATATCAGAAGGTAGTTTTGTAAATGGATCAAAACTAACGCAAGGTATGAATAGTGTTACCCAAAATAATTTGTTAATAACAGGTGGACTTTGTGGTGACGATGATCGTTTTGAAAAAACAATTGCAGGGTATAATGAAAATCCAAAAGAAGGACAATTAATCGCTATAGGTTTTTACGGAGATACTTTAGAAGTAACATTTTCTATTTATGGTGGTTGGACACCTTTTGGACCAGAACGTGTAGTTACAAAATCTGATGATAATATTTTATTTGAATTAGATGGTCAGCCAGCATTAGATTTGTACAAAACCTATTTAGGTGATAAAGCCAAAGACTTACCAGGTGCTGCATTACTGTATCCTTTAAACGTAAAAGTACAAATAGACGACCAACCAATTGTAAGATCTATTCTAAACATAGACGAAACTAATAATTCTGTAATATTAGCAGGAGACATACCAGAAAACGCAAAAGTGCAATTAATGATGACTAATGTAGATAACATTGCAAATGCATCAGAACGTGCCGCAAAGCAAGCAATGAATTTAAGACAAAACAAACCAGAACTAGCAATGTTAGTTAGTTGTATTGGACGTAAATTAGTCTTAGATCAAAGAGTAGAAGAAGAAGTAGAAGAAGTAATAGAAGTAATTGGTCAAGACGCAACCATTAGCGGATTTTACTCTTACGGAGAAATAGCTCCTTTTGATGGAGAAATATCATGTCAATTACATAATCAAACAATGACAATTACTTTAATAAGCGAATAATGAACTCGTTATTAAAACGACAAATAAGAAAATTTTTACCTGAAGAATTTGCAAAAAATGATGAGTTAAAAACATTTTTAGACGCAATAAATAGTTCTTACAACAACTTTGAAGAACAATTTAATATGCAGCAAAGAGCCATGCAATTAAGCTCTGAAGAGTTATTTACAGCAAATCAACAATTAAGAGAAGAAGCAGACGCACAAAAAGAAGTAATAGATAAGCTTAAACACGTCTTAGATACCTTAAAGCTTTATAATTTACCAGAAAACAATAAGGATAATACGCTAAATTTAGATTTAGATGGCTTAAAACTTATCGAGTTTATAGACAACCAAACAAAAGAAATTGTCGAAATAAATAAACAAAGAGAGCGATTATTGTCTGAGTTAGCATATCAAAATCAAGAGTTAAGTGATTATGCTCACATGGTATCTCATGATTTAAAATCACCTTTAAGAAGCATAGACACATTAACAGCTTGGTTTAAAGAAGATTTTAAAGATAAAATTGGAGAAAGCGGTAATAAACAATTAGAATTAGTTAGAGAAAATGTAGAGAAAATGGACGCTCTAATTAGCGGCATTTTAGAGTACTCCACTATAGATAAAAATCAAATAAAAATCTATAATGTAGATCTAGATTTAATAGTGGATCAAATCCTAAAAACTATACAAGTACCAAATCATATCACTATAACAAAAGCAAATTTACCTACAGTTAAAGGGGATAAATATAGGCTGCAACAATTGTTTCAAAATTTAATATCAAATGCCATAAAGTATAATGATAAGTCTAAAGGAAGCATAGAAATTGGAGTAGAAGATAAAAAGCAATACTGGCAGTTTTTTGTTAAGGATAACGGAAAAGGGATAAATAGTGATTATTTTGAAAAAATATTTAAAACCTTTGAAAAGTTAGAAAATAGAGCAGATTCTAGCGGTATAGGATTATCTATCGTAAAAAAAATAGTCGAACTATATCAAGGTAAAATATGGCTTGAAAGCGAAATAAATAAAGGAACAACATTTTACTTTACAATAAAAAAACAATTAAATGGAACAGCCTAATCTATCTTATATAAACACACTTTCTGGAGGAGATAAAGAATTTGAAACACAATTGCTAGATGTGGTAAAAAAAGAGTTTCCAACAGAAAAAGAAACGTATTATAAAAACTTAAATAATAAAAATTATAAACTAGCAGCAGAAAATGTTCATAAACTTAAGCATAAAATTAGTATTTTAGGTCTTTCAAAAAGTTATGACATTGCTATTGATTATGAAAATAATTTATTAGACCATAATACAGATCTTAAAGAAGAATTTGATAATATACTAACTGTCATAACTAATTATTTAGATAAATTATAATTAGTTTTTAATGAATTGTATAATAATAGATGACGAGCTTACAGCAAGAACAATAATAAATAAACTTAGCTCTAATGTGCCAGATATTAATGTGGTAGAAGAGTTTTCTAATGCTATTCAAGCTATAAAATACTTAAATCAAAACACTGTAGATTTAATATTTTTAGACATACATATGCCAGATTTTACTGGTTTTGATTTTATACAGACATTAAAAAATCCACCTAAAATTATCTTAACTACATCAGATGCAAATTTTGCAATTCAAGCTTTTGAATATGATTGTATTGTAGATTACTTAGTTAAGCCAATAACCCAAGAGCGATTTAATAAAGCATTAGATAAAGCAAAATCAGCAACATTTACATCTAAAGCTACAACAAACCCGACTGAAGAAGACTCTGGTGTAAATGATTTGTATGTAAATATAGATAGACGCCTTATTAAAATAGATATACCAAGTATATACTTAGTAGAAGCAAAAGGAGACTATATTCATATTAAAACAGAGACAAAAAATTATACAGTACATAGTACATTAAAAAAAATACACGATAAATTACCAGATAGTTTATTTTTAAAAATACACAGATCTTATATCATTAACGTAGATAAAATAATAGATATCGAAGATAATAGTGTATTAATAAAAAAGGATGTAATACCAGTAAGTAGATCTAACCGTCCAGAGTTAATGAAACGCTTAAACTTACTTTAATCGATAGTTTAACTCGGTTAAACGGTAATTGTAAATTTAAAACTTAAAAAATATTCCATTCATCGATACTTTAAAAAGCACTAATCGAATACTTTAACTGTAAAGTAGCATAAAAAATAATTTTGTTGTTAGAAATATAAAACCTAACAACATGTCAAAAATATACCAACCATTACTGCTTCTTTTATTAGTATTAATAACTTCTTGTTCTACAGAAGATATTTCAAGTCAAAACGATACTAATCCTGATATTTCAACAGAAATAAATTATAATTCAATAGACTTAGAAATAATTCAACTAATTAATTCTCATAGAGAAGATTTAGGGTTGTCAAAATTAAACTTGCTAGATATAGCTAGTTTAGAAGCAAAAGCGCACAGTGAGTATATGATAGATCAAGGTCAACCTAGTCATGACTTCTTCTTTTTAAGACAGCAAAATCTACAAGTTACTGTTAACGCAATACATGTGTCAGAAAATGTAGCTTATGGTTATACAACTGCTCAAACAGTTTTTAATGCATGGTTAAATAGTGATTTGCATAAGCAAAATTTAGAACAATCATCATTATCTGATATAGGTGTATATTCAGATGTAGACTCAAGTGGTAAAAGATACTATACCAATATATTTTTAAAGCGATAAACCATTTATCGATAGTTAACTACCATTTAACTTTAGAGTAATAGTAGTAAACGAAAAACACTAATAAACTCTCTTAACCTATATTATTTTTGTTAAAGATTTAATACCCAAAATCATGAATAAAACATTACTTTTTTCTAAAATATTAATCGCTCTTTTAATAGGTCAATTAGCTATTGCACAAGACACGCCATTCAATTGTGATTATAATGCTTATTTATTTCAAAAAAATGATGTTTACGCAATAGATCTAGCTTCTGGTAATTCTTATGAGGTTGCTAAAGATGTAACACCTGGAAATATAAATGCAGCAGCATATAATCCAGCAGATGGATTTATTTGGGGATCATTAAATACACCAACACAAACAATAATTAGAATAGGTCAAGATTTTCAAGTCACTAACTTTACCATTCCACAATTATCAAACTCTAATAGATATGTAGGAGATATTAGTGCAGATGGTATATATTATTTAAAAAGTGGAGGAACAGATTATTACAAAATAGATTTAAATCCACAATCTGCTAATTACGGTCAGTATATATCTACAGAAACTTTAAGTCAAAATATTAATGTACATGATTGGGCTTTTAACGCTGTAGACGGAAATATTTATACAGTAGAAAAAGGGACTAACATACTTTATCGTATTAATCCTTTAACTAGTCAAGTAACAGCTTTGGGTGTTGTACCAATTTTAACAGGATTAAATTATACATATGGCGCTGTTTATTTTGATGCAGATGGTCGTTTTTATGTGTCTGCAAATCAAACAGGAACCATATACGTAATACAAAATGTGCAAGATATAAACACTTTATCTGTTATAGATTCAAATTTATTTGCTTTTGGTCCAGCAAGTTCTAGTAATGATGGAGCACGTTGTCCAACAGCACCAGTATTACAAGAAATTTGTGACAACGGTATTGACGATGATGGCGACGGACTTGTTGATTGTGACGATCCTTCTTGTTCTGGGTTTGGAAATTGTGATGTTATATTGCCTCCAACTACTGCAAACGATGGTGGATTAGAAAGTAATGGTAGATTATCTAAAGCTATTAACAAAAGAAACTATAATCGAGTTAAATCAGGTTATAAGTTCAATCCTAAAAAAGCAAAAAGATTTACAAAAAACAACTCTCAATCTAATTTTAGATCAGTAAATACAGCAGAAAGTGCTTCTACTAATACATCATTTACCCTTCAAGATTTTATACCTTTAACAACTATAAATGAAGATTTTGCAATCGAGTCTACACCAACAGATTTGTTAAATATTACAAATGCAACCGAGGTTTTCTCTGTAGATTATTATCAAAATGATGCTTCTATAGCTTCAATATTAGCTCTTAAAACTGAAAATGGTGTATACGAGCATACAAAATATATTTGTGATAGATTGTTAGGAGCTGAGTTGATTTCTATTTCAACAATAATGATTAACGATGAAGAGTTTGTAAAATCAATTATAAAAAACATAGACGGAAGTTTTGAGTATGTCTTAAGTCTATCTGCAAAAGAAGTAAATAATCAAGCTAACTTTGAAGTTGAAAGTCACTGGAATTTAGATTTATACCAAGAAAATGTGACTTTTTACAACTTTCAAATTTGGTCAGATTCTGTAGACGATTTATACTTACTAGCACAAGAGGTATTAAATTTATTAGATGCCGAAAAAACCATAACAAATTATAATCTATCTGAAGCACCAACAGTGTTTGTAAGAAAAGGAAAGTATATCAATGGTATGTTAGACTTGCAAATTATTAATAGTAATGCTACTAATAGTGTAACATTTGACGCTGGATATAGAACATCAGAAACTAATGATTTTAATTATACAACTTCTACAATAGATTTAAACCAAAACTATATTACTAATGTGCAATTACCAACTGGTAACTTGTTTGATATAGGATTTAGAATAGGAGATGGTGTAAATATTCCTGACGATTTATTTATGTCTGATGGTCCATGGGGTATTGATGATGCACAACCAAATACAATAGTTAATAACTATGAAGTGCAACCAAATACAATCCCATTTGCAGAAGATGTTTTTCCTATAGAAAGAAATATCACCTTAAACGCAACAACTAATACGTATTTTGCAGCCTACCGTGCATTAACACCAAGGTTTAAAGCTGTAGATGTTACAGATTACAACGTTTTAAAATTTAAAGCTAAAGGAACAGGTAGTTTAGAAGTTGCTTTAGTAAAACAAAGTATTACAAATTGGAATGAACAATATAAAGCTACAGTTAATCTAACTGAAAATTATACGAGTTTTTCGTTACCGTTTTCAGATTTTTATTCAGATTTAAGTGCAGAAATTGATCCTGATGATATTGTAACATTAGTATTTACAATGGTTAGCGAAGATGGCTCTACACAAACAAAAGAAATGAACTTACAAGATTTAAGGTTTGAAAGAGGTTTAGCATTATCAGTTTCGGATTTTGAGAGTGAAACTAACCAAAACACATTAGTTGCATATCCAAATCCAATGTCAGAGGTTACTAGCTTAAACTTTAATGCTACAGTAAAAGAAAACTTAACACTATCTATTTATGACCAATTAGGTAAGGTTGTTTACAGCCAACAAGTAAGTGCTAGTGTAGGTAAAAATAAAGTATCAATACAAAGACAAAACCTAAGTTCGGGATTATATATATGTAAGTTAGAGAGTGTAAACTCTAACTATAAAAGTTTAAAGTTATTGATAAGGTAACTTTAATTGTTGATTAATAGCGAAGAAAGGGTAAAAGCAATGCTTTTACCTTTTTTTATTCTGATAATTTAAAAACTGGTCTTTTAAAAATTAACCATTTAAACCTAACACCAATTTCTGTGTAAGTAAATCCTGCTGCAGTAGCAGACGCAATATTACTTCTTATACCAAATATATTAGCTAAACATCTATCAGAAAATTTATATCCTAATTTACTTTGTATTCTGTAAGTGCTCTGGCTTTCGTTATCTTCTATAAATTGTAAGCCTGTAGCAGCTGTAAGCTCGTAAAACCATTCTTTAGGTTTAGCTACATTTTCATCTTTAATTAGATTAACAAATACTTCTCCAGCATTAAATTGTTCTGGAGAAAAATATATAGTCGGAACTTGATTTTTAAATGTGATATATTGATAATTAAGACCTGCTTTAAGAGATGGTTTAGCTAGGATGTTGTAGTATAAAGATGTAAATAATAAATGCCTGTTGTTTTGATCATTTTGACTAGTATAAAAATATTGAGTAAACCAGCCTAAATTAAAGTTGGTATTTAAACTGTAGTTAGCATAATAATTGTTTTGAACAATTTGACGATTTAATAATTCGGCATTAAAATTTTGTAAGTCTCTCTTATACCCAACTTTTAATTGCTGTAACTTAAAAGGTTTTATATCTAATGATACATCAGTTAAAAACTGATTGTAATTAGTATTATTTGCATCTGCACTAGATATACCTGCCATAACATTTGCAGTTATTGTATTTGTTAATTTATAAGATCCGCCTAAAGTAAAATCATTAGAAGTCGCGTTAAAATTAGTAACTTTATTATCTGTTTTTCTATAGATATAGTCTGCTTGAAGTTTCAGTTTTGTACTTAAAGGAAATTGTAAACTGTTACTTAAACTTACAGCATTATTATCTCCGTTGTCAAAAGAATAAGAAGCTTTTCCTTCATAAAAAGGTGTAAAATTATTTTCTATGTTTTTAATAAAGTTTAAAGCATCTTTTTGATTATTATAAATATTTAATGTTTGTTGCGCAGATTTATAAGCTTGATTGGTTTGGTTTAATGCTTTTAATGTGTTTGCTTTACCTAGATTGCCATCAAAAGAAGTACTATCGTTTTTTAATATAGTATTGTAATCTGTTAAACTCTTTTTAAAGTCACTTTTATATATATTTAAAGTGGCTCTTAAGGCTAGTATCCAATTGTTATTAGGCTGCTCTTTAATTAAATTGTTTATTAAACGGTTAGCCTCTTTGTATTTTTTATTCCAAATTAATGCCTGGATGTAGCGTTCTGTAGTTTGTTTGGTCAAAGACTTGTTGCTTGCTTGGTTTAATGCTTGATAGGCTTCTTTGCTAGTATTTAATGCTAATTTTTCTTTTCCTTTTAAGTGATATACTAAAGCTAATCCATTTAAAGCTTCTATTGTATGAGGTGTTTTGTTTTTTAATTGATTGTAAGTGTTTTGAGCTAAATCTAATTTGTTTACAATTAAATATAGATTAGCCAAGTTTAACAAAGTCTCTTTATCATTATTAAAAAGTTCTAAATTTTTTAGCAATAATTTTTCTGCTTCTTCATAAGATTGTTCTTGTTGTTTTTTATAAGCGTAACCTAGGTAGATATATTTTTTAGAGGTTAAGGCATTTGGATTATTATTTGAAACAGACAAAGCTTTGTTTACATAATTTAGAGCTTCGTCATATTCTTTTAAGTTAGATAAAGTGTTTGCATAACTTAGTAATGCAGGAAAACTTTTGGGTTGTTCTATAATTAGTTTTTTAAAGTAGGTTTTGGCTTTTGTGTAATTTTTATTCCATAATAAAGATTCTCCATAATTTAATTTAACCTCAAAGTCTTCAGGGTAATCATTTACTAGATTAGAAAATAAAGTTAATGCTTTTTTGGGGTCACCATTTAATCCAACAGCTCTTCCATAACAAAGTCTAGCTGTTTTGTTTTCAGGATATGTTATTAAAATATCTTTAAAATAACTTTCAGCTTTTTTGTAATCTCCAGACTCTAAATAAGAAAAGCCTTCTTGCATATTTTGTCCGTTTAAAGAGTAACAAAAAAGAAAGATTAGTAGGCTAATAGTATGTTTTAATTTCATAAGTGACACTTATTTATTGCTTTTTGAGGTAAATAGCTTGTTTATTCATCTACAGTTATTTGCAATCTATCGAAATACATCAATTAAGCTTATTGTTTAAGTAGATATTTGCTTTAAATAAATTTAAAGATAAAAATTATGGCATTAACAATAACAAGAGACAAAACTTTATTTGAAATAGTTGGTAGAATTGATACGTCTACAGTAAAAAGCTTTGAAACACACTTAAAATTAATGCTAACTAATTTAGAAGATCTTACCTTAAATATAGATAAGGTTTCTAAAATAGATGCAAGTGGTATGAAAGCTATAAGAAACTTATACGATAATGCCATATCTAGTAATAAAAAACTTTGCATTACAGGTTTAGGGTGTAAAGAGATTTATGAAGAATTAAGAAGTAAATAAAAAGAATATAATTAATTGATTTTATTGTAATTTGTTATGCAGCAATCTATTAAGATGATTAAGTCCTTAAAAATTTCTCAAGAGCAATTGTTTATGTTAAGTGTGCTATTGGTAAACGGTGGTAATTACTTATATAACTTATTATTAGGACGTATTTTAGGCCCAGCACAATTTGCAGATGCGGCTGTATTAATAACATTTTTATTGGTGTTATCTTTTGTAGCAATGACATTTCAATTAGTTACCGCTAAGTTTTCAGTATTATTAGAGAATAACGTTTTAATCAACTTTTTGACCACAATCTATAAAAACTCAACAGCTATAGGTATTGGTTTAGGTATATTGATTATTATTTTTTCTAGACAACTACAAACAGTTTTTAATACATCTTCATCATCTATGTTTATCATTTTTGGTGTTGGCGTGCCTTTATATTTTGTAATGAGCGTAAATAGAGGTGTGTATCAAGGTAAAAAGGAATTTAAAAAGTTATCTATAACATACCAACTAGAAATGCTTAGTAGATTGGTGTTAACAATTTCGTTAATTTACTTGTTGGGTTTAAAAAGTTCAATAGTTATAGCTATTGGTATATTGTTGTCTTTTGTATTTGGTCTAATACCATTTAATACCAAAAACTTCAATTTAAACATTAAAAGTCAACTTCTAGCATCAGATAAAAAAGCTATAAAGCACTTCTTGTTAGTTACTGCATTTTACGAGCTTACACAAATTATAATCAATAATAGCGATATTTTATTAGTTAAGCATTATTTCCCATCTCATGATGCAGGTCTTTATGCATCATTAGCTTTGATTGGACGTATAGTATATTTTATAGCATGGATGTTTGTAATGTTATTATTACCAGAGGTAGTACAATTAAAAAAGGAAGGTAAAGACCCATCAAAAATATTGTTTAAGTATATATTGTATATTGCCGCAATAGCTATTACAATAATTGTAGGATGTGCTTTGTTTCCTAATTTAGCTATTACTTTATTATTTGGAGAACAATATTTGGACGTAGCACCATTATTATGGAAATACGCTACTGCAACTGGCTTATTTGCATTATCTAATATTTTTGCTTATTACTATTTGTCTTTAGATAAGTATGTGCCAGTGTTAATATCTGCAGTGTTTGGAGTTTTACAGGTAGTACTAATATTTCTTTTTCATGGCACATTAGAAGAAGTGGTTTACATGCAAATCATAGCAATGGTATTACTCTTACTAGTGCAATTAACTTTTTATATAACAGGTTTAGAAATAAAAAAGTAGTCAAACTTAACATTCTTTCCATTTGTCTACAGATACTTGCGTTTAATCTTAATACACAGAGATTTATAATCTAATATCATCAAATTTGTATTGTAATTAAATCATTTAAAATTTAATATTATGAAACTAGCAATCGTAACAGCATATCCACCAAGTAAAGTAACTTTAAATGAATACGCTTATCATTTAGTAAAGCATTTTAGACAAAAAGATCAAGTAACAGAAGTAGTTTTACTAACAGATAAAACAGAAGGTGCTAAGGATATAGATTTTGTGAAAAACGGTTGTAGAGTTTCAGTTAAAGAGTGTTGGGAATTTAATAGCTACAAAAACTTATTTACAGTAAACAAAGCATTAAACCAAACTAAACCAGATGCAGTATTGTTTAATTTGCAATTTATGAAGTTTGGTGATAAAAAAGTACCTGCTGCATTAGGATTAATGCTTCCATTAGTGTGTAGATTAAAAAAGATACCAAACATTGTTTTGTTACATAATATCTTAGAAGAGGTCGATTTAGGAAAAGCAGGATTTACATCAAACAAGTTGCTACAAAACGTGTATAACTTTATAGGTACAAGCTTAACTAAGTTAATATTAAAAGCAGATACCGTAGCAGTTACAATGCATAAATACGTAGATGTGTTAAATAATAAATATAAAAGCACAAATGTGGTTCAAATACCACACGGTACTTTTGAAGTAACCGAAGAACAACCAGAATACACTTTGCCAGATGGACCATTACAAATCATGACCTTTGGTAAATTTGGAACCTACAAAAAGGTAGAAGCAATGATAGAAGCAGTTGTTAAGGTAAGAGAAAAAACTGGTTTAGATCTAGAGGTAGTTGTAGCAGGTACTGACAATCCAAATGTGCCTGGTTATTTAGAAGGTGTTAAACAAAAGTATAACCATGTACCACAAGTAAGATATACTGGTTATGTTGAAGAAGAAGAAGTGCCAACTCTGTTTAAAGAAAGTGCAGTTGTTGTTTTTCCTTATACATCAACAACTGGTAGTTCTGGAGTGTTACATCAAGCAGGTAGCTATGGTAAAGCAGTAGTTATGCCAGATTTAGGAGATTTAGCACTTTTAGTTCAAGATGAAGGTTATCAAGGAGAATTTTTTGAGCCAACATCAATAGATAGCTTAGCAAATGCAATAGAAGCAATAGTTACAAATGAAGATTATCGCATATCTTTAGGAAAAGCAAACTATAAAGCAGCAACAGCTTATCCTATGCAAAAAATTGCTGATATGTATTTAGAGCAATTTGATAAACTTATTAAAAAAAAGAACCCTCAAACTAATACAGTAATAAATGCGTAATTAGCTTTTTTGTCCCAAAAACTAACTAATTTTTAATTAGTAATATACTTAAATGCAGGTTTTTTATTACCGTTTTTATCGATAAAGCCAAAATGCTTTTGAGCGTTTTTACGCCAAGGTAATCTACCAACAACCTCTTTAGGTATATTTTTAAAATCGTATAAAGTCCAAGACATAAATTGTAAATTATTTTTTGCAATAATCTCTTGGGCTTTTTTGTAATAACTAGCTTGATCTTCTTTACTATTACCAAAAGGTTTCCAAAAACCAGAGTAAGAGGAAATTCCAAATTCTTGAAGTACAAGTTGCTTGTTTTTTATTTCTTTCTTTAATGCAATAACTTTAGAGTCTAACTCTTCTAAATCTTCATAATAATGAAATGAAACAAAATCTACTTTATCTTTTAAAATAGTAGCACTTTTAGTATTTGACCAACCTATAGTTATAGGGTTTATGCTGTCTACAGATCTAACAACATCTATCATGTTATCTAGCCATGCAATAACATTAGCTTTTCCTCTAGATTTAAAATCAAGGTTAGGTTCGTTTTTAATGTCCCAAGCTAATAAAGCATCATGGTTTTTTATGCTATTTACAATAGTTTCGGCATGTCTATGGTTTAGCGTCCAATTTAAAACAGCATAGTCACCAAAAAAATCAAATAATGTAACAATAACCTTTAAGTTATGTTGTTTTGCTATGTCTAAAGTAGTTTTTAATTGCTTAAGTTTAGTTTTGTCTACATCAGCTTTACCAAAGTCTTCATATTGGACAAAGATTCTTATGGTATTTAAGCCTGCATCTTTTATTATTTTAAAGTCTTTTTTTAAAGTGTCCTTAGCGAAAAGGTTTCCAAACATAGCCCAAGGAGAATTTTGGGGATAGTAATTTATACCTTTGATATTTAACGAATCAATAGGTGGGTTTAATTTTGATTTTATTGGTGTAAAATTTTGTCTTACCGTGTGTCTTATTCGCCAAAAACCATCTTCTAATAATAATATGCTTTTATATGTAGAAGTTTCTTTGGTTTCTAAAACTAAAGAGTCTTTATTGTATACTTGCTTATACTCTAAAACATCTTTATCGGTTATAACTGCTAACTGCCCATCTTCACTAAAAAAATCTAAATTTAAATTATGCTTAATAGTCGTAGCATTTACTCTTGTATTATTATTAGCATTGTAATCTATTGTTTGGTATAAATTTTTTCTAGCATGGTCTGTGTAGTAGTCTTTAATTCCAGCTTTTTTATTAGAGTTATAAGCAACTTGTTTTACGTACCATGCATCTAAATAATCGTTTTGTATGGCATTTAGATTTTGATTATCCATTTTTCTGCCTTCATTATTTAGTGGTTGCCATATAACTTTAGGAAGATATTGTTCTATTTTTTTAATTTCGGTATGTAGCATCTTACTACGATCTGCTCCTGTATTTAGGTAACTAAATAATCCGCTTATTCCAGAAACTATTAAAGCAATAACAATGATATACGATATTATTAAAATGGACCTGATTATGTTTTTATTTAAACTTACCATAGTTTTAGGTCTTTAATGTTTTTTGATAAACCAGCTGTTTTTATAGTTAAGTTATAGATGTCATCTTTATAAATATCTTCTTTTAAATTAAAAGTAACATAGCCATTAAAAGAAGTTTTTTCTATAATATTTATAATGTCATTATCCTTTTTTATTTCCAATTGTACTTCAAGTCCATCAGGTATAAATTGATTCATAAAACTTTTTATAGGACCAACAGTTATAGTACGGTTGTTATTAGTAATAGTGTATGGTATGTTTTTTACAACTTGTTCAAATTTTAATGTAATCAAGTTACTTTCTGTAATACCGTCTATGTAAGCCTTTATATTCCAGGAATCTTCATGATCAGGGTTAATGATTTTTGCTGTAGCAATACCATTAATTGTCGTGCCTGTAGTTTGTAGTTTATTGTTGTTTTTATCTGTGATGTAAAAAGTTACATAAGTACCATCGCTAACAATATTGTTATAACTGTCTTTTATAATTGAAGTTTTTAATGTTGTAATTTGGTTACCGTCTGCATAATTATGAGTTCTTTCGGAATAGATATTAAACGGTTTAGGAATAGATGGTTTTACGAAAACAGTAAATTCTTTTGATGCTGTGTTTTTACATTCTGATGAAATTAATAAACGTCCATCTTTATCTTTAGAATAGATATTTTTGTAAGCAATTAGATTGTCTGTTTTTATAACGTCCAAATACTTTTTATTTAAAAATTGATGTTTTATAATTACTTCTTCATCTTTTCTTATTGGATTGTCTAAACTATCTGTTGGGATAACTACAATCATACTATAGTCTGTTTTTCCTGCATTTATACTTGGTGGACCAATATAGGTTTCAATATTTTTTACTTGTTCTAAAGACTTGATTTTAATACTTCCTTCAAGAGAAGCTTTATTGTCTAAAAGTTTCCAATGTAGTATTCCTTTTTTTGATGAAAAAGATTTAGGTATTTTATACTTTAACACATTATTAGTTAAAGTAGGTTGTATAAGTGTAGAACCATAACTGTTAGTTACGTAAAGTGAAGGTTTGCCGTCAGTATTGGTGCTAAAATTTAATAAAACAGAATCGTTAGCAGTATAAATATTCTTTTTATTAAGTAAGCTGTAAATAGGTTTAGATTCACTACTAAATATAGTAATGGCTTTTATTGTGATAAAAGAAAAAAGTAGCAGGTATGTTATCTTACTTTTCATTAAAACGGATTGCCAATGTATGAGTTAATTTCAACCTTAATATACTTAAAAACAGGATGATTAATAGGTTGTAAAACTTGATCTGTATGATTTGTTATTCTATCTGAAACAATTTTTCTAGCTATATCTGCATTAGGTAATCCATTAACAAAAAGGTTGTCTTTAGATTGATTTATAATTTTTATGTTGTTGTTAGTTAGTAGTTTGTATTTAAAAGTTTGTTTACGTTGTTGTCTAATACCATCTTTTATAAATTGATGATCTACCCATAATAAGTTTTTGTCTTTATCGTAATAACTAATCAATAGCTGAGGTATAGTTACTTCTTGTATACCTCCATTATATACACTTCCCGAAATCAAACTGTCGGTAATTTTTAAACTACTTAAGGCAACACTTTTATAAAGGTCACTTCCTGTAACATTACCAGCTGCTTGTAAGTTGAATTTTGTAGGTTGCTCTTCTAACTCAATAGGTGTAAATTCGTCAGGATTAAAAGTATCTGGTATAGAGTCTTTTGTTTTAGACCACGCTATGCCTTCAAATTCAATTCTAAAGTTAGTTGTTTCTTTAGGCATTAATTTATGCTTCATATGGTATTTAGCATTGTAGGTAGCTAGCATTTTATTATCGTCATTGTATAATGTGCCTTTAATAATTACATCTGCAGGGACATTGTCTATATTTTGTATTTGACCAATAATAGCATAGCTATTATTATTTTTTACAAGTTTTGCGTCTGTAATTTCTAAAACAGGTTGTTTTAGAACATCTTCATGATGTGTTTGTTCTGTAGTTACACGTCTACGTCCTTGATTATAATATTTAGTTTGATTAGCATTATATAGTTGATCTGGTGGTAGGTCGTTATTTAGATCATCAGGTTTTAAATACCATTTACCCTTTTGTTTAATTAAAGTTTTGTGGTCTACGCGCTCTATTTTTTCTAAAGGAGTAATCCATTGCGTAATTACTTTTGCAGTAGCAGTACTATCACTATGTTTTATTATATCAGTTTTAATCTCGTCCATCTTAGCATAAC
Source organism: Mesoflavibacter zeaxanthinifaciens subsp. sabulilitoris (assembly GCF_014191595.1). NCBI lineage: Bacteria > Pseudomonadati > Bacteroidota > Flavobacteriia > Flavobacteriales > Flavobacteriaceae > Mesoflavibacter > Mesoflavibacter zeaxanthinifaciens. The sequence continues at coordinate 249,161 of NZ_JACHWV010000004.1, read as the reverse complement.
TACTCAATAAACCATCTGTTACTGATACTTCTAGCATATATTGCGCAATACTTAAGTTACTATTAGGATCTATTAGGCTATGAGCTTTTTCAAACTCTTTAAAATCTAAAGCATCATAGTAAGCAATTAAAGCGTTTTTTGGACTTAATTGAGAGTCATTTTTTAAGTAGAAAAGATAAATGCCGTAAATAATAAAACCAGCAAGAAGTAATGACCAAAGATGTGTTAATCGTAATATATTATTGTTAAATTTTTTAAAAACAAAATTATGTTTTAAAAACTCAGGTAATTCTTTTTTACGGGTTTTGAGCATAATAACCCAAAGCATTTGAATATTTAAAATAAATGCAACTAATACAGTTAAAAAAGGCATTATGCCCCAATGTATTTTAAGCCATTTAGCAACGTCTTCTTTCGGCAAAATAGAAGACACAGGAGGAATATTTAATCGCTCCCAAACCATTATACCATTTTCTAATTGTCTTAACCGCTGCCAACCACAAAAGTATAGAATAGGGTCATAAAACTTATCGTTTGAAAATATGTATTTTAAATTATATTTTTCTGGAGTTGTTAAAAACTGTTGTAAAGACCCAATACCAGCTACGCCTTTAAATTTTGAATTTTCAAGACGTTCTATAGGTCTTGTGGTTAATTCTGGTAAACGCCTTGCAGAATGATAATTGCCATCTACAGTCATTGCACTAGTTTGTGCACTTAGCCAAGCCATTTGGTCTCCAAATCCTAATGTTAAAAAACGCCATTTATCATGGTCGTCTTGATTTAAAAAGTTAACAATAGGTAGCATTTTTATTTTTTGAGGTTGAGAAGGTCTAAAATACCCCAAGCTCATTGTAAAAATTACCATAAATACAAATAATCCAGCCAGAATACCACCAATAATTCTGTGGTAAACTGCACCAAATTTTTGTTGAATTAGTGCTTTTAAATCACCTTCTACAAAACGGTAAGCAAATTCTCCTAACAAAGGAATAGACATTATAGAAGCCCAAAGTGTAAACCTGTCTAATGTTAAGATGTTAAAAGCGGTTTCGCCTAACATTTTTAAGGGTATTGGTGTTGTGCCTCCAGTACCTAATATGGTACAGATAGTTATAGAAAGCCCAAAAAATAAATATCGTTTACTGTAATATCTATAAAAAATATAAGGTAAAAGCACTAATAAAACTCCCCAAGGAATTAAGAAAAACACTAATCCAGAAGAAGTTATTTCTAAAAAATTATCTCTAGATCCATGCGGTATTGGTACTTGAGTTATAGGGTTAGTCTTAGAATTTAACCAATACGGAATAATGCATCCAATAATTAAAATTAACGAAGAAAAACCAAAAACGACAATGCGTTTAAATAGCTTAAAAAAACTATTTAAAAACACTTTAAAAGTTACAGCTTTATAAGATCCAGTTTTATCTTTAGACACATCCATTAAGACCATTCCAATTAAAGGAAAAATAAAAAAGACCATCCCAAAAATAGGCGTTACATGGTGGGAAGTAACTGTAACAGATATTAAAGATAAAGATGTAGCTAAATACCATTTCTTACCGGTTTTTAGCCATAAGTAGATTTCTGGTAAAGCATGCATCAAAACAGAAACACCAACAATGCTAGGTAATTGACCAAAAATATGTAAAGTCTCTACAAACGAAGAAGAAAATGTAGCAAGCACACAAGCATAACCAGCTATTTTTTTACTAGAAGTAATTAATAACGAAAATCTGTATGTACCAGTAATAAATAAAACAATAGCAATTAATGCTACTGTAAACATGCCAAATTTAAGTCCGCCAACATAAGATAATAAAGCAATAGATTGATGTACTAATGGCGGATAACTTTGTACTGTAAAACCTGTATACCACTCATAATTCCATGGTTCAAACCAACTATTAGCATAATGATCTGCAAAAAATAAATGAATTAACGCATCATAAGTATATTCTAAAGTAAAAAATATAGAACTACCATGAAAAGCTAAACCTAAAAGTAAAGCTGCAATTAAAAATTTATTAGACGTTTCTTTCATCAATAAAGCAAAATCTTTATGAGTGTAAATATAAATAAATAAAAAAAGGGTTTGATTTTTAATTATCTATACTATTTAACCATTCGTCGACACATAACAATAGCTTAGACTAAAACCAACGTTTAAGAGCTTCATAATAAGCTACTTTTGAACTGTAATCAACAATAAAACTCATATCTCATGAAAATTTTAGCTATCGACGATCAACAACTAGTCTTACTTCCACTACAAAAGAGACTAACAGAGTTAGGATACGACGTAAAAATAGAAACAAACGGTACATCAGGTATAGATACCTTTAATAGTTTTCAACCAGATTTAGTAATAGTAGACATTAATATGCCAGGTGTACCTGGGTTAGATGTTGTAAAATATATAAGACAAACTAAAAATTCTAATATACCAATTGTAGTACTGTCAGGAGATACACAAGATAAAACCATTACAGATGGTTTTGACTTAGGTATAGACGATTACATGAAAAAACCTTTAAGCCTTAACGAAATTAGTGCAAGGATAAAAAGGTTAATAGGAAAACCAGAAACTAAAGCAGTAGAGTCTTCATCAGACGTGGTTATACAAGAGCGTTGCGTTGGTGTTGTTATACCATGTTATAATGAAGAAGAACGCTTGTTAAGTAATGAGTTTTTAAACTACATAGACAAGTACTCTGGTTATCATTTATGTTTTGTTAATGACGGTAGTAAGGACAATACCTTAAAAGTATTAAAAGATTTACAAAAAGGAAGAGAAGACTTTATAACAGTTTACGATTGCGAAAAAAATGGAGGTAAAGCCGAAGCTGTAAGACTGGGTATGTTACATATGGCTAAAAAAGACGATTTAGATTACATAGGATTTTTAGATGCAGATTTATCTACAGATTTAGCAGATTTTGATGATTTAGTAAAAACTATAGAAACATCAAACTTTAAGATTGTTAGTGGATCAAGGATCTCTAGAATGGGAGCAAACATAACTAAAGAGTCTGCAAGAAAAATAATAAGCTTAACGATTAACTACATTATAAGAAAGATCCTAAAAATGGACTTTAAAGACACACAATGTGGAGCAAAAATTTTTAGTAAAGATGTTATTCAAATAGCATTTGGAGAAAAATTTGTAACGCAATGGATTTTTGATGTCGAAATTTTTAAAAGAATGAGTCACCATTTTGGTTTAGAAAAAGCAAAAACTTTATTGTGCGAGCAGCCATTAAAAAGATGGATACACGCAGATGGATCTAAATTATCAATGAAGGATTCAGTAAAAATAGTTATGCAATTAGGTCAAATTGCATGGGTATATAGATCTCCAAAAAGTAAAAAAGTAAACAGCGCTTCAAATTTAAAGACTGTATAAAAATGTAATTTTAAGATGAAAACAGGTGTAATAATAATATTTCACAATAATGCAAAGGATGTAAACCCTTCTATATTTATAGAAAATATAATTAAAGTCTCAGACTTAAAAATATGTTTTGTTAACAATAACAGTAGGGATAATACAGCTTTTATATTAGAAATCATTGCCGATCGTTGTGATAATGTTTCACTTGTAAATATTAAAAAAACAAAATCAGATATATCTGCAATTAGAGCAGGAGCAAGGTTTATGAATAGTCGCTATAACTTAGATAAAATAGCCTATGTTAGTACAAATTTACTTAATACAAAATACCATGGTCTTAATGCTTTAATACATGCAATTGTAGATAATCAAGAAGATATTTTAAATTATAATAAAAGTGTTTTTGAGGCTAAGAAGCAAAATTCAATATTTAAAAGCATGTTTTCTTTAGTAGATTATTTAAAAACATTAAAAACTAATAATGCTTTTATTAATCTTCAAAGATTAAGTAAATTATGATTTATTAATTTATACATTTGCTCTCAAATATTTAAAATGAGCGTACTTCAAATGTTAAAAGATAGAAGTCAATCAACTTGCGAGTTGTGTGGATCTTCTTCAAATTTACAACAATACACAATTCCACCTTCGTTAAACGAAAGCGTAGACACTTGCGTTTTGGTTTGTGACACATGTTATAATCAAATTGAAAAAAACACCGATATGGATCCAAACCATTGGCGTTGTTTAAACGATAGTATGTGGAGCGAGCATGTTGCTGTCCAAATTATGGCATGGCGTATGTTACAACGATTAAGAGGAGAAGGTTGGCCAAAAGACCTGTTGGATATGATGTATTTAGATGAAGATGCTTTAGCATTAGCAAGAGCAACAGGAGAAGATAAAGACGAAAGCGAAAAAATTATACATCGTGATGTTAATGGTGTTTTACTAGAAAACGGAGATAACGTTGTTTTAATAAAAGACCTAAAAGTAAAAGGTTCTAGCATGGTTGCCAAACAAGGAACAGCTGTAAGAAACATACGTGTAGATCATGAAAATGCTAATTATATTGAAGGTAAAGTTGGGGGACAACAAATTGTGATTATCACAGAATATGTAAAAAAGAATTAATATTTTTAAAATGAAGAAAAGCCCGATTTTCTAATTGAAAATCGGGCTTTTTTTTATAATAGTTTTTGCTGACTTTTATAAAAAGCGTCTGCTTGTAACTGCATAAGCTCTCTAGCTTTTTTGCGTTTAAATTGATATAATTCGTCTTCTTCAGATAAATCTGTGTAAACTTTATCGTTAATTTTAAAGTCGGTTTGTAAAGCTAGTTTACGCTCTTCAACACGTTGTTGTACTAATGTTTTTACAGCAGTCTCTTGATCTTCTAATTTAAAATCATATTCACTTTTAGGTGAAATTAATTTTGCGAAAATCGGTGCTGTTTCAATAGCTAAAAATAATAGAAATATAAAAAACGAAGGTAACCAAGGTAATTTGTTTAAGGCATTAACACGCGCCATTAATCCATCAAAACCATCAATAATAGGTTGTGTATTATTAACTTGTGTTTGATAGTTGTTTTGAAGTTGCTCTAATTGCGTTTCGATAGCTGCAATTTTTGCTTTGTTATCTGTTTTTAGTTGTTGTAATTGCGCTAAAGCAGCATCGTGTTTGTCTCTTTTTTCTTTATAAACAGGACCTTTACCCAGTTTTTTTGTTCCTGCAGTACCTTCGGCTTCACTAATATAGGTGTCGTAAAGTGCATTTACTTCGGCTTCTTTGGTGTCAATTTCGGACTTTAAATCTTCGATATTTTGTTTTAGTTCTGTTTCTTTAGGAGAAAATTGAAGTGCAATTTGTTCTTGGTTTTCAAGCGTCATTGCATTTTTTTCTTCTAGTAAAACTTGGTTGATTTCTTTTTCAAAAATCTTCATTTCTAAGGGTTTTGATATAACTATAGCGATAATTAAAGCTAAAATTAGTCTTGGTAATGCTTGTAAAAATTCATCTAAAAAAGAATCTCTTTTCTTAATTGTAGAGACAATAAAACGATCTAAATTAAAAATGAGTAATCCCCAAATTAGTCCAAAAAATATGGCTGTAAAAAGATTGTCAAAAACGGTGTATAGCGCATATCCAGATGCAATAAACGCCATTAGTGCTGTGAAAAAGACCGTTGCGCCAATACCTGCGTATTTGTTTTTTTCGCTTGAAGACGCATTTTTTAAGATGTTAATATCTGCGCCAGAGCAAATAATAAAGAATTGTTGTAACATGATGTGATTGTTTTTTGATTGATGGATGATGCTAATTAGAACGTAAATTACACTGAAATGTTACATTAATTGATAAAAAATCCATTCAACAAAATTGAATGGATTTTTTATTTTTATTCATTTACTACTTTACCATTTACAATTTTTATGGGTTTATCTGAAATATGAACCACCGATACTCCATTATTTGTATTGGAAGATATATTTAAGTTCTTATTTTCTTTTAAAAGTTTTATAGCTTTATCAGAGGTTATTTTTTCATTGTTGTAATAAAAAGTAGCACCTTTTTTAGCCATTTCAACAACTGTGTTTAAAGGCGATTTTGGTTTTGGTGGTTTTGGTACCTGTTTTAAATTATTTGGCTTTGATGGCGTTGGTATTTTTGTAGGTTTACCATCTATAATTTTATATTTTTTATAATATTCTTCTCTTTCTTTTTTATATTTTTCTTTTTGCTCTTTAGTAGCATTATGTGCTACTGGTGGCGGCGGTAACGGAATTGTCTTTTTATTGTTTTTACTTGGTTGATTTTTTATAATTACTATCATAGAAGGCACTTTACTACCATCTTCAAGTTTAATGTCAAAATATTGGATAGTACTGTCTTCTTTAGCATCTAATAAATACTTAATAGCTTCTTCATTAAGTAAATTTCCTTCAACTTTTACTGTTGGTTTCCCTGGTACTTTAAACTTAAAATTTAATACCTTCTTTTCTGTTGTTACAGCAACTTGACTTGCTTGGATCAATTTTTTATTAGCATAAATAGGATTACCTTTAAAAACAGACATACCTAACATTGGATATTGTTTGTCTTGTGTAGTTTTTTTCTTTTCTATAACATTGAAAGAGTAATCTTTGTTTGGAGAAACTTTATGTGTTTTGTCATTGATAGTAATTCCATGACTTAACTCTATTGATTTATATAAACCTTGTAACTCTACAGTTACCTTTTCTAAAATAGAATAGTCTAGACTTTTACCTTTTGAGTTTATCTGTAATTTAACATCCTTTTTTCCAAATAAGTTTATGAAATCTGATCTCAAATTTTCTAAACTAGTCGACTTACCATTTAGTTTAAGAGATAATGGATTTTGATTGATTTCTAAGGTTTGTTTATTATTCTTTTCTAAACCAATATTATCTTCTAATTTAAAAGGAGTATTTCTTTTAGACCTAATAATTTCTTGATTATATGCAACAATTCTATGATAGCCATAATCTTGAACATTATTAAAAATAAACCAAACTTCTTTATCAGAGATTTCTTCTGGACTATCGACATGTATATTTATTACTTTTTCTCTTTCACTTTTAGAAATATCTTGATGTAATTGATTTAGGGTCTTTACAAAGTTTTTCTTGTTAGCTAGAAAACCATCTATTAAATATTGTCCTTCCTTAATAACTTTGATGGATATGCTTCTAGCATAAAGCTTTTCAGTTTCATTATATTCATTTTTTGGTTCAATATTTTTTTTAACCTCTTTAGTTTGACTAAAACTAAATAAAAGCAATGCCAATACAGGTAGTATTAATAGGCTTCTAAGCCATTTTGTTCTTTGTGATGTTTGTGTGTTCATAATTGTTAAACGTTTTTTGATTGATGAATAATTGATAGCATTAACCAATGCTAACTCTTTTTGGTTTGATGAGAACTTTAACAAGAGATTTTGATAATTTTTTAAGTTGAAACCACTTTTTAAAACTTGTTGATCGGCCAAAAATTCGTGGTTAAGTTTAATGTCTTTTTTTATATAGTAGAGTAGTGGATTAAACCAAAAAATAACCTGTAAGATTTCTAAAAACAAAATGTCTAAACTATGTTTTTGCTTAGCATGTGCTTGTTCGTGTAATAAAACTTCTTTCGGAATTTTGTTATTTTTAAAAGCAGATTTATTAAGAAAAATATAGTTGAAAAATGTATGCGGAATAGCTAATTTTTCAATTAGGACATTAATAAAAATAGATGTTTTAACCTTTTGATGCCTTTTAATTTTAGATGAAATTTTAATTAGATTTAAAATAAATCGCGTTGAAAATATAATGACACCAATAGCATAAATTGTCCATAAAAGTGTCGGTAAAAATGTACTTGGTTGTTCTTCTGTAATTGTCGGTAATTCTGCAGGAAAATATGGTGGTGTAGTCATACTTTCTGGATCGTAAATACCAAAATCAAAAGTTGGTTCTACATATTTAATAAATGTAATAAAAGGTATGATTGCCGATAGTAAAAGCGCAGCTAATAGATAAAATCTTTTAAAATGATGATGGTTTAACGGCTCTAAAACTATTTTGTAGAATAGCATTAAAATAGCCAAACATGCCGATGATTTTAATAGCAGAATACCCATGATTATTTGTTTTTAATTTGATGGTCAATAATAGCGCGTAGTTCTTCTAATTCTTCTTTTGTTAAATCGGTTTCTTGGGTAAAAAATGAAGCAAATTGCGTACTACTGTTATTAAAAAAGTTTTTGATCAAACCATTTACATGCTTAGAAAAATAGTCTTTCTTTTTAACTAAAGGATAGTATTGTCTTGAGTTTCCAAATTTGTTGTAAGCCACAAAACCTTTGTCTTTCATACGTTTTAAAAGCGTCGCAACTGTTGTGTTTGCGGGTTTTGGTTCTGGATAGGCATCTAGCAAGTCTTTCATAAAGCCTTTTTCTAATTGCCATAAATAACTCATTAATTCTTCTTCAGATTTTGATAACTGCATGTTCTATGTTTTTAGAATAACCTCTACAAATGTAGAATATAAAAATGAATTCTACAAACGTAGAACGAATTTTGAGTGAAAATATTTTATTTCTTTCGTGTTCTAAGACTTTCTATAATGACGGTAGAAAGGATTAATAGTCCGCCAAAAAAGGTGTTCCAAGTTGGGATTTCGTTTAAGAAAAAGTAAGCAATAATAATCCCGAAAATAGGCTGTGTACTTCCTATAATACTAGCTGTACTCACTTTAAAATGATTTAAACTTTGCACAAATAAAGTATGTCCTAAAGCTGTAGTGACTAACGCTAAAATAATCACATAAGGATATTGGGTTACCATATTAGAGCTGTCTAAGAAAATTAATACAGGTGATAACATAATACCCATAATTAATAATTGATAAAACATTAAATGACTACCATGATAAGTAGTTACATACTGTTTCATTATTAAAATTCGAAGCGCATAACACAAAGCAGAAACCAATCCGAAAAATATGCCTATAAATGCGTCGTTTTCAAAGTCTATTTCTGGAGATAAAATATAAATACCTAAAAGTACCATTGCACCAAGTATAAGGTGCATGATATCAAATTTAGTTTTAGAAAATAATGGCTCTAAAAGCGCTGTAATTATCGGGAATGTAAATAGTGATAACATACCAATTGCAACACTAGATTTTTGCAGTGCAATAAAGTAAGTAATCCAATGTAATGCCATAAAGATGGATGCAATTATAAAACCACCTAAATCTTTTTTTGAAAGAATGTTTAATTTGATGTTTTTATACTTGCAATAACCCAATAAAATAAGCATTGCTAAAATGCTTCGCCACCAAATTGTTACTGGAGCAGGCATATCTATGTATCTACCTAAAGCACCAGACGTACTTATTAAAAAAGTAGCAAAAGTAAGTTCTAAAACGTGCTTAAAATGTTGGTCTTTCACTTTGGGTTAGTTGTGTTAGCGATTGTAATGACATCCTTAATTTTGCTGCCATATATGGCAAAATTAAGATATAATGAAAAGCGCGACCACCTTTTGCCATTAGAAGCAAAAGGTGGAAACACCCAAATTTTATTTATGTAGCTCTGTAAAATATTGATAGAAATACGGAATAGTTTCTATGCCTTTTAGATAATTCCATACTCCAAAATGTTCGTTTGGACTGTGTATCGCATCGCTATCTAGACCAAAGCCCATTAAAATGGTTTTACTTTTTAGTTGCTCTTCAAAAAGTGAAACAATAGGAATACTTCCACCACTACGTTGTGGTATAGGTGTTTTTCCAAAAGTTTGTTCGTAAGCTTTACTTGCAGCTTGATAACCAACACTATCTATTGGCGTTACGTAACCTTGTCCGCCATGATGTGGTTTTACAAGTACTTTTACACCTTCTGGAGCAATGTTTTCAAAATGTGTTTTAAATAGTTGGGTAATCTCTTCCCAATCTTGATTTGGTACTAATCGCATTGATATTTTTGCATAAGCCTTGCTTGCAATAACGGTTTTTGCACCTTCGCCAATGTATCCGCCCCAAATTCCGTTAACGTCTAAAGTTGGTCTAATGCTGTTACGCTCGTTAGTTGTGTAACCGGCTTCACCATAAACAGCATCAATGTCTAAAGATTTTTTATAAGCGTCTAAAGAAAAAGGTGCTTTTGCCATTTGCGCACGTTCTTCTTGGCTTAATTCTTCAACTTTATCATAAAAACCAGGAATGGTAATATGATTATTTTCGTCATGAAGCGAAGCAATCATTTTTGTTAATACATTTATTGGATTAGCAACTGCACCGCCATATAATCCAGAATGTAAATCGCGATTTGGACCTGTAACTTCAACTTCTACATAGCTTAAACCACGTAAACCAGTTGTAATTGAAGGCACGTCTTTAGCAATCATACCAGTATCTGAAATTAAGATCACATCGTTAGCTAATTTTTCGCGGTTTTCTTTAACAAACTTTCCAAGATTAACGCTACCAACTTCTTCTTCACCTTCGATCATAAATTTAACATTACACGGTAAGCAATTATTTTTGGTCATAAACTCCATTGCTTTGACGTGCATGTACATTTGTCCCTTGTCATCACAAGCACCACGTGCAAAAATTGCACCTTCAGGATGTGAGTCTGTAGGTTTTATTACAGGCTCAAAAGGTGGCGAATGCCATAAATCTAGAGGATCTGGTGGTTGTACATCGTAATGACCGTAAACTAATACGGTTGGTAAATTTTTATCAATTATTTTATCTGCATAGACAATAGGATAACCATCGGTTGGGCAGATTTCTACGTTGTCACAACCTGCTTTTTTTAAACTTTCTGCGACAGCATCTGCAGTATTAAAGGTATGTTCTTTGTAAGCAGAATCTGCACTAATAGAAGGAATTTTTAAGAGTTCTATTAGCTCGTCAATAAAGCGTTGTTTGTTGTCTTTTACGTATGTTGAAATGTTTTGCATAAGAGAATTTTATGATTTATGTAAAAGTACAAAAAGCAAATCAAAAAAATCTGCTATTAACTTGTTTGTAAATTGAAACTATTGATTATATTTGCAATCCGAAATTAACGGAAACAAGTTGCAGGCGTGGTGGAATTGGTAGACACGCTAGACTTAGGATCTAGTGCCGCAAGGTGTGAGAGTTCGAGTCTCTCCGCCTGTACAAAGTAAAAAAGCTAACTGAATAAGTTAGCTTTTTTTGTTTTAAATCATTATAAAAAAAGGTTTTAACCTAATTAGATTAAAGCCTTTTTAAAAGCATATTTTTATCCTGACTAATTAATAATTAATTTTTGAGTTGAAGATTGACCATTTTCATTTTCAAGTTGGATTAAATATAACCCTTCCGAAATACCTTCAACATTAAAAGTATGACCTTTTTCAAAGTCACCATTAAACGATTTTATTTCTTTTCCAGAAACATCAATAATCGATACATTGTTTAATTTAATATTTACCGAGAATGTTGTTTTAGTTGGATTAGGATATAGTTTAATAGAATCTTCTACATCAAAACTTGTAGTGCTTAAACTTTGTGGCAAAGCATTGCCAAAAATTCTAAATTCACCAGCAGGAATATTAATTGTTGCAGCTGTGTTTGTTACATTAATTGATGTTGAGTTGGTTTCATCCATTAAATCATACCATGTTCCCGTATAAGGGAAATCTGGTACAATGTTTTGAGCTGTTAAATCAAAGTTTGCTAAAATCACTACATTTTTTAATTCAGTTGCAGGAATAGCGTCATTCCAGATAAAAATACGTGGTGTTAAATCTCCAGAGTCAATAGAGTAGTCACCTTCAAAAACGTCTTCGTTAATTTTTAAATCGTTCAATCTAGCCCAATCGTTAAAAACTTGACTTCTATTTGGGTCACTTGTCCAGTTGTTTACCCATTGTGGTTGTGGTTTTGTGGATAATTTACAATCACCATCATTATTACCGTCATAATCAGTATTTACAACACCGTTGTCGCAAGTCCAAATAGAAATATCCATTCCTAACTCTGCAAAATGCCATAACATTTTTGGACCAGGAATCATGATAGAAGTTGCTCCAATTGTAGACATTCTTGTTAAAGCGGTATTTAAATCTGTAATATCGTAACTACCATTACTGGCACCAAATGTTACCATCTCGTACATTACACGGTCTTTATCATGACTTTCTGGATAACCTAAAGCTCTTTTCATTGTAAACCCATGTTCGTTACTTCCCATACCGCTAATGTTCGCAGCACTACCATTACCAAGGTTTTTGTAATCGTTCCACATTTCTTTCCACATCATTACACCTTTAGGAATAGTTTCTCCAATACGGTAATTGGCCCATTGTTGCTCTTCTGAATCTGATCCTAAATGCTCAAAAATGGCATAGTGATAAGGATCAAGTGACCAAGAATAATCAACATATTCTCTTAGAACATCAACACGATCTTGTTGGTAGCTGTTTGTACAACCTTCATCTCCAGATGTACAATTTTGAGTAAACCCTTTAGTTAAATCCCAACGAAAACCATCTATATGAAACTCTTCAATCCAATGTTTAATAACACTTTTTGTATAATCTTTTGTTCTTGGATTAGAGTGATCAAAATCATATCCAACATTATAAGTATGTGTAGGTGTTACATTAAAATATGGGTTTTGACTATTTGGCTCGCCCCAACCATCTCCATCAGGATCATTCATCCACATGCGTACCATTGGATTACGACCAAAAGCATGATTTAAAGCTAAGTCTAAAATTACAGCAATTCCATTTTGATGACAGACATCAATTAACTCTTTTAACTTATCTTCTGTTCCGTAAAATTTATCTAACGCTCTATGAAATGACGTATTGTATCCCCAACTTTCATTGCCTTCAAACTCCATAACAGGCATCAACTCGATAGCATTAATGTTTAAGCTTTTAAAATAGTCTATTTTATCTATGACATCTTGATAATTTCTATCTGCGTCAAAGTCCCTAACCAAAAGTTCGTAAACAATTAAGTCTTCTTTTTTTGGTTTAGTAAAGTTTGTGACTTGCCAGTTATATGGTGTTTGAGCTGTTTGTAAAACAGTAACTTCGCGTTCTTGACCTGCAGGATATGTTGGTAAGTTTGGGTATGATGCAGCAGGAATCCAAGGATCATCAAATGGTGATAATACTAATGTTGAATAAGGATCTGCAGTTTTTACTAATGATGGTGAATTTGCTGGTGGATCTAAGTCAAATACCCAGTATTGGTATGTTTCTATTTGATTAGGAGTCAAACCTGTTAATTCCAACCAATATTTACCTGTACTAGGGTCTCTTTTCATTGCATAAGAGTTGTCAGGGTTGTAATTATTAAAACTACCAGCAACTTGAATATATTCCTTGTTTGGAGCGCTTAAAACTAAAGTTGCTTTAGTAGGATCGACATCATAATTTATACCATCTTCTAAACCTGCAGGAATATTTTGCTCAGTAGTGGTAGATATAACTAACACTTCAAAACTAATTTCACCTGTATCTGTTGTGTTACTAGGAGAACCTACAAATTTTACGGTACCACTTTCTGTAATATTTGGAATTGTAGTGCTACAAGTAGGAAATCCACAAGTATCTGTTGCTACAGAGACATTATTGTAGAATACCTCAAAACTTCCTTGTACGGTAACAGAGCCTTGATAAGCAATAGTGGCGCTTATTGTTAAATCATCTCCGGATTCTAAAACAATAGGAGTACTTGATGGATTATTAAGATTTATTTTTACACTACCAACAGGAAATATGTAATCATTACATCCTTCATCTTTTAACTCTGCAGTACCATCAGCATTTCTAAAAACTACACCCATTTGAGTAGCGGCATCTGCTTGAGCTTGAGATAAGCTGTAGTATGTTTGAGGTGTTATTGTTATACTAAAAGTTCCATCTCCATTATTAGTCATTTCTCCAACACCATCATCTTGTCCCCAATTCCCAATTACATTAAATCCAAAAGCATTAGAATTGTCTCCAATACCTGAATGCATATAAACCTTAGAAGGGTTGTTAAGACCATTACAATTAGTGTCTGCAAAATTATTTGTATCTACAGTAATAGTTACAGGTTGATCAACTTCTATAGTAGACACGTCAAGAGAGACTTGAGCATTGATACATCCAACTATTAAAAAGATAATATAAGATAATTTTTTTATCATACCTTAGTTATTAAAATGAAACAAGGCTATCAGAAAATAGCCTTGTTTTTATTTGTTTTTTAGTTTAGTGTTATAGTTTTGTTTACTGTATCGATAACAATACCTCTATATCCATCAGCACCTATATAAGCAAAATTATTATCTCCATCCATAGCGTCTACTAAGTCAGGGTCAATAGTGTAACCTTCGTTTTCATAGTAAGTATAGTTAAAACTAGGAGAAGCCCATTCCAAAGTTGCGTCAGAAAAGAATCTGAAATTATTTGAATCTGCAGTACTTGCAAAGTTAACATTTGCACCATAAGCTCCAGAACCTAAACAATAAAGTTGAACAGGAGAATCCCATCCCCATCCAGCATCAGGTACACCAGCACCTACTGCCCATAATTGGTCATACTCACAACTAGCATCTAATGTTATTATTTTATTATTAAAGTCAACAGTTAGTGTATAAGTACCATTAGCTCCAGTAAATGCAAAATTGTTATCTCCATCCATTGCGTCTTCAAAATCTGGGTTTATTGCAAATCCTTCATTAGCAAAGTAAGGGTAATTAAAACTAGGAGAAGCCCATTCCAAAGTTGCATCGGTAAAGAATCTAAAATTGTTTGCGTCTGTTGTACTTTGTAATGTAACTTCGCCAGAATACACACCTTCTCCAGCACATGGTAATGCTACAGGTGATCCCCATCCCCATCCAGCATCAGGAACACCTGCTCCTACAAGCCATAATTGGTCGTATTCACAATTAACTACAACACCAGTCTGTGGCTCTAATAAGTCTACAGTTATAGATTGTATAGGTGTAAATTTTTCTGTAGTTGAAATTGGGTCACCAACATAAGCTCTAACTCTGAAGTTTAAATCACCCATACCTGGAACAGGTATTTCGTAGGTTTCAGCTAATAACTTTAATTCTCCAACAGACACTTCAATTTGATTATTAGCATTAGACAAAGTAGGAACTACGGTTGCATCTGAAAAATCTCCTAATATAGAAGATTGTAACTCATAAGATACGTTAGTAGGAACATCAAAATTAGCAGGGTTAAAAGAAAATATTACCCCAATATTATCATTTGTACTGCTTTCAGCAGGTAAAGAGTACTCTGATAAGAATGTGTTAGTAAATTCAAATTCTCCTTGTGGAGCTGCAACAAATTCTAAACTATCATCTTCTTCACAAGAAGTAAAGCTTAAGAATAATGTCAAAAATAAAGCTGATATTTTTATAAAATTTTTCATTGTTTCAATTTTTAATTAGTAACCAGGGTTTTGTTGTAAATTAGGATTAGCGTCTAAAGCAGATTGAGGTATAGGGAATAATCTATAAGAATCGGGTATTGATGTACCGTTTAAGGTGTTACCTTTCCAAGGCCATAAGTAGCTTCCACCTGTAAACATACCAAATCTAATAAGGTCAGTTCTTCTATGTCCTTCTAGGTTTAATTCTCTAGCTCTTTCGTCTATAATAAAGTCTAATGTTAAATCTGACATATTTATTAAATCTGCATTAGCTCTATCTCTAACTAAATTAACATAAGTTAAGGCATCATTCATGTTTGTGTTAGAAGCGCCTCTTAAAGCACATTCTGCATACATTAAATATACATCTGCAAGTCTATAAAGAGGGAAATCTGTTCCTGAGAATGAAGTTCCTGTTGTAGGTGTTTCGTTAAAATCGTTGTTTCTAAACTTAATTGAAGGATAGCCATCTGTCCATTCTCTGTAATCTGTCATTGTGTAATTATGACCATCCGTCCAGAATAAACTTGCTCTAACATCATTAGATGTGTTTAAATCTCCAAATAGACCATACCAAGCTTCTGTTGCCCTGTGACCTTGCCAACCTTCGGCAGCGCCAAATTCTAAGATAGGAATAGTATCAGGACTTAAACTACCATTTACGATGTATGTAGTGTTACCAAAGCTTTGACTATTTACTGCGTCTGCAATTAGAGGATAAATAATTTCATTAGACACATTATTGTCTCCAGAGAAATTTTGAACAAAATTTTCTTCTAATTGATAACCACCTTCATTTATTATTTTATTGATATAAGTTGCTGCTTCTGTATACATTGCTGTTCCTGTGTATACTTCGGCGTTAATGTATAGTTTAGCTAATAACATATCTACTACGTATGTGTTAGCTCTACCGTAACCATTGTCGTTTCCAATAGTTGGTTCTATATCTAATAATTCTGATTCAACAAAGTTGAATAATTCTTGTCTAGAAGCTTCTGGTAAGAAATCTGATGATCCAGAGTTTTCTTCAGTAACTAAAACTCCTTTTCCAAATGTATCTATTAAATAGTAGTAAGCTAAAGCTCTTAAAAATCGTACTTCGCTTTGTATAGACTCAGGTATATCTACACCTGCGTTTGGTAATACTGTTAGAAGGTTATTACATTGTGGTATTGTGTAATATGCACGATTATATAAATATCTAAAAAATTTGTTGTTACTAGTCCATTGCGATGTTGTGGTTAATTGGTCTAAACCATCATCTCCCCAACGATTTTTCATTCCGTCTGCTGTAAAATCTTGTAAGTTGATAATACCTCTTAAAAAAGGAGATTCTCCAGCATCGTCAGATACGTCCGAACTTCCTGGTCCGTTAGGTCCGGATAAAGCAAAAGAAGCATAAAGTCTAGATAATAGACCTTCTATTGCATTTGGGTCTTGATCTAAAAGCTGTTGTAGAGTAAGCTCTACTTTTGGTTCTGTGTCTAGATCGTTAACACATGACGTAATCGTTACAAATAACGCCAATCCAAAAAATGTTAATATTAATTTTTTCATAGTCATAATTTTAAAAATCTAAGTTTACACCAAATGTATAAGCTGTTGGTCTTGGGTAAAACGCACCATCTATTCCTCCAAATTGTTCAGGATCTTGTCCATCGTAATTAGTTATAATAAAAGGATTGTTAACCGATGCGTAAAGCCTCATGTTTGTGTTTTTAATAAAATTGTTAGGTAAACTATAACCAACAATAATATTTTCACATCTCATAAACGCTGCATCTTGTAAGAAATAATCTGAGAATTGAATATTTCCGTTAGCATCTTGAAAAGCAGGGTTAGCAGCGCCATTATAAAAATTAAGTACATTAGAGATACTAGTATTATTGTTAGGAGCTGCACTTTCTGTAAATCCAAAACGTAAAGCGTTTAAGTCATAAACTTTTCCATCTAATTGGCCTCTAAAAGTTGTACCAAAATCCCAGTTTTTATAGTTAAAGTTAAGTCCAAAACCAAAATTCCAGTTTGGTCTAAGAGGTGTATAATATTTGTCTTCTTCAGTTATTTGATTGTCTCCATTTAAATCAACAAAAGCATTAGGTATTGGGTTACCGTCTGTATCATAAACTTGTTTGAAAACACCAGCTTGATAAGGTTCTTTACCTTCTAAGTTGAATAATAAATTAGATCCCGTATTTAATAGCTGACCGCCAATATTTAACCTGTTTATTCCTCCTAAATCAGTAACTTCAGTTTTAGCATAAGATATGTTACCGTTGATACTTAAGCTAATATCTTCTTTTTGGATAGCATTTAAATTTAAATTAAATTCAAAACCTTCACTTTCAGTACTACCTACATTTTTAACAAAACTATCTGTAAGTGCTTGACCTGGTGGTAAGATAACATCAGATAATAAATCTGTGGTTTCTCTTTTAAAGATATCAAAACTACCTGTTATTAGTCTATTCTGAAATAAAGCGAAATCTACACCGGCATTTAAAGTTGTTGTTTTTTCCCAAGTTAAACCAGTCTGAAATGGTCTAGCAGAGTATAAGTTAGCCCCAGGTAAATATTGACTATCTTGACTTCCTGCTAGAAATAGTGGGCTAGTAGGATAAAAACCAACATCTGGTATTTGTGTTATATTTTGTTGTCCAGTTTTACCCCATCCTAATCTTAATTTAAGATCATTAACAAAATTTACATTTTTAAGAAAGTTCTCTTCTTTTACTTTCCAAGCAAGAGCTGCAGAAGGGAAAAATCCCCAAACGTTATCTCCCCAAATATCATCAGACACAAACAAAGAAGAAGCATCTGCTCTTAAAGATAATGTTATAAGATATTTATTTTGAATACTGATGTTTGATCTAGCAAAGAATGATTGTAAGTTTTGAGTGTTATAGTATCTGTTATTAGGATTGTTAGGGTTAAAAACAAGATAACGACTACCTATTTCTGCATCAAAATCATCTACTTCTTCTTGTGTTGCTGCATAACTAAAGATGTCTTTGTTTCCATCAGTTTTAAAGTTTTGATAGGCATATCCTAGCTGAATATCATAATTGTTAACAAAAGAGCCTTCTAGGCTTTTTGCGTATTTTAAATAAGCATCAAAAGTTGTATTAGTTATATGTTGTCTTTCAGCATAATTTAATCCAGGATTAAATACGCCTTGACCATTTTCGTCTAACTTATAAGTAGCTAAAGCGCCTTCGCCAAAAGTCTCTCTAATTTTAGATCTTGAGGCATCCAAACCAACATTAACTACAGCTTTTAACTCAGGTAAAAAAGGCATAGTGTAATCAAACTCTATGTTTCCTAAAAATCTAAATGCTTTTTCAGGTCTTTCACGTTGCTCAAGTAACGCTAGAGGATTGTATTGTCCATCAATTAAATTAGGGTTTGTAGCGTTTAAGTTAGTATAAAACCCGTTAAATATACCTGAAGTGTTATAAATTGGTTTTGTTGGGTCAAATACTAATGCGCCACCTAAAGCACCACCAGCATCTGTTGCATTTTTCTCTGCCCAAGTTAATTTAGCGTTTGTATCAATTTTTAAATTATCGTCTAAAAGTTGAGGTGATAATTTAAATGAAGCGCTAAATCTTTCGTAATCATCTGTTCTTACAACACCTTGTGCGTTGTTGTAACCTATTGAAGCTCTAAAAGGAGTGTTTTCTCCTAAATTAGCTCTAGCAGAAAAGTTAGTGTTAGATGTAAATGCTGTTCTAGTTATAGCATCTCTCCAGTTAGTGTCATAAATAGCTCTATCTCCATCAGGAGTATTTAAGATATAACTAATAGGTTCGTTTGTTGTAACAGAACCAACTGGTACACCAAGACTGCCTACTAAATCTGGATGATACTCTTGTATAAATCTTACATAACTATCACTATCCATCATATCTATACCTTCTCCAGCGCTACTAGCAGTTACTGTAGTAGAGAAGTTAAATTGTGGTGCTCCAGAAGTTCCTCTTTTTGTAGTAATAATAATTACACCGTTAGAGGCACGAGAACCGTAAATTGCTGTAGCAGATGCATCTTTTAATATCGTGAAGCTTTCTACATCATTAGGATTTACTAATGATAAAGGGTTACTTACACCTGCTGGGTTTTGACTACCTACAGGAATTCCATCTATCACAATTAATGGACTACTATCTGCATTTAAAGAGGCTCCACCTCTAATTCTAATATTAGGAGCAGAATCTGGTGATCCACCACTATCTGTAATTCTTACACCTGCTGCTTTACCTTGAAGTAATTGATCCGTAGATTGAATGGCTCCTTTGTTAAAATCGTCAGAAGAAACCACATCTACAGATCCAGTTAAATCTTCCTTTTTAACACTACCATATCCAATAATTACAACCTCTTCTAGTTGGGCTGAATCTTCAACTAAAGCTACGTCAATTCTTGCTTGACCTGTGTAAGCGACTTCTTGTGTAAGAAAACCTACATAAGAAAAAACTAAAACGTCACCGTTACTAGCCTGTAAGTTATAATTACCGTCAAAATCCGTGACTGTACCTTTAGTTGTGTTTTTTATTAAAACATTAACTGTTGGTAAGGGTAATGAAGTTGCTTGCTCTGTAACTGTACCAGTCACAGTACTCTGTGCCATCATTAAGGATGGGATAAGAATAAAAACAAACAATAACCCTTTAAAAATTGTTTTCATACAATTGCTATTAAATTATTTTATTAGTCTATTTTTTAAGTATATTTTTACTTCTCGTTATAAAACTATGTAAAATTTATGTTAAATTGACGTAACTCCTTTGTTAACAGGTTACTCAAACGTTTTCGTGTTGAAAACTTTTGGTTATTTGACAAAATAGACCATAAAATTTTGCAAAAATCACATTTAGAGCGTGTTTTAAATTGCATCTTCTTAATTTAGAGTAGATAATTTATAAAATTCTCAATACAAAAACAACTAAAACAAATTGATTAACAGTATCTAAGATGAAAAAAAAGGTAACATTAAAGCAAATAGCTAAAGAATTAGATGTATCTATATCTACAGTGTCTAAAGCATTAAAAAACAGTATTGAGATAAGTGAGGATACAAGACAAAAAGTGCAAGCTTTTGCTAAACTCTACAATTATAGACCTAATAATATTGCTTTAAGTTTAAAAAATAGAAAAACAAAAACTATAGGTATAATTATACCAGAGATTGTTCATCACTTTTTCTCCAAAGTAATAAGCGGTATAGAAAAAGAAGCATTAAGTAGAGGTTATAATGTTATTGTTGGTTTGTCTAACGAGTCTTTTTCTAACGAAGTAATAAATATGGAGATGTTGGCTAATGGAAGTATAGATGGATTTATACTTTCTGTGTCAAAAGAAACAATGTTACTTCAAGATTACCATCATTTAACTGAAACTATTAATCAAGGTATGCCAGTAGTGATGTTTGATCGTGTGATAAATGAAATTAATTGTGATAAAGTAATCGTAGATGATTTTGAAGGCGCAGTAAAAGCTACTAATAAACTTATTGAAAATGGTTGTAAAAAGATTGGTTTAATTACAACAAAGGATTATATAAATGTTGGAAAATTAAGAACCCAAGGGTATTTAAAAGCGTTAGAAGATCATCAGATTTTTCCAGAACCAGACTTTATCTTAAAAGTAGATGACGAAAAACTTTCAGAAGAAAATCTTGAAAGTTTGGAGAAAGAAATAGAAAGCTTTTTTAAAGCAAACAAAAATCTAGATGGAATAGTTGCAGTTAACGAAATCTATGCAATTACTGCAATGAAAGTTGCTAGAAAGTTAAAAATAAAAATACCTGAAAGTCTTCAAGTAATTGGTTTTACAGATGGTGTATTGTCCAAGCACGCTGTGCCAAGTCTAACGACAGTTAGTCAGCACGCAAGCCAAATGGGAGAAAAAGCAGCAGAACTTTTAATTAATAATCTAGAGAGAGAAGACGAAGAAGAGGTATACGAAACCTTTACAATTCAAACAGATTTAATAGAACGAGAATCTACAAAATAAGATTTTTAACATATAATCTTAAAATGTTTTTTATCTTTACGGCAATCAAAACTTATATTTTTACTTCTCACCTTTAAGTTTTGATAGGTTTTTTCAGCTTATCAAATAGTATAAATTTAATAATACTATAAATGAAAAAACAGAAGTTAGGATTTTGGGAAATCTGGAACATGAGTTTTGGTTTTCTTGGGATTCAATTTGGATTTGCCTTACAAGGCGGATTTATGTCTAGAATATTTCAAACACTAGGAGCAAGTAAAGACGAAATCCCTTTGCTTTGGATTGCAGCACCATTAACAGGGTTAATAGTACAGCCAATTGTAGGGTATTTAAGTGATAAGACTTGGCATCCAAAATTAGGAAGACGTAGACCTTACTTTTTAATAGGAGCAATACTAAGCTCTTTAGCATTATTTTTTGTGCCATATTCTCCTGCGCTTTGGGTAGCAGCTGGTTTTTTATGGGTTTTAGATGCCTCAATTAATGTGTCTATGGAACCATTTAGAGCTTTAGTTGCAGATAAATTACCAAATTCACAAAGATCTTATGGTTTTGTAGTACAAACATTAATAATTGGTATTGGTACTTGGATAGCTAGTAACTTACCTTGGATGGTATCTCAATTTGGTGTTAGTGACTCTGCAGATTCTGGTGTAATAACAGATACTGTAAAAGTTGCTTTTGCTATCGGAGCTTTTGTTTTTCTACTAAGCGTATTATATACCATTTTTACAACTTCAGAATATCCTCCAGAAGATATGGAAGAATTTGAGCGCGAAAAAGCTCAAAAAAGCAACTTTATAAAAGACATAACAAACAATATTGGAAGTATGCCAACCACCATGAAAAAACTTGGAGTTATTCAATTCTTTTCTTGGTTTGCATTTTTTACCATGTGGAGTTTAGCTAATCCTGCACTTACAGAACATGTGTTTCATACTCCAGCACCTATAGAAACTGCTTTTGATATGGCAGACAGTGCACAAAAACTAGCTTTTGATACTGCAAACACAGCATTTCAAAAATCTTCAAATTTAGTAGGTTCTGCAATGGGTATTTATGGCTTGTCATCTATGGCGTTTGCTTTACTACTAACTTTTTATACTTCCAAAAGAAGAATTAATAGAAAATTTGTACACATGGGTTCTTTAATATTAGGAGGTATAGGTTTTTTAATGATGAATATAGCAACTCCTGAAACCCTAAAATATTGCTTTATTCTTATAGGTTTTGCATGGGGAAGTATTCTTTCAATGCCATATGCTATGTTATCTAGTAGTGTAGACCCTAAGAAAATGGGAGTAATCATGGGGATATTTAACATGTTTATTGTAATTCCTCAAATTATTGCCGCACTTGGTGGTATTAATTTTATCTCTGGATTATTAGGTGAAGAAGCAATAAATGCTATGACAGTTGCAGGTATAAGTTTAGTTATAGCTGGACTTTGCAATCTGTTAATTACAAACAAAAATGCAATTACATATCAAATAGAAGAGAATTAAAATGAATAAAAAAGGCTTCATATTCGATTTAGATGGTGTTATCGTAGACACAGCAAAATATCACTTTTTAGCTTGGCAAAAACTAGCAAAAAGTATCGGTATTGATTTTTCGCACGAACAAAACGAACAACTTAAAGGTGTAAGTAGAGTTAAATCTCTTGAAAAAATCTTAGCATGGGGAAATAAAACTATTTCCGAAGACAAATTTAATGCCTTAATGGCATCAAAAAATGATGATTATTTAAGCTTTATAGCAAAAATGAATCACGAGGAAATTCTTCCCGATGTACCAAAAGTTTTAAACTATTTAAAAACACAAAATCAACCTATTTCTTTAGGATCGGCAAGTAAAAACGCACGTCAAATTCTTGAAAAGGTAGATTTACTAAATCAGTTTGATGCAATCGTAGATGGTAATGACGTAAGTAAAGCAAAACCAGATCCAGAAGTATTTTTAATTGCAGCAAAATTATTAAACGTAAACCCAAAAGATTGTATTGTTTTTGAAGATTCGGTTGCAGGTGTTCAAGCTGCAAATACAGCAAATATGATTTCTATAGGTATAGGGGAAGAAAACGTATTACATGAAGCAGATTATGTCTTTTCAAATTTTACCGAAATAGACACTGCATTTATAGATAAATTAATAAAAAGATAAATTATTCATTAACAATGAATCAAGATTATATACAACCAAACAATTGGTCAATTATAGAAGAAGGATTTGACGTAGATCGCGTAAAATCTTCAGAAAGTTTATTTAGCATCGGTAATGGCGCAATGGGTCAACGTGCTAATTTTGAAGAGCAATACTCAGGACCAACCTTTCAAGGTAGTTATATTGCTGGCGTGTATTATCCAGATAAAACTCGTGTTGGTTGGTGGAAAAACGGATATCCAGAATACTTCGCTAAAGTACTTAACGCACCTAGTTGGATTGGTATTAACGTGACAATTAATGGAGAAGTTTTAGACCTTTATAAAGCAAAAAATGTAGACAACTTTCGTAGAGAATTAAATATGAAAGAAGGCTGGCTATCTAGAAGTTTTGAGGCAACACTTCAAAATGATTTAAAGGTAGAAGTCAACATCGTTCGTTTTTTAAGTTTAGATTTAGATGAAGTTGGTGCAATAAAATTCAACATAAAACCATTAAACGGAAGCGCAGCTATTCAGTTTCAACCATGTATAGATAGCGGTATTACTAACGAAGATTCTAATTGGGATGATAAGTTTTGGAATACCACAAATGTTGAAGTTATAAACGATCAAGCATTTATAGAAGCGCATACCATGAAAACTAATTTTCATACCTGCACCTTTATGCAGTCTCACGCGTTTATAAATGATGAAAAGCAAGATATTGCGCCAGAAGCAACTTCAACAGAACAAACAATTGCATTTTCATATAATGTAAAAGTTGATCAAAATCAAACTGCAAGTTTAGTAAAGTTTGGTGGTTATACCGTAGATAGAAATTATGAGAAGGATCAATTAATTCAGGCAGCAAAAACAGCATTGTCAAAAGCTAACACAAAAGGTTTTGATTCACTTTTAGAAGACCAAAAACAAGCTTGGGCAGAGATTTGGAAGATGTCAGATATTACTATAGATGGTGATGTAAAAGCACAACAAGGTATTAGATTTAATATTTTTCAGCTTAACCAAACCTATTTAGGGAAAGACTCTAGATTAAACATTGGTCCAAAAGGGTTTACTGGCGAAAAATATGGTGGTAGTACCTATTGGGATACAGAAGCGTATTGTATACCGTTTTACATGGCAACCAAAGATCAAAAAGTAGCTCGTAACTTATTGCAATACCGTTATAATCATTTAGAAAAAGCTATAGAAAACGCTCAAAAATTAGGGTTTAAAAATGGTGCTGCGCTTTATCCAATGGTAACCATGAATGGTGAAGAATGTCACAACGAATGGGAAATTACCTTTGAAGAAATACATCGTAATGGTGCAATTGCTTTTGCCATATTTAATTATTACCGTTATACAGGCGATTATAGCTACATTCCAGAAATGGGATTAGAAGTACTTATTGGTATAGCTAGATTCTGGCAACAACGTGCAACATTTTCTTCAGACAAAAATAAATACGTTATTTTAGGAGTTACTGGTCCAAACGAATACGAAAACAATGTAAACAATAACTGGTACACTAATTATATAGCAAAATGGTGTATAGATTATGCTTTACAAAATATTGAAAAAGTAAAAGAAGAATTTACTTCAGATTATAACAGGATCATGGATAAAGTTTCTTTATCTCCTAAAGAAATGGAAACTTGGCAAGACGTTGCAAACAACATGTATTTTCCTTATTCAGATAAACATAATGTTTACCTGCAACAAGATGGCTTTTTAGATAAAGAATTAATCACGGTTGAAGATTTAGAAAAATCACAAAGACCAATTAATCAAAAATGGAGTTGGGATCGTATTTTACGTTCTCCTTATATCAAACAAGCAGATACATTACAAGGATTTTACTTCTTCGAAGATCATTTTACAGATGAAGAATTAAAACGTCATTTTGATTTTTACGAGCCATTTACAGTACACGAAAGCTCACTATCGCCATGTGTGCATAGTATTCAGGCAGCAAAATTAAATCAAATGGAGCAAGCTTATGCGTTTTATTTACGAACATCACGTTTAGATCTTGACGATTATAATAAAGAAGTAGAAGAAGGGTTACATATTACCAGTATGGCTGGTACATGGATGAGTATAGTTGAAGGTTTTGGAGGTATGCGAGTTAAAGACAATAAACTTCATTTTGAACCAAAAATCCCAAAAGAATGGGATGCATATTCATTTAAAGTAAACTTTAGAGATACAATTGTTAAGGTTACTATTTCTCAAAATGAGTCTAATTTTGAATTAATCTCAGGACAACCTTTAGATATAATAGTAAACAATCAAGCTAAAACTGTACAATAAACATCATTATTAATACATCAAAACAAATGAAATTACTAAAACCATTAATCATATTACTTTGTCTTTCTGTAAGCGTTGTAACTGCGCAACAGTTAACATCACCTAATGGCGAGTTAACCATGCAATTTTCACTTCAGGAAGACGGAACACCAACTTACAAATTACAATACAAAAATCAAGAAGTTATAAAAGAAAGTCGTTTAGGGTTTCATCTTAAAAACGATAAAAAATCATTGTTAGATGATTTTAAAGTTACAGATACTAGTACATCTACTTTTAAAGATACATGGCAACCGGTTTGGGGAGAAGTTAAAGAGATAACTAATCATTACAATCAGTTAAAAGTAACTTTAACACAAAATGAAACAGACCGAATTATGGTTGTTAATTTTAGGTTGTTTGATGATGGTTTAGGGTTTAGATACGAGTTTCCTACGCAAAAAAACTTAGTGTACTTTACCATAAAAGAAGAACGTACACAATTTGCAATGACAGGAGATCATACTGCATTTTGGATTCCTGGTGATTATGACACGCAAGAGTACGATTATACAAAATCAAAACTTTCAGAAATTAGAGGCTTATTTGATAAAGCAGTAACAGGTAACGCCTCTCAAGAACAGTTTTCTAAAACAGGTGTACAAACAGCTTTAATGATGAAAACCGATAAAGGTCTATACATCAATTTACATGAAGCTGCTTTAATTAATTACTCTTGTTTATCATTAGATCTAGATGATAAAAACTTTATTTTTAATTCACACTTAACACCAGATGCTAGAGGCGATAAAGGTTATTTACAGTCACCAACAAAAACACCTTGGCGTACAATAATAGTAAGTGATGATGCTAGAGATATTTTAGCCTCAAAACTAACCTTAAACTTAAACGAACCTTGCGCAATAGAAGACACATCTTGGATTAAACCAGTAAAATATATTGGTGTTTGGTGGGAAATGATTACAGGTAAAAGCTCTTGGTCATACACCAACGATTTGCCATCAGTAAAATTAGGTGAGACCGATTTTACAAAAGTGAAACCAAACGGAACTCACGCAGCAAACAATAAAAACGTAAAGCGTTATATAGACTTTGCAGCAAAACATGGTTTTGATGGTGTTTTAGTTGAAGGTTGGAATGAAGGTTGGGAAGATTGGTTTGGTCAATCTAAAGACTATGTATTTGATTTTGTAACACCTTACCCAGATTTTGATGTAGAAGAAATTCATGCTTACGCAAAATCTAAAGGCGTAAAAATGATCATGCATCATGAAACGTCTTCGTCTGTAAGAAATTACGAGCGTCACATGGATGAAGCATACCAGTTTATGAAAGATAACGGTTACGATGCTGTAAAAAGTGGTTACGTAGGTAATATTTTACCTCGTGGCGAGCATCATTATAGCCAATGGATTGTTAATCACTATCAATATGCTATAGAAAAAGCTGCAGAATATGAAGTTATGGTTAACGCACACGAAGCGGTTAGACCAACAGGTATTTGCAGAACATATCCTAACTTAATTGGTAATGAGTCTGCAAGAGGAACCGAGTTTCAGGCATTTGGTGGCTCTAAACCAAACCACGTTACCATTCTACCGTTTACACGTTTAATTGGTGGACCAATGGATTATACTCCAGGTATTTTCGAGATGGATATTAGCAAACTAAATCCTGATAATAATTCGCACGTAAATAGTACCATTGCAAACCAATTAGCTTTATATGTAACCATGTATAGCCCATTACAAATGGCTGCAGATTTACCAGAGCATTATGAGCAGTTTATGGATGCGTTTCAATTTATAAAAGATGTTGCAATAGACTGGGACGAGAGTATTTATATAGAAGCAGAACCAGGAGATTATTTAACTGTAGCACGTAAAGAAAAAGGGTCTAATAATTGGTTTGTGGGTAATGTAAATGGTAATAATCCAAGAAAATCTACAATTAAATTAGACTTTTTAGACAAGGACAAAACATATACTGCAACAATTTATGCAGATGCAAAAGATGCACATTATAAAACAAATCCTCAGGCTTATAAAATTTCAACTAAAAAGGTAACTAGTAAGTCAAAAATTTCTCAGTTATCTGTTCCTGGTGGTGGATATGCAATTAGTATTATAGAAAATAAATAAGATGAAATTAACTAAAAACATAGTGCTGTTTTTTGCAATGCTAACATTATTTTTTTCATGTAAAAATGAAGAAGACGAAGCATTAAATACTAAAACCGAAACAGTAACAGAAATTAAAAATGAAGTAAACCGTGTAGAGCCGCCACATTGGTGGGTTGGTTTTAAAGAGACATCACTTCAGTTATTGGTTCATCATCCAAATATTTCAAAAGCAACACCAAGTATATCTTATGCTGGTGTTGCTATTAAAAAAGTTAATAAAGCAGATAGCCCAAATTATCTATTTATTGATTTAGAAATTTCAGAAATAGCAAAATCAGGACAGTTTAATATTAATTTTAAATTTGAAGATGGTACTAAATTAGTACAAACCTATCAACTAAAAGACAGAGACAAAGCAGTAGACCAATTTGTTGGTTTTGATAGTAGTGATGCTATTTATTTAATCACGCCAGACCGTTTTTCTAACGGTAATCCAAATAATGATAGTATAAAAGGTCTAAACGAGCAAGATGTAGATAGAAGTCACGACTACAAACGTCATGGTGGTGATATAACTGGGATTACTAATCATTTAGATTACATTAGCGATATGGGCTTTACACAAGTTTGGTCTTGTCCACTGCTAACAAACGATATGGAAAATGGCTCATATCATGGATATGCAATTACAGATTATTATCAAGTAGATCCTCGTTTTGGGACTATGGAAGAGTACATTAATCTATCTCAAAAAGCTAGAGAAAAAGGTATGGGAATGATTATGGATCAAGTCGCAAATCATTGCGGAGTTTCTCATTGGTGGATGAAAGATTTACCGTTTAAAGATTGGGTCAATCAGCAATCTAAATTTGAAAAAAGAGAACCTTTAAATAATTCTAATCACAGACGTACCGTTAACCAAGATTTATACGCATCAAATCAAGATAAAAATGAAATGACCGAAGGTTGGTTTGTCCCAACAATGCCAGATTTAAACCAGCGTAATCCTTTTATGGCTAAATACATTACGCAAAATAGCATTTGGTGGATCGAAACTTTAAAGCTTAGCGGAATTAGACAAGATACCTATCCATATCCTGACAAAGATTTTATGTCTAGTTGGGCAAAACAAATAATGACAGAGTATCCTAACTTTAGTATTGTTGGAGAAGAGTGGAGTTATAATCCATTACTTATTGGGTATTGGCAAGCAGGACATAAAAATAAAGATGGCTACAATGGGCATTTAAAATCGACAATGGATTTTGCAATGAACCAAAATATTGTAGACGCTTTAAATCAAGACGAAGCTTGGGATCGTGGTTTGATTAAAATGTACGAAGGATTAGCTAACGATTTTAGTTATACATCACCAAAAGACATCATGATCTTTTTAGATAATCATGATAAAAGTAGAGTTTTTACTCAGTTTAATGGTGATATAACAAAAACTAAAACAGCATTAAGTTACATGTTAACCTTACCAAGAATACCTCAAATCTATTACGGAACAGAAATTTTAATGGACGATTTTGAAAAACCTGGTGATCATGGATTAATTCGTACAGATTTTCCTGGCGGTTGGCAAGATGATGCTGTAAATGCGTTTACAGGTAAAGGGTTAACAGAAGAGCAATTAGATATGCAACGCTATATAAAAACATTACTTAATTATAGAAAAGAAAGTAATGCCATACATAATGGTAAAACCATACATTTTGCACCATTTAATGGGACTTACTTTTTATTTAGAATTGCAGAAGATGAAACCGTAGTTCATATCATTAATAAAAACGAAAATCCAATAACAATAGACTTAAACCGTTATAACGAAGTTGGATTAAAAGGAAAGACGTTAACCAATATCGTTTCTGGTCAAACTATAATTTGGGAAGACACAATTCAACTTGATAAAAAAGGAAGCTTAATACTAACAACTAAAAAATGAAAAATATAGTTGTCATATATTTTTTAACGCTATTTGTATGTTTTTCTTGTAAAAAGGAAAACGAAAATCCTATTTTAGGAGAAGAAGTTGTGACCTTTAAAATCAACAAACTTCCAGAAAACCATAATTTTGAAGAAGACATTTTTATTTCAGGAGATTTTGAAGGTTGGTCTGGCGGAAAAGACCAATTTAAGTTGAATAAAAAAAATGAAATTTACAGTATTTCTATTCCTAAATACAGAGAGCAAATCAACTTTAAATTTACTAAAGGAAATTGGGAGTCTGTAGAGTGTCAATTAGACGGAAACCCAATAGAAAATAGAACTTATAGTTTTGACGGTAAAGACGAAACTGTAAACGTTGAAATTGTTAACTGGAAAACAGGAGAAATTACTGAAAGCCCTTCAACCGCATCAAAAAATGTATCCATTTTTGAAGACAATTTCTTAATGCCTCAATTAGATAGACAACGTACTATTAGAGTTTATTTACCGCCAAATTATCATAATTCAGAAGATAATTATCCTGTACTCTATATGCATGATGGTCAAAATGTATTTGATAAAAAAACATCATACAGTGGAGAATGGCAAGTAGATGAAACTTTAGATAAATTATACGAAGAAAAAGGCTTTAGTATAATCGTAGTAGCAATAGATAATGGAGGAGAAAAACGTTTAAATGAATACTCTCCTTGGAATCATCAAAAATTTGGTAAAGGTCAAGGTATGGACTATGCAAAATTTATAGTCAATACACTTAAACCAAAAATAGATAAAACTTACAGAACAAAAGCCGATAAAAACAATACAGCAATTATAGGGTCGTCTATGGGCGGATTAATTTCACACTATACAGCTTTACAATATTCAGATGTTTTTGGTAAAGCAGGCGTGTTTTCACCTTCGTTTTGGTATTCAGAAGAAGTTTTTGATTTCAGTAAAGAGCATTCAAATATTAAAGATTTAAGACTATACTTTTTAGCTGGCGGAAAAGAAGGAGGTAATCCAACTTTTGAAGGTATTAGCAAAACCGCAAAAGATATGGACATTATGATTGAGCTTTTAAAATCAGGAGGATTTCCTGCTCAAAATATTAATTCTAAAATAGAACCAGAAGGTAAACACAACGAAAAACTTTGGAAAAATAGCTTTGAAGAAGCTATAACTTGGTTATTCAAACTATAAAACAAATAAATAATACATATGAAAAAAATATTCCTATTAGTTGTAATAACTATGTTTTTTGCTTGTAAAGAAGAGCAAAAACAATCTATAGCAACAACGAATCAAGAAGACACATTTAAACCTATTACAGAAGAAGATATAGAAAGCGGAATTATTTACGAAGTCAATATACGTCAATACTCACCAGAAGGCACATTTAATGCGTTTACTAAAGATATACCTGTTTTAAAAGATTTAGGTGTAAAAGTGATTTGGGTAATGCCAATAAATCCAATCTCTAAAGTTAAAAGAAAGGCTACAGATGGTCAATTTACTAGCGATATTGAAGATGAAAAAGAACGCGAAAAATATTTAGGTAGTTACTATTCTGTATCAGATTATAAAGCCATAAATCCAGAGTTTGGTAATCTAGAAGATTTTAAAAATTTAGTAGATACTGCACATGATAATGGAATTTATGTAATTGTAGATTGGGTACCAAATCATACAGGTTGGGATCATCCATGGATTACTGCTCATCCAGATTGGTACACTCAAAACGATAAAGGAGAAATTATAGATCCAATCAATCCTGAAACAGGTGAATCTTGGGGATGGACTGATGTTGCCGATTTAAATTATGATAATACGGAGATGCGTAAAGAAATGATTAACGATCTAAAATATTGGTTAACCGAAGCTAATATTGATGGTTACCGTATGGATGTTGCGCACAAAGTGCCACAAGATTTCTTTGAAGAAGTGACTAAAGAATTAAAGCAAATAAAACCTGTTTTTATGCTTGCAGAAGCAGAACAACCAGCATTGTTAGAAAAGGCATTTGACATGCAGTATGCTTGGGAAGGACATCATTTATTAAATGAACTAGCTAAAGGAGAAAAAAATGCTGACGATTTTCAAGCGTATATTAAAAAGCAAGATACAGTGTTGCAAGACGATGATATCAACATGAACTTTGTAACTAATCACGACGAAAATTCTTGGTCAGGAACTTTAAGAGAACGTATGCCAAATAATAAAGAGCTATTTACAGCTTTAATTTATACCATGCCTGGTATGCCTTTAATTTATTCTGGGCAAGAGTATGATTTAGATCACAGATTATTGTTTTTTGAAAAAGATAGCATCCCTAAAACTAAAGGAGATTACTTTACGTTATTACAACGTTTAGGCGAATTAAAAAATACGAATTTAGCCTTAAATGGAGGTAAAGACGCAGCTGCTTACAATGCAATAGACGCAGGACCAAGTGTGATTGCATTTAGCAGAACAAAAGATGATGATGAGGTTATTTTTGTTGCAAACATTTCAGATGAAAGTATTAAAACAAACGTACCTCAAAAAGGAAGTTATTTAGATTACATTGCTAATCAACCAACCCAATTAAAAGGCGATGCAATTGAGTTAGCACCAAACACATACAAAATTTATGTAAAGCAATAGTTTTACACTATTTATTTGAATTTTAAAAAGCGCCTTTTTAGGCGCTTTTTTTATAAAGGAAAGATAGATTTAGGAATGGCATGAAAACCAGTTTTATTAATCTCGTTTTCTATCGTAATAACCTCTACTAATTTAGAGGTTTGTACCGTAAATTGTTTTGGGTAGGTATCTGCATCTATAATAACGTTTTCTACACCGTCAACTCTTAAAGCAGCGTTTTTAATTAACTCTAAATCTTCAAGTTGTTTTGCATTGGTTTCAAATACTTTCCCATGGTTACCAGGGATAACGTTTTCTGATATTAAACTCATGATAATTGTTTTAGATTGGCTAGTTAGCTAACCATTTATTAAGTATCATAAAGTTACAAAATGTTAAAATACACTATTCCTAATTATTTTAACATTTGCGTTAAAATGCTGTTATATTTTAATGTTTTTGATAGTTTTTAGGTTGAAAATTTCACCAATAATAAATAGAAATACGATAGAATATTCAATACCAATTAACCACAAGTTTTCGGTATTATCTTTATTTGCATATGCTAGGTAACTTAACACGATAACTAAGCTCCAGACTATTACATATTTGTAGTTAGAAAACACCGAAAGAAGTACCAACGTAGCTAAATACCATGGATGAACGGTAGTGCTTAATAAAAAATAAACTGTCAAGCCTAAAAGCATGTTAACTATTAATTGTTGCATATTATTTACTTTTCTAAACAAAGCTAAAGACCAAACAATTATAAAAATTAAAAAAGCTAAGCATTTACCAATAATAGCAATTTGATTATATCCAGATATACTGTACCCAATAGCTCTTGCTATGTAATAGATACTAGCATTAAATTCAAAATTATTAAACCAAAGCGCTGTTGTTTTAGAATAATTTGTAATAAAATCTGAACTTATAAAGGGTGAAAATAATAATAGTACAGTAATACCAATAACAGCATAAAAACCAATTAAGGATTTTAAGTTGTGGTGTTTTAAAAACCATTTTATAAAAAATGGTAATAATAAAACAGGTATTAATTTAGTTGAAATTGCAAATGCAAAACATAAAGCAGACCAAAACCATTTGCCTTTATGAAGAAGGTAAAGACTAAATATGATAAAAAATATCATAATGCTTTCAAAATGCAAATTACCAGTTAATTCAATAATAATTAAAGGATTTAACGCATATATAAAAATAGAATTTTCTGGAAGTTGAAAAGCTCTTAATAATTTTCTTCCATAAAATATCACTCCAATATCAGCAAGGATAATACATATGCGCATTCCAATTATAGAACTTAGTATACTGCTTCCCGGAAACCAATTACCAAGCACAAAAAACAACTGATTAATAGGCGGATAATTACTGTTGTTACCTTGACTAAGCCAGCCCATACCATCGTAAAGTTGTTGTTGGTTGGACATTTGTTGTGCTAAGTTTTGATTAACAATTTCGGTAGCAGAATATAGGTAAGGATTGATACCTAATTGATTGAGATATCCATCCCAAATAAAGCGATAAAAATCTTGAGATAGATTTGGAGTTGCTAATAAAAACACAAGCCGGCATAAAATGGCTGCTACAAGTAAAAACTTAAACTTACCACTAGTTATTTGTATTAATTTATAACTTACTATAAATAAAGCTACATAAAGCGTTATAAGCTTAATATAGTCTGTCCGTGCTAAATTGTAGGCAAAACTAAAATAGAATAATAAACAAGCAAACGTAAGAAGTATTGAAATCTTATTTAGTTTGAAAAATGTTGTATTTATTTGCATTACTCAAATATAGCTAATAAAGCTGTAAAGTAAGCTTTATAGTAGGTTTAGGACTTGTTGTTGGCAAGTACATGCGTTAGCGATAGTAATGGTTAGCTTTTGGCGAGGCTTGCATCGAGCCAAAACTAGTAATGGATAGCGCGACCACTTGTGGTAACGCCCAAAAAATCTAAGCTTTTGACGTTAAAGACTTAAAGAATACAAATCCAAAACCAATTGTAAGCATTAAGTGGAAAGGGAATAATCCAAAATCACCACCTTGATCACCAACTATGAATGCGCTGTACATTCCGAAAGCGAAATAAAGCATTAAAAGACCTTCAAAAACAACGTTAATACTAATGTTTTTGCGTAAATATTTATTGCCTTTCCAACTATCTTTAAGTGAACTAATGTTGAATTTTGGTGTACGTACAAACTCGCTTCGTTTACCAATATGTCCTTCTAAAACTGCAATAGAATTATGTAAAGAAAAGCCCATTGCGATAGAGAAAAACGTAAAGAACATACCAATATATTTGATAAAATCTTTAAACGTGTTACCATGACTACGTTTGTACATAATCCAATAACAAACAAAAAAGATAATTGTGCTCATCACAAAAAAGCTCATAATGTAAAAGTATGGTCTTAAATGTGCGTATTCGTTTTTAATGTAAAGCATTGGTATACTTAAAATACCAACAATTAATACGTTTAAAAACATGGTACTGTTTAATAAGTGTAAAATACCGTGTAATTTGGTTTTAGCAGAAATATTCTTGCTAGTTAAAACGCGCCAAAGCATTTTTCTAAAGTTTTCTGCGCCACCTTTATTCCATCTAAATTGTTGTGATCTTGCTGCACTGATAACTACAGGTAATTCGGCTGGTGTTTCGACATCTTCTAGATATTTAAATTCCCAGTTTTTAAGCTGTGCACGGTAACTTAAATCTAAATCTTCAGTAAGTGTATCGCCTTCCCAATTTCCTGCATCAATAATACAATCTTTACGCCATACGCCAGCAGTACCATTAAAGTTGATAAAATGACCTTTACTATTACGTCCAACTTGCTCTAATGTAAAATGTGCATCTAAAGCAAATGCTTGTATTTTTGTTAATGTTGAATAATCACGGTTGATATGAGCCCAACGTGTTTGTACAACACCAATTTTATCATTTTTAAAATATGGGATTGTTTTTTGTAACCAATCGTGTTCTGGTAAGAAATCGGCATCAAAAATGGCAATAAATTCTCCTTTTGCAATTTCTAATCCTTCTTTTAATGCGCCAGCTTTAAACCCTTGTCTGTTGGTTCTGGTAATATGTTTGATGTCTAATCCTGTTGCTGCAAGCTTTTCTACGTGTGCTTTGGTTGTAATTACGGTTTCGTCTGTAGAATCGTCTAAAACTTGAATTTCTAACTTGTCCTTTGGATAATCTATTAAAGCAATGTTGTCTAATAATCTGTCCATAACATACAACTCGTTAAATACAGGAAGTTGTATGGTAACGTAAGGTACTTCTTCTGGATTATTTAAATTGAATTTTGGACACTTATCTTTTTTACGTTGAGCTGCTAAATAATTAAACATTAAGTTTAATTGCGCTAACGCGTACATGAATATTAAAATTAGCGAAATGCTGTAAATAACTATTAATGTGGTTTCTAAAATCACTATTTAAAACTATATTTGAAAATCCAGGACAAAATTTTTATGCCTGCAAATATACTACCTTTTATGGTTCCTGAAACTTTTGAGACACCAATTCTATTTCTGTAGTTTACAGGTACTTCTGTATAACTAAGTTTTTGCTTTAATGCTTTTAACTGCATTTCTACTGTCCAACCGTACGTTTTGTCAACCATATTAAGGGCTAACAGCTTTTCGTACTTAATAGCTCTAAAGGGACCAAGGTCTGTAAATTTAGCCTTAAAAAAAAGTGACATTAATTTGGTTGCTAGCCAATTTCCGAAGATTTGTTGAGGTGTCATAGCACCATCTTCTCTTAATTCTTTAACACGACTACCAATAACTAAGTCAATATTATCTTCAATAATAGGAGCAATTATTTTAGTAAGTTCTTCTGGATAATCACTATAGTCACCATCTAAAAATACAATAATATCAGGTTTAGATTTTTGCTTAGAGATGTAGTCCATTCCTTTTAAACACGCATAACCATAACCTTTTCTGTTTTCAGTTAATACGGTTGCACCTGCATGTTTTGCATTAACTTCTGTAAGGTCTGTAGAATTGTTGCTAACTACAATAACTTCTTCTACTAAAGAAGGAATGTCTTGTATAACATTTGCAATTGAGTCTTGCTCGTTAAAAGCAGGAATAATGACTTTTATTTTGGGCATTTAGGCATTTAATCTTAGCGCAAAAATACAATTGTTTTTGGATTATTTGTTATTTATTAAATCCATTAAATCTACATCGTTTCCAAGAAGGATTTCGTTAGGGTTAATACGACCTTTCATGCTGTCGTTTTCTAATTTTAAAACACCTCTTGGGCAAACAGCACTGCAAATACCACATCCAACGCAGCTTGATCGTACAATGTTTTCGCCTTTTTGTGCATAAGCACGGACATCAATTCCCATTTCGCAATAGGTAGAGCAATTTCCACAAGAAATACATTGCCCACCGTTGGTAGTAATTCTGAATTTTGAAAATAAACGTTGCTGAAATCCTAATATTGCCGCCATAGGACAACCAAATCTACACCAAACACGACTGCCAAAAATAGGGTAGAAGCCTGTACCAATAACACCAGAAAATATAGAACCGATTAAAAATCCGTAGCTTTTTCTTAAACTTTCAGATTTAAATAAAAATAACGAATTGTCTTTACTAAAATAGTGCAAAGCAAATAACGCCATGATAATTACAAAGTAGCCAATAGCACCATATTTAGCGTCTTTTGCTAGTTCATTTCTTTTAAAAATCATTGTACCTGCAAAAATGATAGTTAAAAAAGAAGCAACAAAAATTAAAAACGACGATTTTGTAAGCCAATATTTGCTGGTATCATTACCCAAATAACTGTGTATTACAGCTGTAGTCATAAGTACAACAAATACTAAAACCGAGTGAATTACCCAACGCTCTACCTTCCAAGCAAATTGAGATTTGTCGCTTAATTGTCTAAAGCTATCACCAGCTGTTTCGGCTAATCCACCACAACCACAAACCCAAGAACAGTACCAACGTTTACCGTATTTGTAGGTTAAAATTGGCGTGATAATAAATATTGAAACAATCCCAAAAATTAGCATAGCTAATCCAATATTTCCAGCGCTTATAAAAGCTTTAATACGGTAACTTTCAAAATTATAATAATTAAGAGGCCAAATATTTTTTAAATCGTAGTACGGTAAATCACTGTTCATCACGTACATAAATTCAGGAATTAAAAAGGCAAAAGCCAATTGAAAAAACATAACCGAAATAGTCCTGATTTGCTCATAGCGATTGTGTCTATATTTTAAAATGAATTTATAGCCAAAGACCAAAATCGCAACCGTGTACAACGTACCATAAACAAACCATTGGCTGGCGTTTCTTCCGCTTAAAAGCTGACTTAACAGATCAAAAAGCGCTACTAAACCTGTGTTTTCTTCACCTTTTTGCCCTAAACCTAAATATTGCGGATAAAAATAAAGTACGATGTAAAATAAGGTTAAAACAACACCAATTAACCAACCAATTAGTCCTCTAGCGGATAAAGATTTAAACCAAACACCATCATTTTTTATGCCTTTAGATTTGTCTAAATACAAGCTGTTAGAAAACCAAATAGCGCCAACAAACATTAGGCTTAAAGCGATAGTTAGAGTAATTGCTTTATTAGGAAATTGAACGTTAAATAAAGCTAAAGCCAAAATGAACAAACCAAGTATACAAACTGCTGAAGCTGTTTTTTGAGTTTTTGTTAATCCATAAGAATTAGCCAAAGACATGCTGTAATTTAATTTTAAGCTCATGTTAGTTAGTTTGTAAAGTGTTATTATAGCTTGCTTTTATCTCGTTTTCAAATCGCTTATAGAATTCTGGATCAAAATTGGCTACTTCTAAATGATTAATCACATAGTCTAAATCGCGTTTTTCGGTGAGCCATTTGTCAAAAACTTCGTGTCGCATTCTTATGCCAAAGGTATTGATGCCTAAGAACTCGTTAGTGTCTCTGTGATAAGCTATGGTCATACATTTGGTGTCGTCTTCATGTTTCCAATGAAAATGAGCTTCGTAATCCGGTTTTCCTTTTTTACCATGAACCCAACCATAGGTTTGGTATTCAATATCTAAAAATTTTGCGCTGTTAAACCAATGTCCTGGCTTATATTCTAGTTTATTGCCGCAAATAGTTTGCGCTAAAGTTTCGCCCATCATGCGACCTGTGTACCAAACTGCTTCAATTGGTCTGCGGTTACCTATAGCCTCACGTTGTTCGGCACAGTCACCGATTGCATACACATCTTTAATGTTAGTTTCTAAAAACCGATTGACTAAAACGCCTTTATTGGTTTCAATATTGCTTTCTTTTAAAAATGAAATATTTGGTGTTACACCTGCAGTTAAGCCTACAAAATCACAAGGAATTTCTTCGCCAGTTTCTTCAATGATGATGGATTTTACTTTTCCATTTTCACCCGAAATGATTTCTTTTAAATTAGTTGAAAGTCTTAAATCTATATGATGATTTTTAATGTGTCTGTTTATCATTTGGCTTTCGCCTTCAGGTAAAACGCTATTCCAAAAACTGCTTTCGCGAACTAAAAATGTTACCGGAATATTTCTGGAATTTAGCATTTCTGCCAATTCAATACCAATTAATCCACCACCAACAATGACGGCACGTTTACAAACTTTATTGTTTGGTGCGTAGATTTCAAGATTTTCTAAATCTTGCTTGCTGTATAAGCCTTGTACACCTTTTAGGTCTTCACCTGGCCAACCAAACTTGTTAGGTTTGCTACCTGTTGCGATGACTAATTTGTCATAACTCATTTGATCGCTTTCAGCAAAATGAAGTGTTTTATTGTCGGTATCAATATTATTAACATAACCTTTTTTTAAG
Source organism: Mesoflavibacter zeaxanthinifaciens subsp. sabulilitoris (assembly GCF_014191595.1). Taxonomy (NCBI): domain Bacteria; kingdom Pseudomonadati; phylum Bacteroidota; class Flavobacteriia; order Flavobacteriales; family Flavobacteriaceae; genus Mesoflavibacter; species Mesoflavibacter zeaxanthinifaciens. The sequence goes on along the minus strand of NZ_JACHWV010000004.1, from coordinate 209,789 downwards.
TCAATATTGTTTTTCTTCCAAAACCAATTTTCATAAGGTTGTGTGTGTTCAAACTTCATGTGTCCCATATATACATACATAAGCGCAGTACGAGAGAAAAAATAATCGCTTTCAGCAGATATAATGGTGATTTTTTTATCAGATAATTTTCTAATGTGTCTTGCTAAAGTCACGCCAGATATACCATTACCTATTATGGCTATGTGTTCCATACAATTAGTTTAGTTAGGCTTTAAGTCGAAGCATTTGTTAAAACCTTAATTACATTATTCAACTTTGTTTAAATTTATAAATAAATTAACAGTTATGAAGCACTTTTCACTTTTGTGTATGGTCTTATTATTGGTTTCGTGTAGTATGACTTTGCCTAAAACAGAAAAAATTAATGGTGTAAGTTTTGTGGCGTCTCGCGATAGTATTTCAGAAAAACATACCAAACCAGTTCTAAATTTAAATGCTAATTATGCTGCGATTATGCCTTTTGGATTTGTTAAAAGTTTAGAGCATCCAGAAATTATTTATAATACCGATAGACAATGGTTTGGCGAAACTGATAAAGGTGTAAAGCAGTACGTTAAAACACTTAAAAAACAACAAATTAAAGTAATGATAAAGCCTCAAATTTGGGTTTGGCGTGGCGAATTTACAGGTTTTATAAAAATGAATACTGAAGAAGAATGGCAAGAACTAGAACAGACTTATGAAAACTTTATTTTAGATTTTGCAAAAGTAGCCGAAGACATCAACGCCGAAATGTTTTGTATTGGTACAGAACTTGAAAATTTTGTATCACATAGACCAAAGTTTTGGACGCAATTAATTAAAAAAATTAGAACCATTTACAAAGGTAAACTTACATATGCAGCCAATTGGAACGAGTTTACAAAAACACCATTTTGGTCAGATTTAGACTACGTTGGAATAGACGCGTATTTTCCTGTAAGTGATTTAAAAACACCAACTGTAGAAGATTGTTTGCAAGGTTGGAATGCGCATTTACCAGATATTAAAAATGTACAAAAAAACACAAAAAAGCCTATTTTGTTTACTGAATTTGGTTACCGTAGTTTTGATTTTTCTGGAAAAAAACCATGGTTAACCGGTAATTATGAAGCAACTCCAAATCTAGAAGCGCAAGTAAATACCACAAATGCTTTATTTAAAACCTTTTGGGAAGAAGATTGGTTTGCTGGTGGATTTGTTTGGAAGTGGTTTCATAATTACGAGCAATCTGGCGGCGCAAAAGACAATATGTTTACACCACAAAACAAACCTACAGAAGAAATTATTAGACAGTATTATAAAAAATAATCTATGAGAACATTAGTTATTGGAGATATACATGGCGGATTAAAAGCGCTAATTCAACTATTAGAACGTGCAAATGTAATAGAAGAAGATCGTCTTATATTTTTAGGAGATTACGTAGATGGTTGGAGCGAATCTGCTCAAGTCATTCAATATTTAATAGCATTGTCTAAAACTAATACTTGTATTTTTATAAAAGGAAATCATGACGCTTGGTGCGAAGATTGGCTTAGAGAAAACTTGATTAATCAATCTTGGTATCAACATGGCGGAAAAGAAACTATTGAGAGTTATAAAGCTTTTTCCGATGAAGAAAAGCAGCAACATTTACAGTTTTTTGAAGCAATGCAAATGTATCACTTAGATGAACATGATAGGCTGTTTATTCATGCAGGATTTACATCTGTTCATGGTGTTGAAAGAGAATACCAAATTGAGAATTTTTATTACGATCGTACACTTTGGGAAATGGCAATAACCATGGATAAACGCATTGAAAAACACTCAGAATTATACCCAAACCGATTAAAACACTACACTGAAATTTTTATTGGTCATACACCAACTATCAGGTTTTCTCAAGATCAACCAATGCATGCTGTTAATATCTGGAATGTAGATACTGGCGCAGCACTTACAGGTAAGTTGTCGGCAATAGATTTGGATACAAAACAGGTGTTTCAAAGTGATGAAGTTTACAAAATGTATCCTAACGAATCTGGAAGAAATACTAATCCATATCGTTTAATTAAAAGAAAAAAATAATTACCCAATATTTTCTTTATAATATTCGTGTAATTCACTAGCAGAAGCGCCAAACCACTTTTTTAAATATATCATCCAAAAATGATATTGAAGTTTAAACACACCATGTTTTTTATATAACCTTGAAGAGGTAATTATAGGTGAATTAATTACAGTAAATTGATTGCAATCATATAACTGACTTATAAAAATATTGTCTTCGTAAATAATATAAGACTCATCAAAACCACCAATTTTATTAAACAATGCTTTTGAAACAAATAAACTTTGGTCGCCGCCACGACACGCTTTAAAATTAAATTTTGTAAACCAACCAGCCAAAAGTAACCACCAATGGTTACTATCAAATTTTAATCTAAAACAACCTGCGTAGTTACCCTTTTGTATTTCATTTAAAATGAATTGATCAAAGTGTTCAGGAGGAAAAGAATCGGCATGTAAAAAATATAATATAGTTCCTGTTGCAGCTTTTGCGCCAACATTCATCTGTTTGGCGCGTCCTTTTTTAGAATTCAGTAAGATAATTTTTATTCTATCTTCAGCGTCAGTTCGAGTGAAATTTTCTGTTGAAAATTTTGTATCGAGAACTTTTCTAGCATCTCGATTCAATTCTTCATTACAATCAGAACCACTTGATGTGACGTTAATCATTTTCTTAACTATTTCAACCGAATTATCAGTGCTTCCGCCATCAACAACAATAAGTTCTAATTGGGTTTTTTGTTTAGCGTTTTCAATAAGGTGTTGAAGCAATTTGCCAATGTGTTCTGCTTCATTTAACATAGGAATTATGATAGAAATTCTATTCATTTAAATTCCAATTATAATCTTTGTAGTTAATTTTTGCGTCTTTAGAAATTGTAGGTGAAGTGTATAGATTTATAAAATCAATAACAGTTCCGTTAGTTTCAAAATCTTTGCTAAACCACTTGAAAATTTTAGAGAGTTTTAATTGATTTTTAGTGATTTCATTTTTAGTGTTATCCGCCAGAAATGCTTTAGTAGCTTTAGTTAATTGAGCATCTAAAGTATTTGCTTTAAAAGCTTTGTTTTGAAGTTTTGGACAAGAAATTGATGCGCAAACAATAGCAAAATGAATTCGAGGCTCGTTCATTTTTCTTAGAATATCATGTTCAATTTCATCTAAATTATAACTGAGATTTGCAGTTTTCCATAATCGCTGTTTCCAAGGATTTTTTATGTCTTTGATAGATTTTATTGGGTAATGACGCACAATTAAATCTACAGTCAACGCATTGTATAGATTAATCCAGTAGGCTAATTTTTCATTTTTAGTAGCGCTATCTGAAGGCGTATTTTTAGATAAATATGATATGTAGTCTCTAAGTTTTACAGAATCTTTTTTGAAAGACTTGTAATTTACTTCTCCAGATTCTGAAACATGTTTAGATAATAATTCTGACCATAATTTATGATCTAAATCTTGAGAAAAACCAAAAAACGTCCAACTAAAAATAAATAGATAAATAAAGTGTTTCATAATAGTTTTTTATTTTTTAGTTAAACGTTTTTAATGGTTAAATGTCGATTATCGACTAGCAGCATCCGCCACCATCGTAATGGAAGGTAGATTCACTAATAAAAATATCATCTCTACCAAGACTAGCTAAAGCACCAGCAGTTTTATCGCAAATTGCCAATGGTTGGTTTTTTAATAAAACGTGACCAGCTTTATCGTCAAAATAATCGTCTTCACCATAATAAATAGCTGCTTTACCTGTGAAAATGCAAGGTCCATCTGTAGGCATTGGATCTTTTATAGCGGCAACTTCTATAGATTCTATATAGATTAGCTCGTCTGTTGGGTAATGTTTTGGATCTAAAATACGGTATGGTTTTCTGGCTCTAATTTCGATAGTTCCAAAACCAGCATCGGTTAAAGCTTTTACATACTCAGCAATTGGTAAACTACCGCTTAAACAAAGTGCGCGTAATCTTTCGTCGTTGCGTAACGTATCATTCATTGGTTGCTCGCAAGTTGGATCACTCATCACTAAACGACCATGAAGTTTTAAAACACGGTACATTTCGTCTATTGCTTTCTTTAATTCTTCAGCTTTAAAAATATTGAATAAGCAGTTTTGCGCTGCAACATCAATGCTGTTATCTTCAACAGGTAAGTTTAAAGCATCACCTTTTTTAAGGTCTACAAATTCACTTTTAAACCAAGGGTTTTGTGCTTCGGCTTCTTTAAAATTTTTACGTGAAGCGTCTAACATTTCATCTACAACATCTACACCAATAACACCGTTTTTTTGACGAGAAAAATAGGCGAATTGCAGTAACTCCATTCCGCCACCAACACCAACGTAAAGTATTTTTGGGCTGTTAGTTAAATCTCGAGGATGAACGGTTGATCCGCAACCGTAATTCATCTCTTGCATGATTTTTGGGATTTTTAATCCTGGTAATTCCCAAATAGGATTTGTAGTACAACATAAGCCAACATCTGGTGTTAGTGCAGCTTCTTTGTAAACGTCTTTTGTGGTGTTTAAGTAACTCATAATCTATTTTCCTGCGTAGGCAGGATTTTTTTTAATTGTTAATATCTTTTAAACGTTCATTTTGTCTTGATACAAAACGAACCAAAAAATCATATTGAAATGAGGAATTTTTTATTCCTTTTAGAGGAATAAAAACCTAAAATTAAATCTAAATTTTCTCCAAGGTTTCAAAAATTATTAACGATTTAATTTTAATATTCTGCATTTCAAAACTCAATGTTAAACATTGAATAGGATTAGACTTTTTATCAAAAAAAAGTTATCCCAATATTTTAAGTTTTCTATCTTTTATCTTCAGTATTCAGTGTCAGTTTTGAATGCAAACTTTCTGCTAAATACTACCAACTATTAAAGTGTTTCTATTAATTCTTTAAAGATTGTAATCATATCAGGTTCGGCTTTATTTGCCATAGCTATGATTTCTTGTATATCTACTGGTTTTAGATTGTCAGGATCACATTCGTCTGTCAACACAGAAACAGCAGCAGCTTTTAAATTTAAGTGATTAGCGACTATAATTTCTGGAACGGTACTCATCCCAACAGCATCTGCACCAATTAATTTTAGCATTCTGTATTCTGCACGAGTTTCTAATTGCGGACCAACAACACTAGCGTAAACACCTTCGTGTAAAGTTATGTTGTTACGCTTAGCAATGTCTTTAATTTTAGCGTTAATTTCTAGATTGTAAGGTGCACTCATATCTGCAAAACGCTCGCCAAGTGCTTCTACACCTTGAAAAGCTAAAGGCGAACTACCTTGTAAGTTAATATGATCGTCGATTAGCATAAGTTCGCCTTTTTTAAAATCTAAATTTATAGCTCCAGCAGCGTTAGAAACTAACAAAGTGTTTATACCTAATTTTTCCATCACTCTAACAGGATAAGTTACATCTTGTAAGGTGTACCCTTCGTAAATATGAAAACGACCTTGCATGACAATTACTTTTTTGCCTGCTAGTTTGCCAAAAATTAATTTGCCTTTATGAAACTCGACTGTAGCAGTAGGGAAGTGCGGAATATGATTATAACTTACTTCTGCAATGGTTTCTAGATGACTTGGTAATTGTCCTAAACCAGTGCCTAAAATAATCCCTATTTCTGGTTGTTCAAATCCTTTATCTTTTAAATAATCTACAGTTTTATTAATGTATTTTATCATGGTTTAATTAATGCTTTTAAATCGTTATATTTTTCTATGTCTTCGTAAATGTCAATATCGTTTAAGGTCTCTAACAAAAATACATTTTCTTGCTCTAAATTGTCTAAAGTTTCTTTTAAAACGCTACTTGTTCCCCAATTTTTATTTTGAAATAATTTAGCGTATAATTCCTTCATTCCTAATAAATAATAACCGCCATCTTCGGCAGGTCCAAGCACGACATCATTGTTGTCTAACGCATCAAACGCTTGGTTAATGTGTTCTGGTTTTAAGTCGTAAAGATCGCTGCCAACTATGATTATTTTTTTATAATCATTTTCAAAACCGTGTTTAAAGGCATTTGCCATTCTTTGACCTAAATCATTACCGTGTTGTTGGTGTTTTTGGTAAATAGAGTTATCCCAAACGTCGTTTTCTCTAATTTTTACAGAATAATAGACAGCTTTATCGCAGTTTAATGGTCTCAACACACTTTCGGTATGTTCTAATAATTTTTTATATATCGCTAAAGCGGAAGGATTGCCAATAGTTTTAGCTAATCTAGTTTTTACCTTTCCTAATTCTGGATTACGTGTGAATGTTATGATGAGATTTTTCTGATTCATTTAAAATACTTTTTCACCTTTAGTTAACCATTTAGACCAATTTTTGTCGTAAACATGTACTTTTTCGGTTGCTTTTTCATTTAAATCAAAAACTGAAAAATTGTTATTTTTCCATTCAAAAATACCACCATACAAATTGAAAACATTGGTGTAGCCTTCATCTTTTAATTGCTGAGCAATTTTTGCAGATCGTACACCAATAGAGCAATACACGACAATCATTTCGTTTTTATCAGAAATAAGTTGAGTTGTTTTTTCTATGTCGAAATTTTCAAAATCTACAAATACAGCATCTTTTAGATGACTTACTTTATATTCTTCAAAACTTCTAGCGTCCAAAATTTTAGCTTTGGTTTTTGGCATAGCTAACTCTTGTACACTAATGTAAGGTATATCAGAACGATTGTGTTTTTTCAATACATCATTTAAAGTTTTTTGTCCAAAACTTTGAACTCCTATTAAGGTAAATATGTATAAAAAAACTACCTTCATTTTAAGCTACAGTACCTTGACAACTACTTCCTGCACCAGCAGTACAACCATAACAATGTTGAGAAATTATGATATCTCTGTTTTGTAAAACTTCTTCATTATAGTTGCTAATATGTTTGGTTTTACTAGCGACTTTTAAATCTAGCATTTGATTAAAATCGCAGTCGTATAAATAACCATCCCAACTTACAGATAGTGTATTTGTGCACATTACATTTGCTACAGCCGAAGGATTAAATGCATCTACTAAAGCGTACATGTAATCTTCATAATTTTCACTAGCAATTAGGAAATCTAAAAAGCGGCTAATAGGTAAATTAGTGATTGCAAATAAATTATGGAATTGAATACCAAAATCTTCAAGCAAAGCCTTTTTAAAATCTTTTTCCATCGCAGCTTGATTAGCCGGTAAGAAAGCGCCAGATGGATTATAAACTAAATCTAATTTTAGATTGCTGTCTGGCATACCATATCCAACAGCATTTAAATCTTTTAGAGCTTGTATGGATTGGTCAAAAACACCTTCGCCACGTTGTTTATCTGTTTTTCCTCTTGTCCAGTGTGGCATTGACGATACTACATGTACGTTATGTTTTTTAAAGAAGCCTGGTAAGTCGTGATATTTTTTGTTAGCACGAATAATAGTAAGGTTAGATCGAACTATAAAGTCTTTTACACCAGCTTTAGAAGCTTCTTCTACAAACCATCTAAAATTAGGATTCATTTCTGGTGCGCCACCAGTAAGGTCTAAAGTATGTGCACCAGTAGATTTTATAACGTCTAAGCATTGTTGCATAGTTTCTTTCGTCATAATTTCCTTTCGATCTGGTCCTGCGTCTACATGACAATGCTCGCAAACTTGATTACACATATATCCTACATTAATTTGTAAGATTTCTAAAGGTTTTGGTTTAAGGGGGAATTGATTGCTTTCTGCAATTTTATCTTTAAAAGTGGGTAATTCGCCATTAGCAAAGATACCATTAGACAAAATTTCTAACTGTTTATTTGTATTTGCTAATTCACTATCGCGTTTATGTAAAGATTGGGTTTTTAATTTAGACATAAATTAACCTTCTAATTTATTTACTTTATTCATCATTTGTACACCATGCACTAAAGATGCGCCACCACGAATTGCGCCTGCAACATGTAAGGCTTCCATCATTTCTTCTTTAGTGATTCCGCGTTGTAAACCGTCTCCAGTGTATGCATCAATACAATATGGACATTGAATTGTGTGAGCAACAGCTAAAGCGATTAAAGATTTTTCTCTTTCAGATAATGCGCCTTCTTGAAAAACGGTATTGTAATAATCGAAAAATTTTGAACCAAGCTCTTCGTTCCAGTCAGAGATTTTTCCAAATTTTCTTAAATCGGCAGGATCATAGTAAGTTTTTGACATAATTGGTGTTTGTATTTAGTTACGTAAAAAGTGAAATTACAGTTTTATGTCGAAAAAAATATTGGCTTATTACATTTTTTTTAAAAGAAGATTGTAAAAACCAAAAAACCCGAACAATTTGTTCGGGTTTTTAGTGGTGGTGCCTCCAGGAATCGAACCAGGGACACAAGGATTTTCAGTCCTTTGCTCTACCAACTGAGCTAAGGCACCAGTTGCATTATTGCGGATGCAAATATATATTCATTTTTAAAACTGACAAAACAAAAAATGGAAAAAATAAAATTTGTTTTAAAACTTTCATTGTTTGAATGTGTATTTGTCTCTAATTCAATATTATAAATAAATTAAGAAAATTTATGATTCGGTTTTGTAAATTTGGCACTTTTGGTAATTGTATGAACTTAATTATTGACGTAGGAAATACTAGTATAAAGCTTGCTGTTTTTGAAGAAGAAAAACTTTTGATAAAAAAGGTTGTTTTGGAAGAAGGATTGATTGAAGCAGTAAATAATCTGAATAAAGATTATAAAAATATAAAACATGTAATAGTATCTTCTGTAGGGAATTTGGGAGAAGACATAAAAGCGTATTTAACTAAAAATCATCAGGTTTTATATCTTTCACATCAAACCAAAATTCCTTTTAAAAATTTATATGCAACACCAAATACATTAGGTATTGATAGAATAGCATTAATAGCAGGTGCTGTAAATCAATTTCCTGATAAAAACGTATTAGTTATAGATGCTGGTACATGTATAACGTACGATTTTATTAATTCTAAAAATGAATATTTAGGTGGTGCTATTTCGCCAGGATTAAGAATGCGTTACAAGGCTTTACATAATCAAACAGCCAAATTACCGTTATTAGATACTGAAGCGATTGAAAGTATTATAGGTAATACAACCAAAACATCAATTAATAGCGGTGTTGTTAATGGATTAACTGTAGAAATTGATGGAATAATAGCTCAATACAAAGAAAAATTTAGTGATTTAACAATAATTTTAACAGGCGGAGATGCTAATTTTTTGTCTAAACAATTAAAAAGTAGCATATTTGCCAACTCAAATTTCTTGCTGGAAGGCTTGAATTTTATTTTACTCAACAACATAAGCGAATGATAAAAAAACTTTTAATAGTTTTTATTGCATTAATAGCAATTCAAAGTAAAGCACAACAAGGAGGCGGATCTCCATATTCTTTTTATGGAATAGGAAGTTTGAAGTTTAAAGGATCTGTAGAGAATAGAAGTATGGGAGGAATGGCTGTCTATAAAGACAGTATACATATTAACTTTACAAATCCAGCAACTTTTGGAGATAATAATATTGCTAGTTTTAAAAATGAAAGTAGACCTGTAAAGTATACAGTTGGAGGAAGCCACTCTGCATCAACATTAAAATCAAATTCTAGTAGTGATAAATCTAATACAACATCTTTTGATTATTTAGCACTTTCTGTGCCTATAAATAAGTTTGGTTTTGGCTTTGGACTTTTACCTTACAGCTCTGTAGGTTATAAATTAAACAACTTTTTAGATAATGGTAATCCAGAAGCTAGATATGAAGGAAGCGGAGGCGTTAACAAAGTATTTTTATCTACAGGATATCAATTAACAGAATCCTTAAGTATTGGTGCAAATGCAGATTATAACTTTGGTAATATAGAAAACTCAACGCTTGTTTACGGATATAACACAGAAGGAGATTTATTATCATATCACTCTAAAGAAACAAACTCTTCTAGCTTAAGCGGTTTAAGTTTTAATTTTGGATTGCATTTTAGAGAGATGATTTCAGATAAACTAGAAATACAATCTTCTTTTACTTATGCGCCAGAGTCTAATTTAACATCAAAAAACGAAAGACTATTTTCTACAGTAACAATAAATTTTGATGATGGTACCGAAACTTTTATAAATCAATTTGATGCAGACTTAGAAGCAAATAATTTAGATGAAACAACATTAACGTTACCATCTAAGTATAGTATTGGCGTTGGTTTAGGACAGCCACGTAAATGGTTTGCAGGTATAGAATATACAGCACAACAAACTAGTAAATTTAACAATCCACTTTACGCAAACACAGGTACGACTTTTGAAGACGCATCAAAACTATCTATCGGTGGATTTTACATACCAGAGTATAATGCGTTTTCAAGTTACTGGAAGAAAACAGTTTACAGAGCAGGATTGCGATTTGAAAATACTGGTTTAAATATCAATAATCAAACTATAAACGAGTTTGGCATGTCTTTTGGAGTAGGATTACCAGTAGGAACACCAAGAACACCATTTTCTAATGCAAATATAGGGTTAGAGTTTGGAAGACGAGGGACAACAGATGCTAACTTAATAAAAGAAAACTTTGTTAATATCAATATAAGCTTATCGTTAAACGATTGGTGGTTCCAAAAAAGAAAATACAACTAAAACAAGATAAAAATTAATAATTATGAAAACTAAGATTACATTACTAATCGCGCTATTTTTTAGTTTAAGCTTTGGTTTTTCTCAAAACGAACAAGAGTGTGGTACAAAATTATCTTTAATGGCAGAAGCTGCTAAAGCTAAAAACTATGAAGCTGCATATGCGCCATTTAAATGGTTAAGAGAAAACTGCCCAAAGTATAATCTTGCTATTTATCAATACGGAGAGAAAATTTTAGAAAATTTTGTTGAAACTAAAGAAGATAAAAAAACTTACATCTTAGAATTAACAGAGATGTGGAATGATAGAGTTCAATACTTCCCAAGTAAAACTGAAGCGGGTAAAGTAATGGTAGACGCATGTCTTCTTAAGTACGACAATAAAGAAGCTTTAGGTTTATCTACTCAGCAATTATATGATTGTTTTGATAACGCTTACAAAACAGATAAAGAAAACTTTACTAGTACAAAAGGTCTTTATTTATACTTTAAGTTAGCTGTAGATTTATATGATGCAGGAAGTATGACAGCACAACAGTTATTTGATAAGTACGACGACGTTGCAGAAAAAATAGAATACGAAGTAGAGGATAACACTAACAAGTTAAACAAGTTATTAGCTAAAAAAGATGCTGGTACTGCTTTATCTAAGAGAGAAGCTAAGTATGAAAAATATCATGGTCAAATGATTGATGCTTTTGGTAAAGTAGCAGATGGTATAGACTCTCAATTAGGTAAAAGAGCAAATTGTGATAATTTAATACCGCTTTATACTAAAAACTTTGATGCTAATAAAGATAATGCAGAATGGTTACAAAGAGCATTAAATAAAATGTATCAAAAAGAGTGTACAGATGACCCATTATTCATTAAAATTGTTAATAGAAAATATGAGTTATCTCCAGATGCAGATACAGCATACTACTTATACTTAAAAACAGGAGAAGAAAGATATTTAACAGAGTCTTTAAACTTACAAACAGATCCGTTTAAAAAGTCTAAGTTAGTTAAGAAGATTGCATTAGGTCTTAAGAAAAGAGGTAGCTTTGGTAAAGCAAGACAATACTTCCAAGAAGCATTAAGTCTAAATCCATCAGATAAAACACCTCATATCTATATAGCTTCTATGTATGCTAGTAGTGCAAATAGCTGTGGTGATACAACTTTTAATAAGCAAGCTGTATTCTGGTTAGCTGCTCAAGAGGCTTCAAAAGCAGGTAGTGCTGGAGCTAAATATGCAGAGAGTTATAATGCAAAAGCACCTTCTAAATCTCAGATTTTTAACGAAGGTAACCAAGGTCAGACTATAAAAATTGGATGTTGGATTGGTAGAAGTGTAACAGTACCAAGCTTATAATGCAAAATCAAAACTTACATATCATAAAAAACTCAGTCATAGCATTTGCTATGACTTTGTTTTTTGCATGTAAAGGCAATTTAAAGGACATTAAAAAAATGGATATGTCTGCTAACGAGCCTGTAGGTATTTCAGATAGTATTAATGTAAAATATACAGATTCTGGTCGTTTAGCAGCTAATTTAATAAGTCCAAAAATGTACGATTATAGTAATCGTAATTTTTCCTATAGCGAATTTCCTGATGGAATTTTACTTTACTTATACGATAAGCAAAATCAAAGAACAACAATTATTTCAGATTATGCTATTGTTTATAACGAAACAGATTTAATAGATTTAAGAGGTAATGTTGTTGCTGCAACTCCAGAAAAAGATACACTTTATGCAGAGCAATTATATTACGACCAAACCAAACAATGGTTATTTACAAACTTACCTGTTACCTTTAAATCTAAAGATTACGTAACTAATGGCGAAGGTTTTGACTCTGATAGAGATTTTAATAAAGCCGAAGTTTTAGGAGTTACCGGTCAATTTGCAGTTACAGAATAATTGTAGCACCTTTTACTTTTTTAGTATCTTTACAGCCTAAATTATAATTCATTACATGAAATTATTTAAATTATTTCAATACGCATATATCGTATTTGCAGTATTGTTTGTTTATGATGCGTTTGCAGAATACAATAGTACAGGACAAGTAAAATACCTTTCATTATTTTTAGCGGCTTTAGCCGTATTTATGTTCTTTTTTAGAAAGAAATTCAACAATAAATTTGATAACAATAAATAATGGTAACTTCAATAATAATTATTGTTTGTTCATTATTGCTATCGGCTTTTTTTTCGGGTATGGAGATTGCTTATGTGTCTTCAAACAAAATTCATATAGAAATTGAAAAAAAGCAAGAAGGGTTTTTAGCGCAAATACTAACAAAAATTACTGCTAAACCTTCAAAATTTATCGCAACTATGCTTATTGGTAATAATATAGCATTAGTTATTTATGGGTTGTTTATGGGCGATTTGTTGGTGCAATGGTTTCAAAGCTTTTTACCTTCAGAAAGCGGATTAGTAACCTATTTGTTAACCGATTTAAACTTGCTGACCCAAACCATAATTTCAACATTAATTATATTGTTTACTGCAGAGTTTCTTCCAAAAGTATTCTTTCAGATTTATGCTAATTCACTATTAAAAATACTAGCATTTCCAGCGTATTTGTTCTATGTGCTATTTACTTTTATTTCAGATTTTGTGATTTGGATTAGTGATGTGGTACTAAAAAAATTCTTCAAAACAGAAGGCGATCAAGTTCAACTAGCTTTTACAAAAGTAGAATTAGGTAACTATATTAGTGAGCAAATGGAAAGCGTAGAAGAACATGAAGAAATTGATACCGAAATTCAAATTTTTCAAAATGCTTTAGAGTTTTCCGAAGTAAAAGCACGCGAAGTTATGGTACCTCGTACCGAAATTACAGCGCTAGAACTTCATGATTCTGTAGACGATTTAAGCAAATTATTTACAGAAACAGGCTATTCTAAAATTTTAATTTATAAAGAAACTATAGACGAAATTTTAGGTTACGTCCATTCTTTCGATTTATTCAAAAAGCCAAAAAATATAGGCTCTATGATTATGCCTATAGAGCTGGTTCCAGAAACCATGCTTATAAAAGACATCTTAAACGTACTTATCAAAAAAAGAAAAAGTATAGCAGTTGTGGTGGATGAGTACGGTGGTACATCTGGTATTATGACTGTAGAAGATATTGTAGAAGAATTATTTGGAGAGATAGAAGACGAGCATGATAGCGTAGATTTAATTGAAGAACAAAAAGACGAAGATAATTTTGTGTTTTCAGCAAGATTAGAAGTAGACTACATTAACGAAACCTATAAAATAGACTTGCCAGAAGGTGAGAATTATGAAACTTTAGGCGGTTTAATTGTAGACTTTACAGAAGAAATTCCGCAACAAGACGAAATCGTAACTATTGACAATTTCGAATTCAAAATATTAGAAGTATCCAATACAAAAATAGATTTAGTAGCCTTAAAAATTAAAGAAGAAGATTAGCTTCAACTACATGAAAATCTTGATAATAGCTGCTTAATTTATTATTTGATTATTTATTATAAAAAGTACTTTTATTATTGAATAGAAAATGGTATTTTCGCCCACTATATTTCATAAAATTTATCATAGAAAATGGCAATTTTAAATAAAATAAGACAGAAAACAGTTGTATTAATTTTGGTTATCGCGTTAGCCTTATTCGCATTTATTTTATCAAGTTTATTTGATAACAAAGATGCATTATTTGGTAAATCTCAAGACGTAGTTGCAACCATTAACGGTAAAGACATAAGCAGAGTAGAGTTTATGAGTCTTGTAGAACAGCAACAACAACAAATGGGTGCAAACGCAACTTCAACTCAGGTAATGAACCGTGTATTTGATGCTAAAGTTAGAGAAGCTGTTATGGAAGGTCAGTTTGAAAAGTTAGGACTATCTATAGAAACTGATCAAATGAGAGATATTTTAAAAAATGCATTATCTACAAGCCCAGAATTTTTAAATGAAGCAGGTATATTTGATGAGTCTAAATTAAAAGTTTACATAGATAACTTAAAATCTACATCAGCTCAAGCATACCAAAACTGGGTAAATTATGAGCAGCAATTAGCAGTAGGAGCATTACAAACAGATTACTTTAACATGGTTAAAGCTGGTGCAACTGCAACTTTAGCAGAAGGAGAGTTAGATCATAAATTAGCTAATGATAAAGTAGATATTAAATATGTGCAAGTACCTTATAGTTCTATAGCAGATAGTACTGTTAAAGTATCAAAATCTGAAATTAAAGATTACATTTCTAAGCATAAAAAATCTTACGAGACAGAAGCTAGTAGAAGTTTTCAATATGTATTCTTTAAAGAAGAAGCATCTGCTGAAGACGAAAAGAATATCCAAAATAGTTTAAAAGAATTATTAAACGATAGAGAAGTTTACGATGAAAATGCAGAAGACAAAAAACGTACAGAAATTGGTTTTATAAACACAAAAGATGTAGAAGATTTTGTTAATGCAAATTCTGACGATATAAAATATAACGATAGATTTTTAAAGAAGTCTGCTTTACCAGAAACTATTGCAGATACAATTTTTAACCAAGAGATTGGCTTTATCTATGGACCATACAAAGAAGGTAACTACTATAAATTATCAAAACTAGTAGATAGAACTACTTTACCAGACTCAGCAAAAACAAGACACATTTTAATACCATTTATAGGAGCTTCAAGAGCGCCAGCAGATGCTAAACCAAAAGCAGAAGCAGAAGCTTTAGCAGATAGCTTATTAACAGTTTTAAAATCAGATAAATCTAAATTTTCTGAGTTTGTTACAGAATATTCTACAGACCAAGGAAGTGTAAACAACGAAGGTCGTTACGACTGGTTTGCTTACGACAGAATGGTGCCAGAATTTAGAGACTTTGCTTTTGAAGGTAAAACAGGAGATTTAGGTGTAGTAGAAACTGCATTTGGATTACATATCATTGAAGTTGAAGGTCAAAAAGGATCTTCGGATATGGTGAAAGTAGCAACTATAGCTAGAAAAATTGAACCATCAGAAGATACTAACGACAAAATATTTAGAGATGCTTCTACATTTGAAGTAAACTTAGAAAATGCAGACTTTGCAACATTAGCTAAAGAGTCTAGTTATGATGTAAGACCAATGACAGCTAAAGAATTAGACGAAAGTATACCTGGTATAGGTAACCAAAGACAAATTGTACGTTGGGCTTTTGAAGAAGGAACAGATGTAGGGGACTACAAACGTTTTACAGTTTCTGGAGGTATAGTTATTGCACAATTAACTTCAAAATCTGAAGCAGGGTTAATGAGCGTAGAAGATGCGTCTGTAACAGCTTTACCAGAGATTAGAAAAGAAAAGAAAGCTAAGTTAATCATGGATAGAGTAAGCGCAACTACTTTAGAAGAGTTTGCAAAAGCAGAAAATCAAAATGTAAGAAGCTCTGTAGCTATCAACATGAAAAACCCAACAATTTCTGGTGCTGGTAATGAGCCAATGGTTGTTGGTACAGCATTTGGATTAAATGAAGGAGAAACTTCTGGTTTAGTAAAAGGAAATACAGGTGTATTTATGGTACAAACAACTAAAAAGACACCAGCAACAGAGTTAGAAAACTATCAGCCTTTTGCAAATCAAGTAAGTACACAAAAATTAAATTCTGTACAAAACAGATTGTACAATGCTTTAAAAGAAGCAGCTGAAATTGAAGATAACCGTGCTAACACAGTACAGTAATTTTTAAATAAAAATACTATAAAAAAGCCTCTTGAAAATCAAGAGGCTTTTTTTGTGTCCGTTCTCAGCATTAAAATAAAATTATAATACCATATCAGTATAGCTTAAAATGGTATCAAACCCTTTGCTTTTAAAATACTCAGTTGGATTGTTTTTTGAAGCCACTAAAACAAAATCTCCGCCCCAAGCACCAAGACTTTTTATACTTCCTCCAAAATTTTCAAAAAGTAATTGCTTTATTGGTGTTTGATTGGTTACAGAAGCAATAATCTGTTCATGTTGGTCTATTAACGATTGAAACTTCTCTAAAGTCTCACAAATTATAATTTGTTCTGTAATTGCATTTATTTTAGAAATGGTTGTTTCTAAATTGTTTCTATTAGCTTTGTAATGTGCAATACCATCTCTACTATTTTGTTTTTTATTTAAGTGAACAAAATATAGATTATTTTTAAAATTAGGATTAAAATTTAAAGTTTCAATAACTCTTTTTTTATCATTTAATTGATAAGTTAAAGCTAAGTCTTCTTGTGCGCACGCAATGTCGTAACCACTACCGCCAAACGTTAATTCTAGTAATTTATAAGCATCAACATTAGCCCAGTTAGCGATATTATTAATTAAAGTTGAAGATGTGCCTAATCCCCAATTTTTAGGAAATTCTAATACAGTTGAAACTTTAAAACCTTCATATTTTAAAAAATCAGGATTTAACTGTTTTACAGCCGTTATAATTTGTAATAATCGATCTGAGATTTCAGGATTAGTTGTGTTTTCAATTGAAACAGTTTCATTTTGAAATGAAAATTTTGCACTAAACCAAACGTTTTTATTATGGTCTAAGCTGTTCCATGTTAGTTTATTTTTTACTTCTTTTTCAACATGAAGTGATTGTCCAAATACAGTAGGAACAGCTAATGCTTTTGCATCATCAAGCACCACATATTCTGCGGTTAGTAATAATTTTCCGTGACTGTAATAGGTCTGCATATTTTTTTCGTTATCTATTATTAAGCTGTGTTGATTGGTGGCTGAGCGTAGTCGAAGCCACTTTTTGAAATGACTTTCATTTTTACATTCAGCTAATTCAGGTAGCTTTTCAAAATTTCTATTTATTAAGGCTGTTTTTTTATTTCTACTCCAACCCTGAATTTGCTTTTCACGATTAAAAGCATCATCAATTCTGTCAAATTCTTCTAAAAATACTAGTTTAACTGGTAATCTTTTTTTAGTGTGATTAGCACCTTGTCCATTGTTGTGTTCGTTTAATCTTTGTTCAATATTAATCGTACTTCCTGTGTAAAAGGAACCATCTGAGCATTCTAATATGTAAACAAATCCATTTGGCATTATCTATTGTGACTTCGACTACGCTCAGTCACCGATTTTTATCCTCTTAATTTTTCAATCTGTTCTACAACAGCGCTATGCGAAACAGTGTTGTTTTTAAAATGATTGATTATAGTTTCTTTTTCTTGTGGTGTTGCTTCAAATTGATTTAAAATATTCATTAAATGCATTTTCATGTGTCCTTCTTGAATACCTGTTGTTGTCAAGCTTCTTAAAGCAGCAAAGTTTTGCGCTAAACCTGCAACTGCTACAATTTGCATAAGTTGCTTTGCAGTAGGATGATCTAACAAATTTAAAGCCAGTTTTACTAAAGGATGTAGACTTGTTAATCCGCCAACAGTACCTAAAGCTAACGGAATTTCCATCCAAAATGTAAATACACCATTTTCAACTTTAGCATGTGTTAAACTAGAGTATCGACCATCTTTTGATGCGTAAGCATGTACACCAGCTTCTACAGCTCTAAAATCGTTACCTGTAGCCAAAACAACCGCATCAATACCATTCATTATACCTTTATTGTGTGTTACAGCTCGGTAAGGTTCGATTTCGGCAATCTTTACAGCTTGTACAAACTTTTCGGCAAAGGTGTTTGGGTCAATATCTTTTTCGGACAAATCTTCAACTTTGCAACTTACTTCAGCTCTAACTAAACATTCAGGAACGTAGTTAGATAAAATACTCATCACAATTTCTACAGGTTCTGCAAGTTGTGTTTCAGCTTCGGTTTTAAATGTTTTTGCAAACTGTTCTAAACACGAATTAATAA
This sequence comes from Mesoflavibacter zeaxanthinifaciens subsp. sabulilitoris, assembly GCF_014191595.1. NCBI lineage: Bacteria > Pseudomonadati > Bacteroidota > Flavobacteriia > Flavobacteriales > Flavobacteriaceae > Mesoflavibacter > Mesoflavibacter zeaxanthinifaciens. The sequence continues at coordinate 191,272 of NZ_JACHWV010000004.1, read as the reverse complement.
AGTTTGCACCCATTGCATCTAACGTTTCAAAAGTTGCATGCAATTGGTAGTAATTATCTAAATCTGTAGTTTTATCTATAAGTTGAATGTCTAAAATACCGCCACCACGTTTTTCCATGTTTTTGGTAATTGGCTTGGCATCTGTAATTAATTTCGACTTTATTTCATCAAAAAAAGAGGTTAAAGCTTCCTTTTTACCTTTATACATAAAATGAACTTGGCCAATTTTTGTTGTGCTAATCACCTTCGTTTTAAATCCGCCACGCGTTTGCCAAAATTTTGCAGCTTTACTTGCAGCTGCGACTACAGAGCTTTCCTCGATAGCCATAGGAATAGTGTAAATTTTGTCGTTAATCACAAAATTAGGAGCAACGCCAAAAGGCAAGTAAAAGTTAGTTAAGGTATTTTCTATAAACTCGTCGTGTAACTGTTGGAGTTTTTCGTCAGAGTTCCAATATTGCTTTAAAGCTTGTTTAATAGAGTCGTTTTTAGAAAAATGATGAGTTACTAACCAATCAATTTTTTCGGTTTTTGATAGTTTAGAAAATCCAGAAACTAATGCTGCCATGTAATTAAATTTAGAAATGCAAAGATACTATACTGAAGTTAACATTTTAAGTTTGGTGTAAAAATTGATGTTATTGATGTTTTTAAAGATAGTTTAAGCTGAATTTACTGTTAATATTTACGGTTTTTTGGCTAATTTTTAGTAAACTTGACATCCTTTTATTAAATATTTAATTTTAGATGAAAATATTCAAAATTCTTTCCCTTTTTTTAGTTTTAGCAACATCTGCTTTAACCGCTCAAAACAAGCAAATTACATTAGAAGAGATTTGGAACGGTACCTTTAGAACAGAAGGTTTACAAGCGTTACACTCTATGAAAAACGGTCAACAATATTCCGTTTTAAATTTTGATAGAGCCAATCGTGCAACAACTATAGATATTTACGATTATAAAACGTTAGAAAAGACTAAAACTTTAGTAAGTTCTGCAGATATAGATGCTATACCTTACTTTACAGATTATACGTTTAGTGAAGATGAAAGCAAAGTGCTTTTAGCTACAGAAGAAGAGTCTATTTTTAGACGATCTACTTTAGGTAAATATTTTGTTTTTGATACAGAAACAGGAAAAACAACTTTAGTAACCGAAGACAAAATACAAGAACCAACATTTTCTCCAGATGGGACAAAAATAGCTTTTGGTTTAAACAATAACTTGTATGTAAAAGATTTAAATTCTGGTAAAATTACTCAGTTTACTACAGATGGCGAAAAAAATAAAATCATCAACGGAATTACCGATTGGGTTTATGAAGAAGAATTTAGTTTTGTTCGCGCTTTCGATTGGAATGCAGATAGCAACAAAATAGCATTTATCAGATTTGACGAAACTGATGTTCCAGAATTTTCGATGGATGTTTATGGTGAAGATTTATACCCAACACAATCGGTGTTTAAATACCCTAAAGCAGGAGAGAAAAACGCAGAAGTGTCGCTTCATATTTATGATTTAAAAACAAATAAAGCTGAAGAAGTTAAAGTGAATAAAGCGTATAACGATTTTTATATTCCACGTATTAAATGGACCAACAATCCAGATATTTTAAGTGCGCAATACATGAATCGTCACCAAAACGAATTAGACCTTTGGTTTATCAATGCAAAGAAAAATCAATCTGAAATTGTTTTAGCTGAAACGGATAAAGCATACATAGATGTGACATTTGATTTAACATTTTTAGAAGATGATAGCTTTATTTGGACAAGCGAAAAAGATGGATATAACCACATTTATCACTATGATAAAAACGGAAAGTTAATCAACCAAGTTACCAAAGGAAATTGGGAAGTAACCAGTTACTACGGTTATGATAATAAAACAGGTAGAATTTTTTACCAATCTGTAGAAAACGGAAGTATTAACAGAGATGTTTATGCTATAAAATTAAACGGAACTAAAAAGCGAAGATTAACAGATAAAACAGGAACAAACAATGCAGATTTTAGTGCAAATTTCACCTATTTTATCAATACATTTTCAAATGCATCAACGCCATATTTATATACTTTAAATGACGCAAAATCTGGTAAGGTTTTAAAAGTTATTAAAGATAATAGCGATTTAAAAAATCAATTAACAGATTATCAATTATCAGAAAAAGAATTTTCTACAATAAATGTAAATGGTAATGACTTAAACATGTGGATGATTAAACCTGCAAATTTTGATGCTTCAAAACAATATCCATTGTTCATGTTTCAATACTCAGGACCAGGATCGCAACAAGTAGCTAACCGTTGGAACAGTGCTAACGATTATTGGTATCAACTATTAGCTCAACAAGGTTATATAGTTGCATGTGTTGACGGAAGAGGAACAGGATTAAAAGGAGCAGATTTTAAAAAAGTAACTCAAAAGGAATTAGGAAAATACGAAGTTGAAGACCAAATAGACGCTGCAAAATTATTAGGTCAAAGAAATTATATTGATGCGTCAAGAATAGGAATTTGGGGCTGGTCTTATGGTGGTTTTATGTCAAGTAACGCCTTATTTAAAGGTAATGATGTCTTTAAAATGGCAATAGCAGTAGCACCAGTAACTAGCTGGCGTTATTACGACTCTATTTATACAGAACGTTACATGACAACACCACAAGAAAACCCAAGTGGTTATGACGAAAACTCACCAATTAACCATGTAGAAAAATTAAAAGGCGACTTTTTATTAATTCACGGATCAGGAGACGATAATGTACATGTACAAAATACAATGCGTATGGTAGAAGCGTTAGTACAAGCTAATAAACAGTTTGAATTAATGATTTACCCTGATAAAAATCATGGTATTTATGGCGGTAATACAAGATTACAGTTATATACTAAAATGACAAACTTTATAAATCGTACATTAGGCGATAAACTTTAAATAAAAACTAACTAAATTATACATTATGGAATTTAAATTTGGAGGTTCAGAAACCAATCAAAAGACTGTTTTAGGTCATCCTTCAGGGCTATTTGTCTTGTTTTTTACTGAAATGTGGGAACGTTTTTCTTATTACGGAATGCGTGCGCTTTTAGTGCTTTTTTTAGTGTCATCATTACTAGAAGAAGGTTGGGGCTGGGAAAGAAGTGATGCATTAGTATTATATGCATGGTATACTGGATTAGTTTATTTAACACCAATTATTGGAGGTTTTTTAGCAGATAAAATTTTTGGATATAGAAAAGCAGTTGTCCTTGGTGCATTTATAATGACGTTAGGTCATGCAAGTATGGCTTTAGAAGGTATGTCTAATATATTTTTCTATTTAGGTTTATTATGTTTAATATTAGGTAATGGGTTATTTAAACCAAATATTTCTTCTATAGTAGGTCAATTATATAAAGGAAATGGTAAAGAAAAAGATGCAGGATATACTATTTTTTATATGGGTATTAATGCAGGTGCATTTTTAGGAATTTTATTATGTGGTTATATTGGTGAAAAAGTTGGATGGCACTATGGTTTTGGATTAGCTGGGATATTTATGTTCTTAGGAATGTTACAATTTTATTTTGCACAATCAATATTTGGAAACATAGGTTTGTCTCCTAAACAAACTCAAGATTTAGATGACTCTGTAGAAGATACCATTGAAGAAATAGGTGAAAATATAGAAGATGTGGCAGATGAAGCTGAAAACTCTAAAGTGGTAAGAGATAGAATTACAGTTATTGGAATTTTTGCTGTATTTACAATCTTCTTCTGGTGGGCATTTGAACAAGCAGGAGGATCAATGACTATTTTTGCAGCAGATTATACAGATAGAGCTTTAGAAGGTAGCGCTGCAAATACATTTAAAATTGTAAATACAATTATTACATTAGTACCAATGGTAGTAATAACTTGGGTATTAATAATGCTATTTAAACAAACTTTCGGAAAATATTCTATGTCTAATGTGTGGCTAGGTTTAAGCTTTTTAATTATTTGGGGGATTGTAATTTGGATGCTTAAAAAAGAATTCTCTTCTGATGCAACAGAAGTGCCAGCATCTTGGTTTTCAGTTTTAAATTCATTATTCATTATATTATTTGCTCCATTGTTTTCAAAGGTTTGGGAAAGTAAATTTAACCCATCAGGACCTATAAAATTTGCATTAGGTTTAGTATTGTTAGGTATTGGTTTTGCTGTTTTATCTTATGGTGCATCCGCAATTCCTGAAGGAGCAAAATCAGCTTCAGTAAGCTTAATGTTTTTAGTTGTAGCTTATTTATTTCATACGTTGGGAGAGTTATGTATTTCGCCAGTAGGTTTGTCTTATGTAAGTAAGTTAGCTCCTTTAAAATTAGTTGGATTGATGTTTGGTATATGGTTTATAGCAAACTTTATAGCAAACTTTTTAGGAGGTATTACAGGAAGTTATATAGATCAAATTTCTGAAGAGTATGGACTGTCAACATTCTTTTTAATATTTACAGTAATTCCTATCGCAGCAGCTGTTATATTGGTTGTTATTAATCCAATGATGAAGCGAATGATGCACGGTGTAAAATAATTATAAGTAATTAATATAAAAAAAGCGTCTCAATTTAGAGGCGCTTTTATTTTTTGTAAATTTGGAATACATTTTGCGACTACAATTAAAAACAATATATATGAAAACTTTTTTTATAGCCTTTACAATGCTTTTTGCATTAAATATTACCGCACAAGAAATTAATTGGATGTCTTTAGAAGAGGCTTTAGAGGCACAAAAAACTGCTCCTAAAAAAATATTTATAGATGCCTACACTGTTTGGTGTGGACCATGCAAAATGCTAGATCGTAACACATTTAAAAATGAAGACGTTGTAAAGTATATTAACAAAAATTACTACGCAGTCAAATTTAATGCTCAAGGAGATGAAGAGGTAACTTATAAAGGAAAAACATATTCTAATCCTGGTTATGACCCTGCAAAAGCAAAAACAAGAAACGCTAATCATCAGTTATCTCGTGTTTTTGGTATAAGAGCATTTCCTACATTAGTGTTTTTAGATGAACAATCTAATGTGTTAGCTCCAATTGTAGGATATAAAGATGCTCAAGGCTTAGAATTGTACTTAAAAATGTTTGCACAGAATGATCATAAGGACATGAAAACTCAAGAAGATTTCAACGCATATTATGAGAATTTTAAATTTCAGTTCAAAAAATAAAAGTATTTAATCAATTATAAAAGCTCCCGTTTTTCCTGTTTGGTAAAACGGGATTTTTTGTTTTAAGCAAGTAGTTTTCCAACGTAAAATATAAGATTTATAATTACTTCCATCTGCAATAATAGCAATAGGCTGTATGCTGTCTATTAATCGATTTAAGTTAATTTTTGGCGATTGCGTAAGTAATACATAATCAATTTTTAAATTTATTACTGGATATACACCTAAACTATCAATAACTAAAAGTGTTTGGTTTTTTATATTGAAAATGGGCTGTATAGGTTTTGGTCTTTCAATGTTTAAATTATTTTTAACAGCAAAAGTTCTTGGGATTGTATTTGTTTCAACACTTTCAAGATTAGAATACAATTGAAGCTTTTTATCAACTTTTTCACCAATTATGGTGTATTTACTTTTATGAAAAATATATAATTTTTCACCTTTATTTTGACTTGTATTAAAGATGAAATTTGCTTGAAAACCAATAATTAATGCTAAGGAATAGAATACCCATTTCGCTTTTCGGTTAAAATAAAATTGATAGATCGTGAAAATTAATAAGTAACTTATAATCACCTGAAAAACATTGAAAGAAATGTCTTGAAATAAAAAGCTTTCTTGTCGTGCAATCCATTCAAAAAAAGTGTTCATCATTCTTATAACAAAAGAAAAAATATCGGCTATAAACTCAGGTAACAAATCAATCAAAGCTAGCGTAATAACTAATAGACCTAAGCCTAATATAATCCCTAAAACCGGAATAACCACCAAGTTAGATAACCAAAACAAGCTTGGAAATTGATGAAAATAATACAGGCTTATTGGTATGATTCCAAATTGAGCAGATACAGTAACTGTAAGTGTTTTCCAAAGTAAGTTAAGTAATTTGTTTTTTGGTTTTAGTAAAGGTTCTATGATGGGCTGAATGCTTACTATAGCAAAAACAGCCGCATAACTTAACTGAAAACCTACATCAAAAATGAAGCTAGGTTTAATTAATAAAAGGACAAAAATTGAAGTCGCTAGTGTGTTGTAAATATTTGATGTTCGTTTTAAATTTAAACCAATAGCAACAATGCTAAACATAGTTGTGGCGCGTACAATTGAAGCAGAACTACCAGCAATTATAGCATAGCTCCAAAGCAATAATAAAATAACAATTGTTTTTATAAAATAACCGTGTTTGATACGTTCTAAAGGTTTTAAAACAAAACTTAAAATAAGTAAAATAATACCAACATGTAAACCGGAAACCGCCAAAATATGTATTGCGCCTGCATTAGTGTAACTGTCGTAAAGATCTTTGTCAATACCTTGACGTTGCCCTAAAATTAGAGCATTAATTATAGATAATTCGTCTTTAGTAAAATTGTAGTTTTTTAGCTTTTTATTGATAAGCTGTCTAAAGCTGGCGGCATGACCACGTTGTGTATTTGTGTCATTATTTAAAAGGAAAAGCTCTGAATCTTTACTGTATAATTGATAAAAAACCTGTTGATTTTTTAGATAGTTTTTATAGCTAAACTGATCAGGATTTAATGGTGATTTTATATCATTTATTTCGGTTTTAGTTACATAAATATCATCAACTTTCAATGTATTTGTAGTAGAATCTTTTTCAATATTTAATAATGCTTTACCGTTGGTGTTTTGATAGTCTACTTTCAAAATTTCAATATAATAACGGTCGCTAAAAGCATTTGGTTTTAAAAATTCTTTAACTTGAAAAGTGATTAATTGTGGTTGTTGATTTTCTTCTTTAAAATGAAAAAAATGAGATTTTTCTAAAAGACTTTTATTGATCGTAGAGACAAAAATGCCTAAAATAATACAAGTTAAAATTGCTGAAAAACCAAACCAAACTGTATTGTTGTATTTATCTTTAAAAATGAAATAAACTCCAGCTGTAATTATAAAACTAGCGATGAGAATTACTAATGCATAATTAATTTCTATCAGAAAAAATTCTGATAAAAGGATGCCAAAAATCAACCCGATGGTTAGTCTTACTATGCTGAATTTGAGAAGCTTCACTTCTCTAATATAGCAAATAATTGATTATTCGTTCTGTGTTTTAAAGATTATTTTAAGTTTTAGAAAGAATTATAATACACGACGCGCTTGTACAAAAGCAAAATACCAGTATTTTTCAGATAGTAAAGATCTAATAACACCACGACTTGTGCTAGCATGGATAAACTCTACACGACCTAAACGCGCAGAAGTAACCAAACCAACATGATTAACTTGTCTGCTATTTCTTTTAGTAGCAAAAAATAGCAAATCGCCTTCTTTTACTTCTTTTAAATCTACCCAATCTCCATAAGTAGATAGCTGACTTGTGGTACGCGGTAAGTTAATGTCTTCTTCAGAAAAAGCAGTATACATCAAACCAGAACAATCCATTCCTTTTTTTGTAGTACCGCCATATTTGTATCTAACACCTTCGTAAGTGCTTGCGTTTTCAATGATTTTTTCGATTAATGCATTGTCAATTTCTTCTACAATAACTTCAGTTGAAGTTGTTGCCTTTTTAGTAGTTGCTCTAGTAGAAGGTTTACGTACTTCTGGTGTTTTAGTGTTTTTTTCTTCCTCTTTTTTTGTAACAATAATAGGTCTGTTTTTAGAGCCACCACAAGAAAAAATGGTAAGTAGTAATAAAATTAAAGCAGATCTTTTCATTAAAAGGCTAATCATTTAAAGACTCAAATATAAGAGTTGCTGTTTTTAAACTGGCACCTTTTCCTCCTAATTTTTTTTCTAAATCGTAATAATCAATAAAAAACTTAGTACGCTCGTATTCATCTAAAATTAGATCTAATTCTTTTTTTAGACGTTTTTTATTAAAATCATTTTGAATAAGTTCAGTAACAGCTTCTTTTTCTAAAATAAGATTGACTAAGCTTATAAAATCAAGGTTTACAACACGTTTCCCTATTTGGTAAGAAATCCAACTACCTTTATAACAAACCACTTGAGGTACTTTAAAAAGTGCTGTTTCTAAAGTTGCAGTACCCGAAGTTACTAACGCAGCTGTAGATAAGCTTAGTAAATCATACGTTTTGTTATTTATAAAGTTAACATTGTCTTGCTTTATAAACTGCTTGTAGAAGTCGTAATCTTGTCCTGGTGCGCCAGCAATTACAAACTGATAATCTTCATAATCATTAACAAGACTTAGCATAACCGAAAGCATTTTTGTGATTTCTTGTTTACGGCTACCAGGTAATAATGCAATAATTGGTTTATCACTTAAATTGTGTGTTTTTCTAAATTCTGAATCATCAATTTGTGTTCGGTTAGAAATAGCATCAATTAAAGGATGACCTACAAAATGAACAGGAAAATTATGTTTCTTTTCATAAAAATCTTTTTCAAAAGGAAGGATCACATACATTTGATCTACATCCCGTTTTATGTCTTTAATTCTGCCTTCTTTCCAAGCCCAAATTTGTGGTGAGATGTAATAGTGTGTTTTAAAACCTTTTACTTTTGCCCATTTGGCAATACGTAGGTTAAACCCAGGATAATCAATAAAAATGATGGCGTCTGGATTGTAATTTTCAATATCTTTTTTACAAAACGACAAGTTTTTGGCAATGGTGCGTAAGTTCATCACTACTTCTACAAATCCCATAAAAGCTAATTCTTTGTAGTGCTTAACTAAAGTGCCTCCAACTGTTTCCATCAAATCTCCACCCCAAAATCTAAAGTCTGCATTTGCATCTACTTTTTGTAAAGATTTCATAAGGTTAGAGCCATGTAAATCTCCAGAAGCTTCACCCGAAATAATATAGTATTTCATTTATTAAATATATTAAAACTTAATCGTTTAATTGCCAAGTATTAAGTTGCTGCATGTAATGGTGCGCAGTCAAATCAAATTGTACAGGGACTACAGATACATATCCTTCTTTTAAAGCCCATTCATCTGTATCACTTCCATTATCGTAATTTACAAATTTTCCTGTAAGCCAATAATAATCTTTTCCTTGCGGTGTTTTTCGTTTATCAAACTTCTCTTTCCAATTGGCTCTAGCTTGTCTACATACTTTAATGCCTTTTATGTCTTTTTCTTCTAAATCAGGAATGTTAACATTCAAAATAACACCTTCAGCAATACCATGTTTTAAAGCGTTTTTTGTGATGCGTTTTACGTATTTTTTTGAGGCTTCAAAATTGGCTTCCCAATTATAATTTAAATTAGAAAATCCTATTGCTGGTATACCTTCTATACCTGCTTCAATCGCTGCACTCATCGTGCCAGAATAAATAACATTAATAGAACTGTTTGAACCATGATTAATCCCAGAAACACATAAGTCTGGCTTGCGGTCTAATACCTCGTTTACAGCTATTTTTACACAATCTGCAGGTGTGCCAGAACAACTGTATTTTAGTGTTTTTTCACCTTTTTTAGAGACCTTATCTAAGTGTAATGTGTTGTTAATAGTAATAGCATGTCCCATACCACTTTGTGGACTATCTGGTGCGACAACAACCACATCGCCTAAAGTTTCCATAACTTCTATTAAAGCCAGAATACCTGGAGCTGTAATTCCATCATCATTAGTCACTAAAATTAAAGGTTTTTTACTCATAATTAGATTTGTTTTTCCCTATTGCTAAAATACATAAAAACTTCTGTAACCGCCTAATTTATTCAGTTTAACAAAAAATTAGTGCAAATAGATTTTATTGGCATAGTTTTTTCTTTACTTTAGTAGAAATTTCCCAATAAATAAGAAGAAAATGAGAAGGAATTATAATATTTTGCTACTAGTTTTAGTGCTTGCATTTGGATCTTGTAGCTTTACCACTAAGGTAGACGATAACCCAGATAAAGATAAATTATTAATTCAAATAATAACTTTGGCATTAGATCAGCTTCACTTTGAGCCAAAGACTGTAGATGATGCATTTTCAAAAGAAATATTTGAAGATTATTTAGAGCAAGTAGATCCTTTAAAACGTTATTTTTTGAAGTCAGATATTGATGATTTTAAAAAATACGAAACTGAAATTGATGACCAATTAAAAGCTTATGATATTTCATTCTTCAACGCAGTACACGAAAGGTTAATTAAGCGTCAAGAAGAAGCAAAAGCCTATTATAAAGAGATTTTAGAAAAACCTTTTGATTTTTCTAAGGATGAAGAATATAATGCAGATTATGAGAATTTAGAGTATTCAAAAAACAAAAAACAGCTTAAAGAAAGATGGAGACAACAATTAAAGTTTAATACATTATCAAATTATGAAACTTTAATTGAGCAACAAGAAAATGACGAAGCTAAAGAAGATAATACAGAAGCACCAAAGTCTTTAACCGAACTTGAAGAAGAGGCTAGAAACGAAACCTTAAAAGCGCTTGATAATTACTTTACAGACTATATAGAAGATATGGAGCGTAAAGATTGGTTTGCAATGTATGTAAACACAATAGTAGAAGAGTATGACCCGCATACATCTTACATGGCGCCAGTAGATAAAGATCGTTTTGATCAACAGATGTCGGGTAAACTTGAAGGAATTGGAGCAAGATTACAAAAGAAAATGGATTACATTAAGATTGTCGAGTTAATCTCTGGTGGACCAGCTTGGAGAGATGGACTGATTGAAGTAGGCGATGTGATTTTAAAAGTACGTCAAGGTGACGAAAAAGAAGCAGTAAGTATTGTAGGAATGCGTATTGATGATGCTATTAAACTAATAAAAGGACCAAAAGGAACAGATGTTGTTTTAACCATGAAAAAGGTTGATGGTACCATCGAAGATATAAAAGTGACAAGAGATTTAGTAGAGTTAGAAGAAACCTACGCAAAGTCTTCAATTGTTAAAAAAGATGATAGAATTTACGGTGTAATAAACTTGCCAAAATTCTATGTAGATTTTAATGATTATAAAGAGCGAAATGCTGCTTCAGATATAAAACTTGAAATTGAGCGTTTAAAAGAGCAAGGTATTGAAGGTTTAGTTTTAGACTTAAGAAACAATGGTGGTGGATCTTTAAAAACCGTAGTTGATATGGCTGGTTTATTTATAGAAGATGGGCCAATTGTTCAAGTAAGAGAAACAGGATCTCAAAAAGAAGTATTAAAAGATACCGATAGAAGTATAACTTGGGACGGACCATTAGTAATTATGGTAAATGAGTTGTCTGCTTCAGCATCAGAAATTTTAGCAGCTGCAATGCAAGACTATAAAAGAGCTATTATAATTGGTAGTAAACAAACCTACGGAAAAGGTACTGTACAAAACGTATTAGACCTTAACAGAATGGTGCGTAATAGTTCTCACGGAGATTTAGGTGCTTTAAAATTAACAAGACAAAAGTTTTACCGTATTAACGGTGGATCAACACAATTAGAAGGTGTTAAAAGCGATATAGCAGTTCCAGACAGATACAGTTTTATTGATATTGGCGAACGTGATCAAGAAAACCCTTTACCATGGGATAAAATTACACCAGTAGATTATGATGTTTGGGATAGTTATTTTGATTACGATGCAACTATTTCAAAAAGTAAGCAGCGTATGGCAAATAACGAACAGCTTAAACTTATAGAACAAAGTGCTATATGGGCTAAAAAGCAAATGGACGATAATACATATTCATTAAACTATAAAAAATATAAAGAAGAGTTAAAGCTTAACGAAGAGCAAGCTAAGCAGTTTGATGCTATTTCAGATTACAAAACTAATCTAACGTTTAACTCTTTACCATACGAACAAAAAATGTTTGAACAAGACACTGTACTAAAGCAAAAACGCGAAAGATGGCATGAAAATTTAAGTAAAGATGTTTATGTAGAAGAAGCTTTAAACGTGTTAGACGACTTAAATAGTACTTACCGTATTAACAAAGTAGCTACAATAAAAGATTAATAATCAATGAGTAAAAACTCTAGCTCATTATCTCAACTAGCGCTTCAAAAGTTTATAAAAAACTTTTGGGGCGTTTTTAGTTTGATATACATTGGCTTAGTTGGTATAATCTCGGTTTTTGCATATGTCTTTGCGCCAGATAGTTCGCAAAACGCTAATCAAATGCATGTCTCTATTCACTCTAAATCACCTGGTTTTTCGGTAGATATGCTAACTATTCCTTCAGAAGTAGATAATGATCAAAATTGGTTTGATATTATTTTTTTTGGAAAGAAAAACACAAACACCGAAATACCTATTTCAAATTATAAATTAGAAGGTAATCAGCTAACTTATACCGAGTATGTTTCTGATGGATTGCAAGGTGAAACAAAAACCATAAATGCTAATTTTATCACAGATAATTCCACAAAACAATTCATAAAAAAAAGAACATTTTATTTAGGAACAGATAAATACGGAAGGGATTTATTAAGTAGGCTTTTGGTTGGTGCACGTATTTCGTTCTTTATAGGTTTTGTAGCTGTATTTATTTCGTTAGTAATAGGTGTTTTTATGGGAAGTATTGCTGGCTACTATGGTGGTAAAATCGACGCAGCAATTATGTGGATTATTAACGTAACATGGTCAATACCTACATTATTATTGGTAATTGCTATAACCTTAGCTTTAGGTAAAGGGTTTTGGCAAGTATTTATAGCAGTAGGCTTAACCATGTGGGTAGAAGTAGCAAGAGTAGTAAGAGGTCAAATTATTAGTGCAAAAGAAATGCAATACGTTACTGCAGCAAAAGCGTTAGGATTTAATGATTTTAGGATTATAGCCAAGCATATTTTACCCAATATTTTAGCACCGGTAATAGTGATTTGTGCAGCTAATTTTGCAGCAGCAATTTTAATAGAATCAGGTCTTAGTTTTTTAGGTATTGGTGCACAACCGCCAATGTCAAGTTGGGGAGCAATGATAAAAGATCATTACAATTATATTATTTTAGGTAAGCCTTACTTGGCAATTTTACCAGGACTTTGCATCATGTTTTTGGTTATGGCTTTTATGCTTGTTGGTAATGCTTTACGAGATGCTTTAGATGTTAAAGTCTAATTAATTTCTTCATTAATTGTCTATTATACTAATTAAACATCTATAGTTTTTATAATAACTAAAGTGTAATAGTTGTAAGTTATTTTATTTTTTAACGACAATCAATTATTAATTAATTTAATATAAGTTAATTAAGTAGTCTTTTGCAAGATTGTACTATTTAGGTAACTCATAGGTGTTATTATATATTGTCAACTAAATTAGTTATATTAAGAAGTATAGGTAATACAATAAATATTGTACATACCTTTGTAGTTTAAAAATATGAGAAGTTATAATAAAGACCTCAATATTTTTTAATTTTGCACAAATAAAATTATATGCTAAAAACTATAGACACAAGTATTACTTTCCCTTTTTCTGTAAAAATTGGTTTTAATAAATTATTAAACCAGTACGATGCTTTGTCTAAAAGTGAAAATGAAATTATAGCTAAAAAAGCTAAATCTATATTAGAAATTGCAGAACAAAACCCGATTCTAAAAGAAGGTTTTACAGATTATTCTATACTTTCTGAATATCAAAAAGAAGTTAAAATTATACTTCAAGATGTTTTTAGTGAAGTCTTAACTTTAAACGAAATAAAGTTTGCAACAATACCATTACAAAACATAGTTTTATCCTCTTCGCAACGTTTTAAAAATATAGTTAAAGAAGCTGGAGAAGAATTTGATTTGGTAATAAAAAACATGCCAGATGATGATTTGTATATTTTTGGATGTACAATAATTATAAGCATGTACTATGGCTATAAATTAAATTTTAAACGTCCTATTTATTACGATATACCTGATGGTAATGGAATTTTAAGAACTTATAAAGTCCTTTATAACGCAGATTTTATAGAGATTTTACCTACAAAAGATGCTCCAGAATTTACTAAAGCAGATTATGAAGAGTTATTAGATAATTTTGATAATATAGATCTATGGAAAGAAAAATTTCCGCCAAATAGTTATCAATTTAAAGGATTTGTAGTATCAAGTATGTTTGATGTAACAGACGACCAGTCTATATCAAACATAAAATCAACTTTGATTCAAATAAATAAAAGAGAGAAGAAGACGTTTATAGAAAATTTTGAAAATGTTTTTCAAAGACTATTTAATAGTAACAATATAAAAGTTGGTTTTTCAATATTTACACAAGAAGACAATTCGCTTACTCGAGCCTATCAAAGTAATATAAAAAGTTTTTTATTAAACCATCAAGAAACAATTCACTGTAAAGATGCACTTTGTATGTTTTCTTATGATAAGTTAATAAAAGATAAAAATTATTACACAATCTCTGATGTAGAAAAATTGTATCAATTAACACAAGGTAAAGAGCCACAACTTAAAGCTTTGCACGAGCAAGGTATAGAAAGTGCTATTTTTGCTCCAATAGCAGAAGATGGACAGCTGTTAGCTATTTTAGAATTAGTGTCTAATCAAAAAGGAGAGTTAAACAGTATTAACGCAAATAAGTTAATAGATGTAATGCCTTTTATACTTACAGCTGTTAAACGCGCAAAAGAAGAGGAAGAAAACGAAATAGAAGCCATCATACAAAGAGAATGCACATCTATACATCCAAGTGTAAGATGGAAGTTTGAAGAAGCAGCAAGATTATTTAAAAAAGAACAAGAAGAAGGTAAACGTAACCCAAACTTTAAACGTATTAGTTTTGATAAAGTTTATCCATTATTTGGGCAAATTGATGTAAAAGGATCATCAAAAGAAAGAAATGAAGCAACACTAAAAGACCTTCAATTACAACTTAAACTCGTAAAAAATATAATTGAAAAAGCTTCAACGCTAGAAGATTTAATAATTTACCAACAAATTAAGTTTAAGATTGATCAATTTGAAGACCATTTAAAGCAACAGTTTAAAGTAGATACAGAGCAAAAATTAACACAGTTTTTTAATAAAGAAATAGAGCCTATATTTAGATTTCAACTAAATAAACAACAACAATTAAAGGAAGATATAGAAGACTACTTTAATAAGATAGACGATACTTTAAAAGTTATTTATTTTTATCGCAAAAACTTTGATGATACCATTAGCTTAATCAACAAAAACATGGCGTCTATCATAGATAGAAAGCAAATTGAAGCTCAAAGCATGTATCCTCACTTTTTTGAGCGTTTTAAAACTGATGGTGTAGAACATAACATGTACATTGGCGAGTCAATTACAAAGGAAAATTCTTTTAACGAAATTTATCTTTATAACCTAAGGTTATGGCAAATGCAGGTCATGTGCGAGATGGAAAATACATACTACAACCATCAACATCAATATCCAAAAGCTTTAGACGTAGCATCAATGATATTGGTGTTTAACCAACCGTTATCTATTCGTTTTAGAACAGATGAAAAGCATTTTGATGTAGATGGTACATACAATGCAAGATATGAAGTAGTAAAAAAGCGAGTGGATAAAGCTAATATAAAAGGTACTGACGAGAGAATTACCCAAAAAGGAAAGTTAACAATTGTATACTCTCAAAAAGAAGATGAAAAAGAATATTTACAATACGTTAAGTTTTTACAAGCAAAAAAACGTTTAGCAAATAATTTAGAAATATTAGAGTTAGATGATTTGCAAGGTGTTACTGGTTTAAAAGCAATACGAGTAGATATTCTTTATAACGATAAAGCAGAAGATGTTTACTTTACTTATAAAGATATGCTTAAAGATAAAAAGTAGATTTTTTAACTTTAAGCATATCTGATTTAATAACAAAAGTTGTGTCTAAAACGTCTTCTATGTTAGTTCCAGGATTGTTCTTTACAGCAATTCCAAAAGCAATTAAAGACGTAATAATTCCGATCATAAATACAGTATAAGTTATACGTAGTAATCTATATTTTCTCTCTAACACTTTACCTAAAAAATATAAGTCTTTAGTAAGGGATTTATAAACGTAGTTTTTATCTTTTAAAAGCTCTTCTATAGCCCATTCGTATTCTTTCAAATCCATTTTATGGAAGTTACCAAAAAAGGTTAAGTTTACTTCTTTATTAGCGACATCTTCTTTGGTAAATTCTCCACTAGTAACGTTAGGACGAGTAGCTATTATCGACATTACCATAGAAATCACACTGAAAACAGTAAAAATCACTGTAGGCCAAGTCAGGTAAGGATTAGTATCTAATTTAGAAATTAAATTAGCCAAAACTACCGATATGATAATGGCATTTACAGACAGCAAAATATTAGCTTTTGTATCTGCAATGTCACTTAATTTAATATGGTTTCTTAAAGCAACTCTATAAAATGTTTGTATACCTCGTTCTGGGCTTTCGTTTTTATATTGTGCTTTATATTTTGCCTTAATTTTTTCCTTTTTAATTTTTCTTTTGTGCTTCTTTTTAGTTTTAATAAGCTTAGCAAGATTTTTCTCTTTTCTTGGTTGCCAATTCTTTAAAGCATAATCTGTATAAAATCGATGCTTTTTTGATAGCATTTTTATGTTTTCATCAAGCCATTCGCTAGGAGTAAATGTAGCGATACCATTAATTTCAAGCTCTTTTCTTAAAAATTCACTTGCTTCATTAAAATATTTTTTTCCAAAATGAGACGCATCTGCATCACGTAAAATTTTATCAAGCTCAGTTTTAGGTTCGTTAGCTACTTTTGTAGCCATTATGCAGTCTTTTACGCTATCAATTACCTTTTGATCAGCACCTTCTTTTTTTAGAAAATCTTCTGCAATTTTGGCGCTTTCATCTTCATGATCATCCCTAGTTTTGGTGTAACCAGTGTCATGTAATAATGCTGCTAGCATCAAAATTTCAGCATCATTAACATTAATTTCAGAATTTTCAATTATTTCTTTTGTACTTTTAAAAACACGCTTTGTATGTGTATGATTGTGATAAACTATCGTATCCGGTAGTTCATTTTTAAAAAGTTCAAATACAAAGGATTCTGTTTTTTCAACAAGCTTAGTCATTTATAATTTTTTTAAACTAACCTAAAATAACCAAAAATTAACCGTAAATACTATTTATGTCAAAAAATAACATAATTCTAACGTTTTTTATTACATTTTTAATAGCTAGTTGTGCTTCTTACAAAGCACAATATAAAGAAGAAGATAATAAAATTCAACAACTTCCTGATAAACCAATAGATAAGATTTTTTATCTTATAGGAGATGCAGGTAAGTCGCCAATTAATGGCTATTCTAAAGGATTAAAAGCTTTTAAAAGTTTTATTAAAAATAAAAATACTAAAAATACTTATGCAATATTTTTAGGAGATAATATATATCCTGCAGGTTTACCTGATGAGGATGATGAAGACTATTCTGAAGCTAAAAACAACCTACAAGCACAAGTTAATAGTTTAGATGGTTTTGAAGGAGATGTGGTTTTTATTCCTGGTAATCATGATTGGTATGCAGATGGAGTAAAAGGAGTAAAAAGACAAGAAAAGTTTATAGAAGATGCACTAGGTAAAAACACTTTTCAACCAGAAAATGGTTGTCCGTTAGAAGATTATGATGTTGGCGAAAACACAAAGCTTATTATTATAGATACACAATGGTATTTGGAGAATTGGAATGATAATCCTACGATAAATGACAAGTGTGAAATAAAAACAAGAAAACGTTTCTTTTTAGAACTAGAAGGCGAATTTAAAAAAGCTCAAAATAAACGTGTCATTGTTGCAATGCACCATCCAATGTATACCAACGGTACTCATGGTGGATTTTACGAAAAATC
Source organism: Mesoflavibacter zeaxanthinifaciens subsp. sabulilitoris (assembly GCF_014191595.1). Taxonomy (NCBI): domain Bacteria; kingdom Pseudomonadati; phylum Bacteroidota; class Flavobacteriia; order Flavobacteriales; family Flavobacteriaceae; genus Mesoflavibacter; species Mesoflavibacter zeaxanthinifaciens. The sequence continues at coordinate 173,368 of NZ_JACHWV010000004.1, read as the reverse complement.
AAAGCACTTATACCCAACGCAAAGCAAAATTCCTGTTCCTATCCTAGCGTCGTTTTTAGTACAAGTAAGAACGCAAGGTGGTGTATCTATACAAGATCGTTATAACGAAAGGTATAACGAGTTAATGAGTCGTGTAGAAACCTTAGCTTTAGAGTATGATAATATTGTTTTTGCATCAGGACATGAACATACATTGCAATACATAGAAAACGATGGTATTAAACAAATTGTTTCTGGTTCTGGAGCAAAAGAATCTGGTGCAGCATTAAGTAGAAATGGTTTGTTTGCATACGGTAGGCAAGGTTTTGCAACATTAACGGTTTATAAAGACGGAGAAGCTTGGGTTAGCTATTATGGCGAAGAAAATGAAAATCCTAAACTATTATTTACGCATCAAGTTTTTGAACAACGCGAACAAGAATTTGATATTTCGACTTTACCAGATAATTTCCCTCAAACTATAAAAGCATCAGTTTACACAAAAGAAGAAACTGATAAATCTGGCGTTTATGAAGCCTTTTTTGGAGAGCGTTATCGTGATTTATATAGCACAAAAATAGATGTGCCAGTTGCAACATTAGATACACTTTATGGAGGTTTAGAAATAGTAAGAGAAGGTGGCGGACATCAAACAAGATCCATAAGATTAAAAACCAAAGATGGAAGAGAATTAAATATGCGTGCATTGCGTAAAAGCGCAACGCAATACTTGCAAACAGTTTTATTTAAAGATAATTATCTAGAAGATGACTTTGATAAAACAACTGTAGAAAATTTAATTTTAGATTTCTACACAGCAGCTCATCCGTATGCATTTTTAGCAGTACCAGACTTGGCAGATGCAGCAGATGTATATCATACAAATCCAAAATTATATTATATACCAAAACATAAATATCTTGGAGATTATAATAAAAATTACGGAGGCGAATTATATATGATTGAAGAACGTCCAGAAGAAAACTACACAAACGAACGTAATTTTGGATATGCAGATGATATAGAAAGTACACATGATATTATAGAGAAAATAAGAGATGACGAAAAATATAAAATTGACGAAAACTCTTATGTAAGAGCAAGGTTGTTTGATATGTTAATTGGTGATTGGGATAGACATCAAGACCAATGGAGATGGGCGCAATTTGATCAACCTAATGGAGACAAGCTATTTAAACCAATACCAAGAGATAGAGACCAAGTGTTTTCTAATTTTGACGGAGCAATACTAGATGTAACGCGTTTTCTGTCTGGCGCATCTAAGCAACTACAAGTTTACGACGATAAGTTAAAAGATGTAAAATGGATGAATAGTGCTGGCGTTAAATTAGATAAGGTTTTAATACAACAATCAGATAAAGACGTTTGGTTAAAACAAGCTAAATTTATTCAAGAAAATGTAACAGATCAAGTTATAGAAAAAGCCTTTTCAAAATTACCAGAAGCCTCTAAAAAAGAATCTTTAGCTGAAATTAAAAAGTTTTTAAAAGGTAGAAGAGATAACCTTAAAGATATAGCAGAACGTTACTATAAATATTTAAATGAATTGGTCATCTTAACAGGAACCGATAAAGACGATTTTATAGAAATTAACCGTATTGCAGATAATAAAACAAAAGTCACCATTTGGAGAAATAAAGACGGAGAAAAAGCAGACGTTATCGTAGATAGAGTTTTTGATAAATCGATAACAAAAGAGCTATGGATTTATGCACTTGATGATGATGATATCATTGAAGTAAAAGGAAAAGCCAATAATCTAATTTTTACACGTATTATTGGTGGACAAAATAACGATAAGTACATTATAAAAAATGGTAGACGCGTTCATGTCTACGATCACAAAACTAAGCCAAATGAAATTGTTGAAAATAAAGGTGCAAAAATAAGCTTAACAGATATCTACAATAATAACCTTTTCGACTTTCAACGTAATATTGTAAAGTCAAATATATTAGCGCCAAGTATAGGTTACAATCCGGATGATGGTATTTTATTAGGTCTTCAAGATACGTACACAGTTAAAGGTTTTAGCAGAAATCCTTATACGCAAAGACATAAATTTAAAGCAGGATATTACTTTGCAACAAGTGGTTTTAGTCTAGATTATAGAGGAGATTTTGCAAACTTTACTAGCGAGTGGAATTTGCACATTACAGGTAAAGTAACTAGTGAGAATTTTACTAACAACTTTTTTGGTTATGGAAATGAAACAGTAAACCTTGATGACGATTTAGGTTTGGATTACAACCGTGTAAAAACAAGTACTTATGCGGCAAGTTTTGGTTTATCAAAACGAGGTAATTTTGGTAGTGACTATGGTGTAAGTATTCTTGCAGAAGCTATAGAAGTAGAAGAAACACCAGATAGATACATTGAGGTTTTACAACCACAAAACGCTTCAGAAGAATTTTATGGAAGAAGATATTTTGCTGGTGCACAAGGTGATTTTAAATATGAAAGTTTTGATAGTAAAATTACCCCAACAAGAGGTATGACCTTTAATATTTCTGCAGGAGCAAAAACAGAAATTGACAACAGTAAATATACATACGGTTTTATAGACAGTAATTTAGGGTTTTATAATGCCTTAACAACAAACAGAAAATTAGTGCTTAAAACAGATGTAAGAACACAAATACGTTTTGGAGACGATTTAGTGTTTTATCAAGCAGCTAATCTTGGTGGGCAAACAGGATTAAGAGGATTTAGATTACAACGTTTTACAGGACAACATAGTCTAGCCGGAAGCGCAGATGTACATTATAGATTAGGCTCTTTTAAAACTAAAACGTTACCATTGCAAATTGGACTTTTTGCAGGAGGAGACGTTGGTCGTGTATGGCTTAAAAATGACGAATCCGATAAGTGGCATAATGATTTTGGAGGCGGATTTACAATTGCTGCTGCCGAGACTATAGCGGGTACCTTTAATTTCTTTAATAGTGTAGAAGGTTGGAGATTTTCCTTTGGGTTTGGTTTAAGTTTTTAATCAATTTAAATGAAAAACTACTTAGTAAGCTTAATAAAATACATCTATAAATTAGAAGGTAAAATAGCCTTTTATCCAACATTTTATAGTGTTATTGGTCTCGCTATTTCATTTTTAACTTATGGTGCAGAAAATTTAGGGGTATCAGAGTATTTATACAAAAATATTCCGCAACTAATTATTAACAGTACAGACACTGCGCTAAATATTTTAACAACATTTATTGCTGGGCTAATATCTATAATGGTATTTAGCTTTTCCATGGTAATGGTGTTACTTAATCAGGCTTCAAGTAATTTTTCTCCAAGAGTATTACCAGGTTTAATTTCTAATAAGCGACATCAAAAAATATTAGGTATTTATAATGCTACTTTGCTGTATTGTATTTTTACTTTGGTACAAATAGAACCTAACCAAGAAAAATTTCAGCTTCCAGGATTTTCGGTGTTATTAGCAATTGGATTTATGACTGTTTGTTTAGGTGCTTTCATATATTTTATTCATTCAATTTCTGAAGAAATTCAAGTAAATAATATTATTTTAAACATATATAAAAAAGCTAAAAGTAGACTAGAAAAACTTATAGATTCTGAGAAAACTGATAATCTTAATTTCCCAGATTCAGAACAATGGAATTGTTACAAAACTAAAACTTCAGGCTATTTGCAAGATATTGTCTTAGGTGTTTTGTTAGATTTTGCAAAAGCGCATAATTGTAAATTTGAAGTATTACCTATTAAAGGTAATTTTGTTTTAGAAGATGAGATTCTTTTTAAATGCAATAAAAAGCTAAATGAAGAAGAATTAAAAAAAGTATATTCTTTGTTTAACTTTTCTAGTAGCCAGCGTATTGAAGAAAATTACGTTTTAGCTTTTAAACAAATGACAGAAATAGCTGTAAAATCTATGTCGCCTGGAATTAACGATCCAGGAACAGCGCTAATATGTATAGATTACTTAACACAATTATTTAATATTAGACTTTGTAAAAAGGATCAAATTATTTTATCACAAGAAGATATGGGTTGTATAAAGATTAATTCGGTAAGTTTTAAGTCGCTTTTATACTCTGTTATAACACCTATAAGAACTTACTCTAAACACGATATAGTTATTGTTTTAAAATTATTTTCTATGTTAGAATACGTATATCTTAACTCAAAAAACGAGGTGTATTCTAAAGCGATAAAAGAAGAAGCTAATTCTTTGTATAAAGATGCGAAGCAAGTTATTAAAAACGAAACTGATTTATCAAAATTAGAAACGGCTTTCTTAAAGTTTTAATACATAAATATTATTATCCTCTTTACCAGAATCTTCATCTGTAATAATCACGGTATTGTTATCTTTAAAACAAATACCTTCTTTTTGAGAGTCGTGCTTAAAATCTACAGTTTCAACCTTTCCTTCAAAAAAGTTGTCGTCTTCAAAGTCTGTTAATTTCCATAATTTATCATGGTTAAGTAATACAACAGTTTTTCCGTCATCACTAATATCTGCAGACGTTATTTTGTTGTGTTTTCCATCTAAATTATATTCTGTAACAAGTTTTGCTACATGTGTGCCTAGCGTATTCGGAACTTTTAAAACTTTAAAATTTTTGGTTTCTTTAGTAAAAATGTAAAAGTTGTTATTTAACAAAAAGAAAGACTCAAAATCTTCAGATTTAACATTTTTTGGTAAGGTAAAATGAATAGTATCTGCTGTAGCTTTATCTTTTACCGAATTTATATCTTCAATTTTATAAATAAAAAAATGCTCTCTTTTTCTGTTGTTGTTTCCAAAATCACCGATATATAGATTTCCGTCGTCATCACTAGTAAGATCTTCCCAGTCTTCATTTCTAATGTTGCTTACATCTATATCTCTAACAATATTTCCTTTGTAGTCCATACCATACACATTGTTTTTGTTACCAGCATCTTCAATAGTCCAAACAATATTTGTGTGGTTAACTATTTCTGCAGCAGAAGCTTCTTTTAAATCGCTATCAATGGACCCAACAACAGTAAGTTTTCCGCTTTGACAAGACATAAAAAGTAATATTAAAAAGACAGCAGGTTTTAACTTAAAAATCATAAATTGTAATTTATTAAATGAGAATAAAAATATAAGTATTGTAGTATTTAAATTAAAAAATAGACTCATAAAAAAATTATAAATTAATGAAAAGCACCTTAAAAGTGGGACACAGAGGCGCAAAAGGATATATATCAGAAAACACACTACCTTCAATTAAAAAAGCATTAGAATTGGGAGTAGATGGAATAGAAATAGATGTGCATCTATGTGCGTCTGGAGAGTTAGTGGTGTTTCATGATTTTACTTTAGATAGAATGACTAATGGTACAGGAGAGTTAGGTAAACAAACGCTTAACCAATTACAAGCATTAAAAATTGATGGTCAATATAAAATACCAACATTAATTGAGGTTTTAGATCTGATAAACGGAAGTTGCTTACTTAATATAGAATTAAAAGGAGAGAAAACAGCACAACCAACTGTTAACCTGTTGCATAAATATTTTGCAAAAGGTAATTGGTCTTACAATAATATTTTAATAAGCAGTTTTCAAAGAAAAGAACTAGAAACTGTTTACGCTATAGATAAGAAAATGCCTTTAGGAGTGTTAACCAAAGCAAGTGTAAATGCCTCTATACGTTTTGCAAAAACAATAGAAGCAGTTGCAATCCATCCTAATTTTGCACTTTTAAGTAAAAATAACGTAAAAGAGGCTCAAGACGAAGGTTTTAAAGTTAATGCATGGACTGTTAATGATTACGAGTCTATTGAGCGTATAAAGTCTTACGGTGTTGATGCTATAATAAGTGATTACCCAGATAGAATATGAAGTATTTTGATGTAATAATAGTTGGTGGTGGCGCAGCAGGTTTTTTTGCGGCTATTAACATAGCAGAACAATATCCAGACGTAACTGTAGCTATTTTAGAAAAAAGTAAAGAAGTACTGTCTAAAGTAAAAGTCTCTGGTGGTGGACGTTGTAATGTAACGCATGCAGAGTTTATTCCTCAAGAATTAGTAAAAAACTACCCAAGAGGAGAAAAAGAATTACTAGGACCATTCCATTCTTTTATGACAGGAGATACTATGGAATGGTTCGAAAAAAAAGGCGTGCCACTTAAAATAGAAGAAGATGGGCGCATTTTTCCAGAGTCTAACAGTTCTCAAACTATCATAGATTGCTTTCTTTACGAAGCAAAAAAACTTGGTGTTGAGGTTATTAAACAACAAGTTGTAACAAATTTTAATAAAGATGAATATTGGCATGTCAATACCAAAACAGACTTATATTCTTGCGAAAAATTAATAATAGCAACAGGTAGTAGTGCTAAGATTTGGACAGAATTAAATAAGCTTGGACATAATATTGTACAACCAGTTCCTTCATTATTTACGTTTAATATTAACGATTCTAGAATAAAAGAAATACCAGGTGTTGTTGCTCAAAATGTAACTGTAAAAGTGTTAGGAGCTAATCTTGAGACTAATGGACCGTTGTTGATTACACATTGGGGAATGAGTGCTCCTGCTATACTAAAATTATCAGCTTTTGGTGCTGTAGAATTAGCTAAAAAGCAATATGATTTTCAAATTGAAATTAATTTTATTAACCAAGATTACGACGATGCTTTATCAACATTAAAACAAATAAAAATAGATCTTGCCAAAAAGGTTGTTGTTAATCACGCAATGTTTGATTTGCCAAAACGTTTATGGAATCAATTAGTTTTAGCTGCACAAATAAGCGCTGAAGCAAGATGGGCAGATATAAATAAATATCAATTAGAGCAATTGTCAAATCAGTTAACAAAAGCAATGTTTAATGTAAAAGGTAAAAGTACTTTTAAAGAAGAGTTTGTGACAGCTGGCGGAATAGACCTAAAAGAAGTAAACTTTAAAAACTACCAAAGTAAGCTTTTTGAAAACTTATATTTTGCGGGAGAAGTCATTAATGTAGACGCAATTACTGGCGGATTTAATTTTCAAAACGCATGGACAGGCGCCTATATATTATCTAAAAATCTTTTTTAAATATGAAAACATATTTAGCCTTTTTAAAAGGTATTAATGTTGGTGGTCATCATAAAATATTAATGAAAGATCTTAGGGATTTGTTAAATAACCTAGGATTTAAGGATGTTAAAACGTATATCCAAAGTGGTAATGTGATTTTTAAGACAGAAATAAAAGATAAAACAGTTGTAGAAAAACAAATAACTACTGCAATTAAAAATAAATACAACTATAACATACAAGTAATTGTAAAACAGCCCAAAGACGTACAGGCTATTTTAGATAACTCGCCATTTATACAAGAGAAAACGCAAGAGAGTTATTTTTTTATATTAAAAAACTCTCCATCAGGAAAAAGTATTGATCAAATACAATCAATAAGTTATCCAAATGAAGAGTTTTTTGTAACAAGTAAAGTTGTTTATCTTTATTGTAATGCTGGATACGGAAGAGCAAAATGTAATAATACTTTTTTTGAAAAAAAGTTAAATGTAATTGCTACTGCACGTAACTACAAAACCTTAAATAAAGTTTTAGAAATTAGTAAGGATAATTAGTGTTTTCTAACACAATCCCAAGCCATTTCTGTAACTTGCTTAATTTCTTTTTCTGATAATTCTATTGCACCCATTTCTTTAAGCTTTACAGCAGATGTAATACAACCAGAAGCTGTTTGCATTAATAATCTTAACTCTACATCGTTTCTAAGATGGTCTTCATCAATTCCTTTTTGAAAAAAATCTCTTAATCCAGCTGTGTATTCTCTAACAGCTTCAACTAATTCTTTTGGCATTAACGGTGGTACAGCAACAAACTCCATAAACTTAAAAGCTAATGGGTTGCCAATGTAATAGTTAAAAAGATTTAAGCAAATTGCTTCAAATTGAGTTTTAAAATCAGTATCAGGTAAATTAGCCATCAAAACAACACCATAGTCTTGGTTAATCATTTTGTAAATTTCCTCTAAGATTTCTTGTTTGTTGTCAAAATAGTGGTAAATAGTACCAACTGCAACATTAGCCTCTTTTGCTACTTGTGACATAGGTGTAGCATAAACACCTTGTTTTACCACCAATTCTAGCATGGTAAAAATTATTCGTTGTCTTTTATCCATTTGGATACAAAAAATTTGATAAGGTGAAAGAAGTTTTTGGTTAATTTTGGGAGTACTTCCACCTTAAGTTAGTTAATTAAACATTTAAATTTACACAAAGTGAATAAATAAATCAATTAATTAAATTGAATACCTATTCATTGTAAAACTACTAAAATTATAGAATAATAAAAACTATCTTTGTCAAAAAATAAATAATAAATGTTGATAGATCAGTTTTGTTTTTCATTAGATGTTAGTAAACTTAAGGAAGGAAGCGTGATTTGGGAATCTCCTAGTAATATTGCTTTAGTGAAATATTGGGGCAAAAAAGAGCATCAAATTCCAGAAAATACATCAATAAGTTTCACTTTAAATCAGTGTAAAACAATTACAGAATTAACATTTGTTAAGAAAAATTTAACAGAAGAATTTTCATTTGATGTTCTTTTGGACGATCAACCTAAGCCAGAATTCAAATCTAAAATAGCTACATTTTTCAAGCGTGTAGAAGATTATTTACCATTTTTAAAACATTATCATTTTGTTATAAATACAAAAAATACATTTCCTCATAGTTCGGGTATCGCTTCCTCAGCTTCAGGGATGAGTGCTTTAGCTTTATGCTTAATGGATGTCGAAAAATTACATAATCCACAAATGACACAAGATTACTTTAATAAAAAAGCGTCATTTTTAGCAAGATTAGGTTCTGGTAGCGCCAGCAGGAGTATTGAAGGACCAATTGTAGTTTGGGGTAATCATCCAGAAATTGAAGAAAGCAGCGATCTTTTTGGTGTTAAATATCCGTATAAAGTACATGATAATTTCAGCAATTTTAACGACACAATTTTACTTGTAGATAAAGGCGAGAAACAAGTAAGCAGTACTGTTGGTCATAATTTAATGCATAGACATCCATTTGCAAAAAATAGATTTATTCAAGCAGAAGAAAATATCTCTAAACTAAAATCTATTTTAGCATCAGGAGATTTAAACGCATTTATAGAGTTAGTAGAAAGTGAAGCGCTTACATTACACGCAATGATGATGACAAGTTTGCCTTACTTTATATTGATGAAACCAAATACACTTCAAATCATTAATAAAATTTGGCAATTTAGAAAAGAAACAGGTTTGCCAATTTGTTTTACATTAGATGCAGGAGCAAACGTTCATGTTTTGTATCCTTCAATAGAAGAAGAGAAAATATTAAAATTCATTAACACAGAGTTAGTTGCGTATTGCCAAAACGGTCATTATATTTGCGATAAAATTGGTTTTGGCGCTAAAAAGCAGTAAATTTATATAACCATTGCATTAATAGCTTATGAAAGGTCCCTTATTTTATTCTAAAATTTTACTTTTTGGTGAGTACGGTATCATCAAAGATTCTAAAGGATTATCGATACCATACAACTTCTATAACGGAGCGTTAAAAAAAGATAATAACTTGTCTAAAGAAGCTAAAGCATCTAACGAAAGTTTGAAGCGTTTTGCTGACTATTTATCCAATATTAATAAAGATTTAGTGGCTTTTGATATTGATGCACTAAATCAAGATATAGAGCAAGGTATGTTTTTTGACTCTTCAATACCACAAGGTTATGGAGTAGGAAGTAGTGGCGCTTTAGTGGCTGCTATCTATGATAAATATGCAGATGAAAAAATTACTGTTTTAGAAAATTTAACGAGAGATAAGCTATTAAAGTTGAAAGCTATTTTTTCTGAGATGGAATCTTTCTTTCACGGAAAATCTTCAGGATTAGATCCATTAAATAGCTACTTAAGCTTACCAATTCTTATAAACTCTAAAGAAAATATTGAAGCAACAGGCATACCAACTCAAAGTACAGATGGTAAAGGTGCTGTGTTTTTATTAGATTCTGGTGTTGTTGGTGAAACTGCACCAATGGTTTCTATTTTTATGGAAAACATGAAACAAGAAGGCTTTAGAAACATGCTTAAAGACCAATTTATAAAACATACTGATGCTTGTGTAGAAGACTTTTTAAAAGGAGATATTAAATCTCTGTTTAAAAATACAAAGCAATTATCTAAAGTCGTTTTTAATCATTTTAAACCAATGATTCCTGCACAATTCCATGAACTTTGGAAAAAAGGTTTAGAAACCAATGATTACTATTTAAAACTTTGCGGTTCTGGAGGTGGCGGTTATATTTTAGGATTTGCTCCAGATTTTAAAAAAGCAGAAGAAGCTTTAAAAGATTATAAATTAGAAGTGGTTTATAACTTCTAAAAATTATCACAAGCATAATTTACTTTAATTATATGCTGTCCAGAAAACAAAAACATGTGTTGCTTAAATTTTTCAGCATGTTTTCTGTGGTAAGAGGTTATAATATTTTAGTAATAATTGTAGCGCAATACTTAGCGTCCATTTTTATTTTTGCTCATAATAAACCAACAAAATCTGTTCTCTTAGATTTAAATTTATTAATGTTAGTTTTAGCATCTGCTGCTGTTATTGCTGGTGGATATATTATCAATAATTTTTACGATTCTGAAAAAGACTTAATCAATAGACCAAATAAATCTATGTTAGATAGGTTGGTTAGTCAAAATACAAAACTGTCCTTATATTTTGTGCTAAATTTTTCAGCAATAGTCATGGCTAGTTATGTGTCTTTTAAACCAGTCTTATTCTTTTCTGTTTATATATTTGGGATCTGGTTTTATTCTCATAAACTTAAAAAAATGCCAATAGTAGGCAATTTAGTATCTGCTATTTTAACAATAACGCCCTTTTTTGTCATTTTTGTGTATTACAAAAATTTTGATAATGTAATATTAATGCATGCATCATTTTTGTTCTTAATACTTTCAATAAGAGAACTTACCAAAGACTTAGAAAATATTAAAGGAGATTTAACGCTTAACTACAGAACAATTCCTATAGTTTATGGAGAGGCTACTTCAAAAAAAATGATTAGTGTTTTGGTTACGCTTACATTAATACCTTCATATTTTTTAATTACAAAGTATAATATTGGTAAGATGAATTTTTATTTCTATATCTGCGAAATCTTATTAATAGTCTATTTGTTTCTGCTCTGGAAATCTAAAACAAAGACCCATTACTTGTGGTTACACAATATCTTGAAATTCATTTTATTGGCAGGTGTTTTAAGTATTGTTTTAATAGACTATAATGTAGTTATAGAGCGTATTTTGTGAAAAATTCGTTGTAGCTTTGCAAAAAAATAAATTATGAGTAGACATCAAGGTGCAAATGATAAGAGAAAAAACTCTGGAAGAGGCAGAGGAAACTCTAAAAGCAAAACTTATGCAAGAGGTAACGCGCCAGTAAAACCTAAAAAGGTTTCTAAACAGGCGTCTTCAGATTCTGACTTAATCAGGTTAAATAAATACATAGCTAACGCAGGTATATGTTCTCGTCGTGAGGCCGATCAACATATAGCAATGGGGCTTGTGACTGTAAATGGTAGCATTGTTACCGAAATGGGTTACAAAGTAAAGTTAGATGATGAAGTGCGTTATGATGGAGCAAGAGTAAGTCCAGAAAAAAAAGCATACGTTTTATTAAATAAACCAAAGGGTTTTGCAACAACAACTAGTACAGATAAAGGTCGTACTGTTATGGATTTGGTTGCAAATGCAACAAGCTCTAGGATCAAGCCAATTGGTCGTTTAGGACGAAACTCAACAGGGTTATTATTATTTACAAACGATGAAAAAATTGTAAAAAAGTTTACAAATTCTAAAAATGGCGTATCAAGATTATTTCATGTAGAATTAGATAAAAACCTTAAGCTTGAAGATTTAAAGAAAATTCAAGAAGGATTTAAAGTAGATGATAAATTAATCACAGTAGAAGAGGTTAGTTATATTGATGGTTCTCCTAAAAAAGAAATAGGTATTAAAATTAAAAATACAGGTAATACAATTTTAAGAACCATTTTTGATCACCTTAAATACGATATTGTAAAAATAGACTGTGTTGCAATTGCGCATTTAACAAAAAAGGATATTCCTCGTGGTAATTGGAAGATCTTAACAGAACAAGAAGTAAATACTTTAAAAATGCTATAACAAAAAAGCCGACTTTTACAGTTGGCTTTTTTTATTTTTCTTTCTTAAATCCGTAGGTGTTTTGACCAATAAAATCTTTAGGAAATTGGTCGTCACCTTCAAAACCAATTTCAATAGTACCACTATCTTCTGGTACATAATTAGTTTTAAAAATATAATCCCATAAGCTTAAGCTAATTCCGTAGTTAATACCATGTCTACCTTCTGGTATAGTGTAAGCATGATGATAAAGATGCATTACAGGGTTATTAAAAATATATTTTAAAGGACCATAGGTTAGTTTTATGTTAGAATGGTTTAGGTGACCAATAGTAATTGCAATAAAATGAACGATATAAGCTTGTTCAGGTTCAAAACCACCAAGGATCATTACGCCAAAAACCTTTAAGGGTTTATATAAAACGTTTTCCATCCAATGGTAGCGTAAATGTGCCGCAAAACCCATTTCTTTTACGCTATGATGTACTTTATGGAAATTCCAAAGAAATTCATAACGATGAAGTAATACATGAGTAAACCATTGTACAAAATCTAAGATCAAAAAGAAAGCAAGTAGTTGTAACCAAGGAGACCAATTAGAAATATTTATCAAAGCTAGACTTTGAGTAGTTATATTAAATTCTCCAAAAAACAAACCAAGAACTTTATAAAACCCACTTATAACTATAGAGAAAACAAAAAAGTTAAAAAACATATAGAAAGCATCTAACCAAAAGTCTTTTCTAATAATAGCTTGGTTTTTTCTCCACGGGAAAACAATCTCTAATCCCCAAACAATTAAAGATATAAAGATTAGTCCCCAAAAATAATTTGTATACCAAGGGACTTCAAAAATTATAGATTTATAAGTCCAATTAACCGTTCCTAAAAAAGAGTTAATAAAAGTGTCTAAGTATTTTTCCATCTTTCAATTATGAAACCTAAATTTTAGTCGTGCAAAATACTAAATCTTACAGGTGTTTTTTGTAATTTTTGTTACAATTGAAAAAAAACAAAAAAAAGTTTTGCGTGTCAAAAAAAAAATTACATTTGTCACGCATTTAGCTGAACATTTTGAAAACTGTTTCTATGTTCGGGCTTTTGAAAATTAGGAAGTCATATTCAAAAGCAGCTTACAGATTAAGTGACCGAATTTTAAAGCTAACTTCCGCATTTACTTCAATTTATGCTAGTCAGCATCAGCTTGGCTTTGTGCCAACTTATGACTTAAAAATCCAAATTTGATAAAATTCTTATTATTTTTTTAACAGTAAATTTATACTGTTTTGGTGACTTTTTAGAAAATTTATAAAAAATAATAATGAAAACTAAATACATAGATTTAATAAGTCAAACTTTTGATTTTCCTCAAGAAGAGTTTGATTTAAAAAATAAAACATTACAATTTCATGACGTAGATTTAATGAAGTTGATTGAGGAATATGGTGCGCCATTAAAATTTACTTATCTACCTCAAATTTCTAATAATATCCAACGCGCAAAGCAGTGGTTTGCTAACGCGATAGATAAGCATAATTATAAAGGTAAATACAACTATTGTTATTGTACAAAAAGCTCTCACTTTAAACATGTTTTAAATGAAGCTTTAAAAAACGATATTCATATAGAAACATCTTCTGCATTTGATATAGATATTGTCGAAAATCTTAAAAAAGAAGGAAAAATTACTAATGATACCTTTGTTATTAGCAATGGTTTTAAACGTGAGCAGTACGTAACTAACATTGCTAGATTAATTAATAATGGTCATCATAATTGTATCCCTATAATTGATAATTACGAAGAGATTAATCTACTATCAGAAGAAATTAATGATAACTTTAAAGTAGGTATTAGAATTGCATCTGAAGAAGAGCCAAAATTTGAGTTTTATACCTCTCGTTTAGGTATAGGTTACAAAAATATTGTACCATTTTATAAAAACCAGATTAAAGATAATCCAAAAGTAGAGCTTAAAATGCTTCACTTTTTTATAAATACAGGTATAAGGGATAATGCGTATTACTGGAACGAATTAATCAAATGTTTACGTGTTTATGTTAGCTTAAAAAAGATATGTCCAACATTAGATAGTTTAAATATTGGCGGTGGATTTCCTATAAAAAACTCGTTAGCTTTTGAGTTTGATTACGAGTATATGATAGATGAAATTTTAAATCAAATACAAACCATTTGTGATTTAGAAGGTGTAGATGTGCCAAATATTTTTACAGAATTTGGAAGTTTTACCGTAGGTGAAAGCGGAGGAGCAATCTATCAAGTGTTGTATCAAAAACAACAAAATGATCGCGAAAAATGGAATATGATAAATTCGTCTTTCATAACAACATTACCAGACACATGGGCAATTAATAAAAGATTTATTATGCTGCCTATTAACCGTTGGCAAGATAGTTACGAGCGTGTATTGTTAGGCGGATTGACATGTGATAGTGACGATTATTACAATAGCGAGCAGCATATGAATGCAATATATCTACCAAAATATAACGTAGATAAACCATTATATATAGGCTTTTTTAATACAGGCGCTTACCAAGAAACCATAGGAGGTTTTGGAGGATTACAACACTGTTTAATACCAAGCCCAAAACATATCTTAATAGATAAAGATGATGATGGAAACATCAAAACACAATTATTTTCAGAACAACAAAAAAGTGAAGACTTACTTAAAATTTTAGGTTATGCAAACTAAAACGTATGCAGGAATTCCAGAAGAATTCTCAAAATTAGAAAAAGCAAAAGTAGTGTTAATACCTGTGCCTTATGACGGTACAAGTACTTGGCAAAAAGGAGCAGATAAAGGTCCGCAAGCCTTTTTAGATGCTTCTGAAAACATGGAATTATACGATATAGAAACTGATACAGAAGTGTATCAGCAAGGTGTGTTTTTGGCAGACGCTGTAACAGAAAACAGTAGTCCAGAAGCAATGGTAGATGCTGTACATCAAGCAACAAAAAGATATATTAAAAAAAATAAGTTTGTAACTATTTTTGGTGGTGAGCACTCGATATCTATTGGGACAATCCGTGCGTTTAACGAGATGTATCCAAACTTAACAGTGTTACAATTAGACGCGCATGCAGATTTACGTAAAGAATACGAAGGATCTAAATGTAATCATGCTTGTGCGGTTTACGAAGCAAGTCAAACTACTAATTTAATTCAAGTAGGAATTAGATCTATGGATGCTATTGAAAAAACAGTAATGGACGAAGAAAAAACATACTTCGCTCATGAAATGGTAGAAGATAGCACATGGATGGATAGTGCAATTGACCAAATGACAGATAACGTATTTATTACAATAGATTTAGATGTGTTCGATCCTTCAATTATGCCAAGTACAGGTACGCCAGAACCAGGTGGATTATTATGGTACGAAACCCTAGATTTTTTAAGACAAATATTTGAAGAAAAAAATGTAGTAGGATTTGATATCGTAGAGCTTTGTCCAAATAAAGATGAAAAATCTTCAGACTTTTTAGCAGCTAAACTATATTATAAAATGTTAAGCTATAAGTTTTTAGATGAAAATATAGACGACGAATACGATAATAATTACGACAACAAACAAAAAAATAACAGCACAAAATACAACGAAGACGATGAGTACTAAAGGACCAATTTCTCAATTTATTCAACATCATTATTTACACTTTAATTCTGCAGCTCTTGTAGATGCAGCAAAAGGATACGAAGCGCAATTAAACAACGGTGCAAAAATGTTAGTATCTCTTGCTGGTGCAATGAGTACTGCCGAATTAGGTAAAAGCTTTGCAGAGATGATCCGTCAAGACAAGGTTCAAATAATAAGCTGTACAGGTGCAAACCTTGAAGAAGATATTATGAATCTTGTAGCACATTCTCATTACAAACGTGTACCTAATTATCGTGATTTAACACCGCAAGACGAGTGGGATTTATTAGAAAAAGGATTAAACCGAGTAACAGATACTTGTATACCAGAAGAAGAAGCATTTAGAAGACTGCAACAGCATATTTATAAAATATGGAAAGATGCAGAAGCAAATGGAGAGCGTTATTTTCCGCATGAATATATGTACAAAATGTTACTTTCTGGTGTGTTAGAAGAGTATTACGAAATAGATTTAAAAGACTCTTGGATGTATGCAGCAGCAGAGAAAAATTTACCAATAGTTGTTCCTGGTTGGGAAGATAGTACTATGGGTAATATTTTTGCAAGCTACGTATTAAAAGGAGAGCTTAAAGCAAGTACAATAAAATCTGGTATAGAGTATATGACCTTTTTAGCAGATTGGTATACAGAAAATTCTCAAAACGGAATTGGTTTCTTTCAAATTGGTGGTGGTATTGCAGGAGATTTTCCTATTTGTGTTGTGCCAATGCTATATCAAGATATGGAGCGAACAGATACGCCATTTTGGAGTTATTTCTGTCAAATAAGCGATTCTACAACTAGTTATGGTTCTTATTCTGGAGCAGTACCAAACGAAAAAATTACTTGGGGAAAACTAGATATTAATACACCAAAGTTTATTGTAGAAAGTGACGCTACAATAGTAGCGCCATTAATCTTTGCATACCTTTTGGATTGGTAAAAATTTCCTATAACTTTAAAATATAAAAATACATACCCGAAAAAGTAAAATTATTCCATGAAAAAGCCTGACAACCTAAAACGTGTTATCGTAGACTTTAAAAAATTAACACCAGAAATCTTAAAGCTTTTAGTAGATAAGTATCCTGATGGATATGACGAGGATCATATTATCGAATTTAGAAATGCTAAAAATGAATTAGTAGAAGCTGTAGAAGTAACAACAGAAGACACTAAATATTTAGTAAAAGTAAGTACCAAGTTAGTACAAACTATGGAAAATTATGACGAAGATGATTACGAAGATTTTGATAGTGATGATCCAGAAGCAGTACAAGATCCAGATATAGAGCCTAGCGAAGAGCAGGACGAAGATTTTTAACAATGTATAAAGTTGTAGCTTATCAAATAGCTAGTAGTATAAACATTAAAGCTTGTAAACAGCAATTGTCTTGGCAATTGCTGTTTCAAGATAGTGACGAGCTATTTTACGAAATTGATCAACATTCATTTGTGTATGTTTTTCAATATGGTATGGTTAGTTTTTTTAATATGTCTGATAGTCAAATAACAGAAGTATTAAATACTTTAAAACCGCATACCAATAATTATTTCTTCGAAAAACTGTCTGAAGCAACAGAGGTTTTAATTAAGCCAAAAACATTAAAAGTCCAGTTTAATCACATAGAATTACCAACTCTTGATCAAGAAATGATAAGATTGGTAATGTTATACGCATCGCAAAGTGTAGCATTAGACAGATATTCTGAAATTACAGAAGAACTACTTGAGCAAACACATCAACATACATTATATCTAGAGAAAAAAGGAAAACTAGACATTTCAGGACATAAGCTAAAACGCTTCATAGGCAAGACGTTAAATATTAAAAACAAGATTTCTGAAAACTTATATATTTTTGATTCTCCAGAAATAACGTGGGAAAACGAGCAATTAAATAAATTAAATACAGATTTAAAACAGTCTTTTGACCTGCATGCACGTTATCGATTAATACATGAAAGAATCGAAATTATAAAAGAAAATCTAGAGCTTTTTAAAGATATAATGGACCATAGAGAAAGTAGTACTTTAGAGTGGATCATAATCATATTAATCGTAATAGAAGTATTTGATCTTTTTATAGCCAAATTTTGGTAACCTTATAAGATTTCACAAAGCGTACACAGTTCATCCTACCACACGTAATTACAAGGTATTGTAATACTAAAAGCAATCGGACTTGAGGTGGCAAATTTCCGAGCAAAATAAATCAAACTTAACTTTAATTATTTTTAAAATGAAGACAAAACTTATCGTTTCAGTTTTGGCATTAGTTGCTTATTTGTCAACAGCTTTTATAACGCCTTCAACGCAAAAAGCAATAAGCGGTACCTATGAAGGGACAGAAGAATTTAATTATGTGTTTACTGTAGAAGTAAAAGGCGAAAAGCAAACAATGAAATTTCAATATGTTTCAGAAGAAGTATTAGAAAATTATGATTTAGATACAGACGAATATATAGGTGAAGACTTTAAAATTACCTATCAAACATCAATAGAAGTTGTAGAAGACGAAGAAGGTAATGAAGAAGAAATAGAGGTGCTAACTATTACGGACTTGATGTTAAATCAGTAATTGTACAATCTATTTTAAAAAAAAAGACCGCTATTATACGCGGTCTTTTTTATTTTACTGTTCAACTTCTATAGTGTTATTTAAATGGTCAATGTAGCCAAGTAACTCGTCTTTACCTATATTTTTACTTGAAGACGTTACGAAGTAATTTGGCATGTCTTGCCAAGTTTCAAGAAGTATGTTTTTATAATCTTCTATATGTTTTTCTATAGCTTTTGGTTTAAGTTTGTCTGCTTTGGTAAACACAATAGAAAATGGTATACCGTTTAAGCCTAAGTATTCCATAAACTCTAAATCTATTGATTGAGGTTTGTGTCTAATGTCTACTAAAACAAAAGCGGTAATTAGTTGTCTTCGCTTCTCAAAATATTCAGTTATAAACTTCTGAAATACTTTTTTTGTACTTTTAGAAACGCGTGCATAACCGTAACCAGGTAAATCAACCAAAAACCAATTATCATTAATTAAAAAATGATTAATTAGTTGTGTTTTTCCTGGTCTTCCAGAGGTTTTAGCTAAGCTCTTTCTGTTGGTTAGCATATTAATTAAAGAAGACTTACCGACATTACTACGCCCAATAAAAGCGTATTCTGGTAGCTTATCTTTTGGGCATTTAGCAACATCAGAGTTGCTCATTACAAATGTAGCAGATTTAATATGCATTAGATTTATTTTTATTTCTGCAAAAAGGATAAATTAAAACTCACGCTTTTTTAACCAAGCATATAGAATTTCATTAAAAGTTTCTGGATGTTCCATCATTGCAGCATGACCACATTTGTCAATCCAAAATAGCTCTGAATCTGGTAAAAGACTGTTAAATTCGTCTGCAACTTCAGGTGGAGTTACAGTGTCATTTTTTCCCCAAATAATGCAAGTTGGTGTTTGCATTTTTGGTAAATCTTTTGCCATATTATGTCTTATAGCGCTTTTAGCAATAGCTAATGTTTTAATTAGTTTATTTCTGTCATTTACTGTTTCGTAAACTTCATCAACAATTTCTTTAGTTGCAACTTCAGGGTCATAAAACACATCTTGCGCTTTTTTCTTAATAACCTCATAGTCACTACGTTTTGTGTAGCCACTACCCATAGCGCTTTCATAAAGTCCTGAGCTACCAGTTATAACTAGAGCTTTAACTTTGTCAGGATATAATTTTGTATGATATAAACCAATATGTCCACCAAGAGAGTTTCCTAATAAAATAACATCTTCTAATCCTTTAAAATCTATAAATTCATGTAGATAGTTTGCAAAAGCCTTTACGTTTGTTTTAAGTAAAGACATTGTGTAAACAGGTAATTCTGGAATTATTATTTTATAACCTTTTGTACTAAAATAGGAGGTTACGGCGTCAAAGTTACTAAGTCCGCCCATAAGTCCATGAAGAATAATAATTGGTTGTCCTGTGCCAACTTCTATGTAATTAAACTTTCCTTCTTTTTTAAGTTTGTGCGTCATTAACAGTTAGTCATTTGCTTAGCAACAAATATAGGTATTTCATTTAAAACAAATCCTAATATAACTTTTTACTTCCAAAAATTAAGACACTTAAGATTTGTTTTTCTTTCCCACTTTTTGATAAGTTGTTTGTCTTACTATTTTCAATTATTTACACGCTTTTTAAATGTTAAAAAACCATAACTTATTAACAATGTGGTAAAATGTGGTAAAATGTGGTAAAATTTTCAATATATTTGATTTTTAAATATTAACCCAGTTTCAAACTGTTTTGAACTCATTTATAGGAACATACGAATGTAAAGTAGACGCCAAAGGAAGGCTAATGCTACCTGCTGCTCTAAAAAAGCAGATGGATGGTGTGTTGCAAAATGGGTTTGTGATTAAAAGAGCGGTGTTTCAAGAGTGTTTGGAATTGTATCCAATGACCGAATGGGATGCATTAATGCAGAAAATAAATAAGCTAAATCGATTCAAAAAAAAGAACAACGATTTTATTAGAAGGTTTACTGCTGGAGTAAAAATGGTAGATGTTGATGCAAACGGAAGGTTGTTAATACCAAAAGATTTAGTGGTTTTTGCTTCTATCTCTAAGGATATTGTAATGTCCTCTGCGGTTAATATTATTGAGATTTGGGATAAAACGAAGTATGAAAAAGCTATTGATGACGCAACTGTAGATTTTGCAGATTTAGCTGAAGAGGTAATGGGACAAGATGACGAAGATGGAATATCATAATCCAGTTTTATTAAAAGAAACCGTAGATGGTTTAGCGATTAAAGAAGATGGTATTTATGTAGATGTCACTTTTGGTGGTGGCGGACACAGTAAAGAGATCTTAAGTCGTTTAGGTGAAAAAGGAAGGCTTTACGCTTTTGATCAAGATAAAGACGCTCTTAAAAATAAAATAGACGATAGTCGCTTTACGCTAATCAATGAAAACTTTAGATACATAAAGAGATTTTTAAGGTTTTATGGTGTAAAAGAAGTAGACGGAATCTTAGGTGATTTTGGTGTGTCTTCTCATCAATTTGATGTGGCAGAACGTGGTTTTTCAACACGTTTTGAGGCAGATTTAGATATGAGGATGAATCAAAGTAATCAACTATCAGCCTATCATGTTGTTAATGAATATAGTCAGGAAGACTTACGTGATGTGTTGTTACAGTATGGCGAGTTAAGAGCTGCGCCAGCTATGGCAAGAGTGATTGTGGAAACAAGAATGAATGGTGAAATAAAAACATCAGAGCAGTTAAAGTTTGCTTTAAAAAAGTTTTTATCGCCAAAGCATGAAAATAAAATTTCAGCTCAAATCTATCAAGCGATTAGAATAGAGGTGAATCAAGAAATTGAAGCTTTAAAAGAGTTTTTAATGCAAACACCAGAGGTTTTAAAACCTGGCGGAAGATTAAGTCTAATTTCTTATCACTCTTTAGAAGATAGGTTGGTAAAACGCTTTATGCGAAACGGATTGTTTGAAGGCGAGCCAGAACGTGATGTGTTTGGAAGATTTGAAGTGCCTTTTAAGAAAGTAGGAAAATTAATAGTGCCAACAGCACAAGAGATAAAAGAAAATAATAGAGCTAGAAGTGCAAAACTTAGAATTGCAGAAAAACTATAAAAGTGAAAAAAAGCATCTATAGCATATTAAGAGGAACGTTTTTAGTTAGCGAAGACTCGTTTAAAAATTGGCGCATCATCTTGTTTATTTCTGTGTTGGCAATAATAATGATAGCAAGTTCGCATAGCGCAGATAAAAAAGTGTACGAGATAGCAAGACTTAATAACGAAGTAAAAGAATTGCGATCGGAACTTTACGACGGAAGAACAAGATTAATGCAGTTAAAAATGGAATCTTCTGTTGTAAAAAAAATGAAAGAAAAAGGTTTGGCGCCTTCTGTAATACCGCCAACCAAAATAATTGTAAAACCACAAAATTAAGTTCTCAATCGTGGCAGTTAACGAAAAGAACATATTAAACAGATTGTATTTTGTAGCGGGATGTATGTTCATCTTCGCTATTGCTGTTGTGGTTAAATTGTTAAGCATTCAATTTATTCAAGGCGATAAGTATAAGGCTTTAGTAGAAGAAAGCAATATAAAAGAAGTGTCTATTCCTGCTAACCGTGGTAACGTATACTCGGCAGACGGAAGTCTTTTAGCAACTTCAATTCCAAAATACGATATCAGGTTTGATGCCATTACGCCAACCGACAAACGTTTTAAAGAGTACTTAACACCTTTAAGTGAGGCGCT
Source organism: Mesoflavibacter zeaxanthinifaciens subsp. sabulilitoris (assembly GCF_014191595.1). Taxonomy (NCBI): domain Bacteria; kingdom Pseudomonadati; phylum Bacteroidota; class Flavobacteriia; order Flavobacteriales; family Flavobacteriaceae; genus Mesoflavibacter; species Mesoflavibacter zeaxanthinifaciens. The sequence continues at coordinate 151,230 of NZ_JACHWV010000004.1, read as the reverse complement.
TTCAAAATACTCAGGTAAGTCAGTTTCTTATTATAAGAAAGAATTACAGAAAGCACGAGCTAACAAGAATAGGTATTATTTGTTAGCAAGAAATATTGGGTATTCAGAATATTTAAAATTTAGAAGCTTTCCATTGCTAGAATTAGGTCCGTACAAAGGTGGTTTAATTGTAGAACAGTATGTAAAACGCGAACATCCTTTAGGTGAAGTTGCGCAACGTACTATTGGTTACGAGCGTGTTGATGACGAAGGAAATATAACAAGAGCAGGAATAGATGGTGCTTTTGGAAGTGATTATTTAAGAGGAACAGACGGAAAGCGTATCAAGCAAAAAATAGGTAAAGGACAATGGAAGCCAATTACGGTTGATAATGAAGTTGAACCAAAAGATGGTTACGATGTCTACACAACTATAGATGTAAATATTCAAGATATCGCACATCATGCTTTGTTAGAGCAATTAGAAAAATACGAAGCAGAGCACGGAACTGTAGTAGTAATGGAAGTGAAAACAGGTGAGATTAGAGCCATTTCAAACCTTGGAAGAACATCAAAAAACACCTATTACGAAAAAAGAAATTACGCGGTTTACGAAGCGCATGAACCTGGTTCTACATTTAAATTAATGGCATTAATGGCTGCTTTAGAAGATAAAAAAGTAGATACATCAGATGTAATAGATACTGGTAATGGATATAAAGTGTTTTATGGTCGTGGTATAAAAGATTCTCATGGTTATGGTAAGATTTCTGCAGCAAGAGCTTTTGAAGTGTCATCAAACATAGGTTTAGCTACTATAGTAGATAAAGCATACGCAAAAAATCCAGAGCGCTTTTTAAATATTTTAAGTCAATGGAATTTAGATAAAAAGCTAAACATTTCAATTAAAGGTGAAGGAGAACCAATGATACCAAAACCTGGACATAAAAATTGGAGTAGAAATGCATTGCCATCATTGGCTTATGGGTATGGTTTAAAAATAACACCGTTGCAAACATTAACATTTTACAATGCTGTTGCTAATAATGGTGTAATGGTTAAGCCAAGATTTATTAGAGAGGTAAGAAATCTTGATGAAAAAATAGAAGTGTTCGAAAAAGAGATAATTAATGAGAAGATTTGCTCTGATCAGACACTTAAAAAAGCAAAAACCATGTTAGAAAATGTTGTAAAGCGTGGTACAGGTACATCATTGTATTCAGATTATTTCTCTATGGGCGGAAAGACAGGTACGGCTCGTACAGAGTATTGGCATAAGGACTGGTCCAAAAACCCACGATATATTTCGTCTTTTGCAGGGTATTTTCCAGCAGACAATCCTAAATACTCATGTATAGTTATCATTCATAAACCAAGTGTTAAAAAAGGATTTTATGGTGCAGATGTTTCTGGTCCTGTATTTAAAAAAATAGCTCAAAAAATATTTACTGACACACCAATTGTTGATGAGGTTGAAACTTTAGAAGTAAAAACTGCTAAAGTAGAAAAAGAGTATAAAACATATTACGATATAGCAAATAGGTATAAAACCATAATGCCTGATGTTAGAGGTTTGCCAATTATGGATGCTGTAGCGTTATTAGAAAATATGGGTTTGAAGGTAAAAGTTGAAGGAGTTGGAGTGGTAGAAAATCAATCCATTAGTAAAGGAACAAAAGTTAAGAAAAATCAAACAATAGTTTTAAAAGCATAGTGATTACATTAAAAGACATATTATACAAGGTAACTTTAGATACAGTTATTGGTAGTACAAATGTTATGGTGCGTAACATTCATTTTAATTCACGTAGTGTGGCAATTAATGATGTGTTTGTAGCTGTTAAAGGAACTGTTGTAGATGGGCATAACTATATAGATGCAGCTATAAGTCAAGGAGCAATTGCTGTTGTTTGCGAAGTGATTCCTGCAATAACAAAAAAAGAAGTAACCTATATTAAAGTAGATGACTCAAGTCGTGCTTTGGCAATAATGGCATCTAACTTTTATGGTAATCCTTCAGAAAACTTAAAGTTAGTAGGTGTAACAGGTACAAACGGAAAAACAACTATAGCTTCATTATTATACCAATTATTTAAAAAAGCCGGCTTTAAAGTAGGTTTATTATCTACTGTTAAAATCATGGTAGATAATAAAGAGTTTTCAGCAACGCATACAACGCCAGACTCATTAACTATCAACGCGTATTTAAAGCAAATGAATGATGAAGGTGTAGAGTTTTGTTTTATGGAAGTCAGCTCACACGGAATCGACCAAAACAGAACATTAGGCTTGAAGTTTGAAGGCGGAATTTTTACTAATCTGTCACACGATCATTTAGATTATCATAATTCTTTTGCAGAATACAGAGATGTTAAAAAACGCTTTTTTGATGAGTTGCCAAACACTGCTTTTGCATTAACAAATATCGATGACAAAAACGGAAGCATCATGCTTCAAAATACAAAAGCAAAACAGTATAGCTATGCCTTAAAAAGCTATGCAGATTATAAAGCTCAAATTTTAGAAAATCAATTTAACGGATTGTTGTTAAAGCTGAATGATAGCGAAGTTTGGGTGAGATTAATCGGCACATTTAACGCTTATAATATTTTGGCAATTTTCGCTTGCGCGGAATTATTAGGTCTTGAAAAAGATGAGTTATTAAGATTTATTAGCGAGTTAGAAAGTGTTAGCGGAAGATTTCAATTCTTGATTTCTGATGAAAAAATTACCGCAATTGTGGATTACGCGCATACACCAGATGCATTGCAAAATGTGTTAGAAACCATAAATGATATACGTACCAAAAACGAAAATTTAATTACAGTTGTAGGTTGTGGTGGGGATAGGGATAAAACCAAGCGACCAAAAATGGGACATATCGCTTCGGCTTTAAGTACAAAGGTAATTTTTACTAGTGATAATCCACGAACAGAAGTGCCAGAAAAGATTATTGATGACATTGAAAAAGGCGTAGAAGCTCAAAATTTTAAAAAAACAATGTCAATTGTAGATAGAAAACAAGCCATTAAAACAGCATGTCAATTAGCAAATCCTAATGATATCATTTTAATCGCTGGTAAAGGGCATGAAACTTATCAAGAGGTAAATGGCGTAAGAACAGATTTTGATGATTTCAAAATTGTAAAAGAATTTTTAAAACAGTTACAAAAATAGTGTTTGTTTAATAAAGTTTAAGCAGCAAAAAATAAATAAAGAATGTTATACTATTTATTCGAATTTTTAGAAGAACAATACCAAATGCCAGGTGCAAGTGTGTTTCAATTTATCACATTTAGAGCCGCTTTAGCTATCATTTTGTCGTTGTTGTTTTCTACTATTTTCGGAAAAAAAATAATCCTAATGCTTCAAAAAAAACAGGTTGGAGAATCGGTAAGAGATTTAGGTTTACAGGGACAAATGCAAAAAGCTGGTACACCAACCATGGGAGGAATTATTATCATTTTAGCGACGTTAATTCCTGTGTTGTTATTAGCAAGATTGGATAATATTTATGTAATCATGTTAATTGTTACAACCCTTTGGATGGGCGCAGTTGGTTTTACAGATGATTATATAAAAGTCTTTAAAAAAGACAAAGCAGGTTTAAGCGGTAAGTTTAAAGTAATGGGGCAAGTTGGTTTAGGGTTATTTGTTGGTGCTGTAATGTACTTTCATCCCGGAGTTACAATTAAACAAGAAAAAATTAACCCGCAATTTGAAACCGAAAAAATCACTCAAAATTCACCAAGAGAGTTCAATCCAGAAGAGCAATCGCTTTTAACAACTATACCATTTGTAAAAGACAATGAGTTTGATTACTCAAAATTAATTACATGGCTTGGCGATGATTATGCAAAGTACGCATGGTTAATTTTTATACCAATCGTAATTTTTATAATAACAGCAGTGTCTAACGGTGCAAATCTAACAGATGGTATAGATGGATTAGCAGCAGGAAGTAGTGCAATAATAGTTTTTGCGCTAGCCATTTTTGCGTTTATCTCTGGTAATATTGTCTTTTCAGATTATTTAAATGTCATGTACATACCACGATTGGGAGAGTTGGTAATTTTTACCTCTGCTTTTGTTGGAGCATTAATAGGATTTTTATGGTACAACACATATCCAGCTCAAGTGTTTATGGGCGATACAGGTAGTTTAACTATTGGTGGTGTCATTGCGGTAATAGCAATCGCTGTTCGTAAAGAATTATTAATTCCTGTGTTATGCGGAATTTTCTTCGCAGAATCTTTATCCGTAATCCTGCAAGTAAGCTGGTTTAAGTATACAAAAAAGAAATTTGGTGAAGGTAGACGCATATTTTTAATGTCGCCTTTACATCATCATTATCAAAAGAAAAACTATCACGAAAGTAAAATAGTAACACGATTTTGGATTGTCGGAATTTTTCTAGCAATTATTTCAATAGTTACACTGAAGTTGAGATAGAAAAATGAAACGATTAGTTGTATTAGGAGCAGGAGAAAGCGGTGTAGGAACAGCGCTTTTAGGAAAAGAAAAAGGCTATGAAGTTTTTGTTTCCGATAAGGGAAAAATAAAGGAAAAATATAAAGAAGTTCTTATACATAATGAGATTGAATGGGAAGATCAACAGCATACTGAAGCTAAAATTTTAAATGCAGATGTAGTTATGAAAAGTCCAGGAATACCAGATAAAGTGCCAATGGTAAAAGCACTTTTAGAGAAAGGTATTCCAGTAATTTCTGAAATAGAATTTGCTAGCCAGTTTACAAATGCAACAATAGTTGCAATAACTGGTAGTAATGGTAAGACAACGACATCTATGCTAACACATCATGTGTTAAAACAAGAACTTAATGTTGGGTTGGCTGGAAATATTGGCGACAGTTTTGCTAAGCAAGTTTTAGAGCATAATTATGATAATTATGTGCTAGAGATAAGTAGTTTTCAGTTAGATGGTTGTTTCAATTTTAAACCAAAAATTGCAGTAATAACCAATATTGTTCCGGATCATTTAGATCGTTACGATTACAAATTCGAAAACTATATCGCATCAAAATTCAGAATAGCTCAAAATCAAACTAAAGACGATTATTTGATTTATGATGCCGACGATGAAGTGATTTCAGAACATCTAAAAAAGTATCCAATTCAATCTACATTATTACCATTTTCACTAACAAAAAAAAATGAAAATGGAGCGTATTTGGACAACGAAAATATAATAATAACAATAAATAATAACAAGATAATTATGCCAGCAAAAAACATTGCCTTAGACGGTAAGCATAACACTAAAAATGCTATGGCGGCTTCAACCGTTTCGCATTTATTAAAAATTAGAAAACAAACTATTCGTGAAAGTTTAGAAAACTTTCAAGGTGTAGAACATCGATTAGAACAAGTGCTTAAAATTAATAAAGTGCAATACATTAACGACTCTAAAGCAACAAATGTTAATGCTACATATTTTGCTTTAGAAAGTATGGATGCGCCTACAGTTTGGATTGTTGGTGGTGTTGATAAAGGAAATGATTACACTGAGTTGTTTCCGTTTGTAAATGAAAAAGTAAAGGCAATCATTTGTTTAGGTGTTGATAATCAAAAGTTAATACAAAGCTTTGGTAATATGGTTGATGTTATTGTTGAAACTCAGTTTATGAGTGAAGCTGTAAAAATAGCCTACAAAATTGCTGAATCTGGAGATAACGTGTTATTGTCACCAGCTTGTGCAAGTTTTGATTTGTTTGAAAACTATGAAGAAAGAGGTAGACAATTTAAAGAAGCAGTAAGAAACTTGTAAAACAATTAAAAATATAAATGCAAAAAGCAATACTAAATAATATTAAAGGTGATAAGCTAATTTGGGCTATTGTAGCACTATTGGCTATATTTTCTTTTTTACCTGTGTATAGCGCTGCTAGTAATTTGGCATATGTTGGTGGTAGTGGTAATACATTTGCATTTTTAGTTAAGCATTTTATGCATTTGTTTTTAGGTTTTGCAATAATGTATGGTGTGCATAAATTGCCGTACCGTTACTTTAGAGGTTTATCCATGGTAATGATGCCTTTAGTGTTTGTACTACTAATAGTAACCATTTTACAGGGCACGACTATAGAAGGTGCAAATGCAAGTAGATGGATACGTATTCCGTTTATAAATATGTCTTTCCAGACATCAACATTAGCTTCGGTTGTGTTGATGGTTTACATAGCAAGATATTTATCAAAAATAAAAGATAAAACAATCACCTTTAAAGAATCTATTTTACCGTTATGGATTCCGTTGTTTATCGTTTTAGCATTGATATTACCATCAAACTTCTCTACAACAGCAATCATCTTTGTAATGTCAATGATGTTATTATTTTTAGGCGGTTACCCATTACGTTATTTGTTAGTGATGTGCGCAGCAGGTTTAGTAGGATTAACATTTTTTATTTTAATAGCAAAAGCCTTTCCAGAAGCAATGCCAAACCGTGTTGATACCTGGATGAGTAGAATTGAAAATTTTGCAAACGGAGAAGATACAGAAGAAGATTATCAAATTGAAAAAGCTAAAATAGCAATTGCTTCTGGAGGTGTTGTTGGTTTAGGCTCTGGTAAGAGCATTCAGAAGAATTTTTTACCACAATCTTCATCAGATTTCATTTTCGCAATAATTATAGAAGAATACGGTTTGATTGGAGGATTGTTTTTAATGGTGATGTATCTCTGGTTACTTTTTAGAATTGTTATTGTATCACAAAAAGCAGATACCATATTTGGAAAATTAGTTGTGCTTGGTGTTGGATTACCAATTATATTTCAAGCAATGATCAATATGGCAGTAGCGGTAGAGCTTTTTCCGGTAACGGGACAAACACTACCATTAATTAGTAGCGGAGGAACAAGTATTTGGATGACTTGTATGGCAATAGGAATTATATTAAGTGTTAGCGCAAAACGTGAAGAAATAAAAGAAAAACAATCACAAGATGAAGGTGATAATCCTTTAGAAATTCTTTCAGAAACGATTTAAGGACAGTGAGTAAAAAAGAAAAAACATATAAAATCATTCTAAGTGGCGGTGGTACTGGTGGACACATATATCCAGCAGTAGCAATTGCTAATGAGCTTAAACAGCGTTATCCAGATGCTCAGTTTTTGTTTGTAGGTGCAAAAGACCGTATGGAAATGGAAAAAGTACCTCAAGCAGGATACGATATAAAAGGACTTTGGATTTCAGGTATACAAAGAAAATTAACACTTAAAAACCTTTCATTTCCTTTTAAATTGATTAGTAGTTTATGGAATGCTAGAAAAATTGTAAAGCAATTTAAACCAGATGTCGTTATAGGGACAGGTGGATTTGCTAGTGGACCATTATTACAAGTTGCTGCTTCAAAAGGAATACCTTGTTTAATACAAGAGCAAAACTCTTTTCCTGGTATAACCAATAAATTATTATCTAAAAAAGTAGATAAAATTTGTGTGGCTTACGATAATTTAGAGCGCTTTTTTCCTGCAGATAAAATTATTAAAACAGGTAATCCTGTAAGACAAGACTTATTAGATATTCCTTGCAAAAGAGAAGAAGCTATTAAGTATTTTGATTTAGTTGAAGGTAAAAAGACACTTCTGGTTTTAGGAGGAAGTTTAGGAGCTAAAGCAATAAACGAACTTATAGAACGCGAGCTAGATTATCTGCAAACTTTAAACCTACAAATCATTTGGCAATGCGGTAAGCTGTATTATCAAACATACAAACTGTATGGTCATACAAAGCATGTGCAAGTACATCAGTTTATAAATAATATGGACTATGCTTATGCAGCTGCAGATTTTATTATATCACGTGCAGGAGCAGGTTCTGTAAGTGAGTTATGTATCGTTGGTAAACCTGTAGTTTTTGTGCCTTCACCATACGTGGCAGAAGACCATCAAACTAAAAATGCAGATGCAATAGTTAGTAAAAATGCAGCGATAATGATTGCTCAAGAAGATTTAAAAGTAGACTTTAAAAACAAGTTTGGACAGTTAGTAGCTAACCCAGAAAAGCAAGAACAGTTTAGCAAAAACATTAAAAAATTAGCGTTAACAAACGCAACAAAAGATATAGTAGACGAAGTAGAAAAACTTCTAAATAAATAATGAATTTAAAAAATATACATAACATCTATTTTGTTGGCATCGGTGGTATCGGTATGTCTGCAATAGCTCGTTTTTTTAAATCACAAAATAAAAATGTTGCAGGTTATGATAAGACACAAACTGAAATTACTAATAGTTTAGAAGCTCTTAATATTTCTGTTCATTTTGAAGACGAAATAGGGTGTATAGAAAATTCATTTTTAAATAAAGACGAAACTTTAGTTGTTTATACACCTGCAATACCAAAAGATCATAAGCAGTTAAATTATTTTAAATCTAATGGTTTTAAAGTTTTAAAACGCTCAGAAATTTTAGGGGTTATTACAGAAAATACTTTTTGTTTAGCAGTTGCAGGTACGCACGGTAAAACAACAACAACAAGTATTTTAGGTCACTTGTTAAAATCTTGTGATGTTAAATTAACAGCGTTTTTAGGAGGAATAAGTGAAAATTATAACTCTAACTTAATTTTAAACGGAGATAAGGTGTCAGTTGTTGAAGCTGATGAATTTGATCGTTCGTTTTTAACTTTAAGTCCAGATATGGCTGCTGTCACTTCAATGGATGCAGATCATTTAGATATTTATGGTGATGCATCACAATTGCAAGAAACATTTAAGGATTTTACTAAAAAAATAAAACCAAACGGAAAGCTATTTGTAAAAAATGGTTTACCAATTAAAGGAATAACTTATGGTATTGAAGATGGTTCAGATTATTCCATTCAAAATATAAAAATAGAAAACGGGACGTATGTATTTGATGTCAAAACTCCAAATACAACAATTAAAAATATAGAGTTTAACCTACCTGGTAGACATAATTTGTCAAACGCTTTAGTTGCTCTGGCGATGTCTGTAGAATATGGTCTCCCTACCAAACAGCTCGCCAAAGCATTAGCATCTTACAAAGGAGTAAAGCGTAGATTTAGTTATCATATTAAAACCGATAAAATAGTGTTTATAGATGATTATGCACATCATCCTGAAGAGATAAATGCTGTACACCAAGCGGTAAGAGAGATGTATCCAGAAAAGAAAGTTTTGGCAGTATTTCAGCCACATTTGTTTTCTAGAACACAAGATTTTGCAACACAATTTGCTAAAAGCTTATCTCAGTTTGATCAAATTATATTGTTAGATATATATCCTGCAAGAGAGTTACCAATAGAAGGTGTAACCTCAAGTTGGCTGTTAAGTTTGATAGAAAATAGTAATAAAAAATTAGTTAATAAAGAAGATCTAATATCACAAATAAAGCAAAGTAACGCCGATGTAATTTTAACTATTGGCGCAGGAGATATAGGAGCTCAAGTCTTAAAAATAAAAGAAGCACTTTTAGAAAATGAAAATTAATTGGAATTACATAAAAATGATAGTTCTGCTAATTTTAGTTGTGTTTTTGTATGCCTTTTCTTCAGCAAGAAATTCAAAACGTTTAGTATCTCAACCTAATATTCAATTTATAGGCAATAAAAACCTGTTTATCACCCAAGAAGCTGTTAGTAAATTGTTAATACAAAATCAACAAGGTGTTACAAATGTGCCTAAAGAAACTTTAGATTTGAATGGTTTAGAGTCGACGCTAAATAAAAACCCAATTATCGAGTTTGCAGAAGTTTACGTAAATGTAGAAGGTAAGTTAACAGCAAAGGTTAAACAAAAAACACCTATAGCTAGAGTTTTAGGTAATAATAGTTATTATATAGATAGTAATGGTGGTGTTATGCCGCTTTCAAAAAATTATACAGAACGTGTTCCTTTTGTAACAGGTTTTGTAAAAAAAAGTAATCTAGATATTGTTTATAAAGTAGCAGATTACGTATTAAAAGATGAATTTTTAAAACAAAACGTGATAGAAATTCATCAAAATAAAAATAACAGCATAGACTTAAAATTAAGACAAACCAAATTTGTAGTGCATTTGGGGCAGATAAAACAATTAGAAAAAAAGATAAGTAATCTAAAAGCCTTTTACATAAAAGCTACAAAAGATAAAGTTTTAGATAAATACAGTAAAGTAAACTTGCAATTTGGCAACCAAGTTGTTTGTACAAAAGCATAAGTTATGGAGCAAAACATTGCAGTAGGGTTAGATATAGGAACTACTAAAATAGTAGCCATGATTGGTCGTAAAAACGAATATGGCAAAGTAGAAATTTTGGGTATAGGTAAATCCAAAAGCTTGGGTGTGCATCGAGGTGTTGTCAATAATATTACGCAAACCATACAATCTATACAAATAGCAATACAAGAGGCAGAAGCTGCAGCAGCTACAAAAATAGAAGGAGTAACTGTAGGTATAGCGGGACAGCATATTAGAAGTTTACAACATAGCGATTATATAACACGTCCAAATAGTGAGACTGTTATAGATGAAGATGATATAGAACGATTAATAAACCAAGTACATAAGTTGGTAATGCTTCCAGGAGAAGAAATAATCCATGTTTTACCTCAAGAATATAAAGTTGACGGTCAAGCCGAAATCAAAGAACCAATAGGTATGTATGGAGGTAGATTAGAAGCTAACTTTCATGTAGTAGTAGGTCAAGTGTCTTCTATAAGAAACATTGGTCGTTGTGTGCAAAGTGCAGATTTAAATTTAGAAGGCATCACCTTAGAGCCATTAGCAAGTGCTAATGCAGTGTTAAGTCAAGAAGAAAAAGAAGCAGGAGTAGCATTAATTGATATAGGAGGAGGAACAACAGATTTAGCCATTTTTAGAGATGGAATAATCCGTCACACAGCAGTTATACCTTTTGGAGGAAACGTAATTACAGAAGATATAAAAGAAGGCTGCTCTATCATAGAAAAGCAAGCCGAATTGCTGAAAATAAAATTTGGTAGTGCTTGGCCAGGAGAAAATAAGGATAATGAAATTGTTTCAATACCAGGATTAAGAGGACGTGAGCCAAAAGAAATCACCCTTAAAAATCTATCTAAAATTATCCATGCGCGTGTCGTAGAAATTATTGAGCAAGTATATGTCGAAATAAAAAACTACGGTCACGAAGAACAAAAAAAGAAACTAATTGCAGGTATCGTTTTAACAGGTGGAGGCAGCCAATTAAAACATTTAAAGCAGTTAGTAGAATATATTACAGGTATGGATACCAGAATTGGTTATCCAAATGAGCATTTAGCTGGCGATAGCGACGACGTAATAACAAGCCCACTATTTGCAACAGCAGTAGGTTTAGTAATGGATGGTTTAAAACGTCAAGACCGTAAAAAAGCAGAAGCTATTATTGAAGAAGAAATTCAAGCGGTAAAAGAAGAAAACGAAGAGAAGCCTGAAGAAGAACAAATAGAAGTGCCAAAAAAACAACGCAAGTCGTTTCTAGATAAGTTAACAGAAAAAGTAAAAGACTTTTTAGATAACGCAGAATAAGTAAAATGAATATACAGCGAAAGTACAGATTCGCTATTAAATAAGAATTGATCCAGTAAAAATAGAATTTATGAGCAACAACGAATTCGAAAGCATAGCATTTGATTTACCAAAAAATCAATCTAACGTCATTAAAGTAATTGGTGTTGGTGGCGGTGGTAGTAATGCCATTAACCACATGTTTCAGCAAGGAATAAAAGGTGTAGACTTTGTTATTTGTAATACAGATGCACAAGCACTACAAAGTAGCGGTGTACCAAACAAAATTCAGTTAGGTGTTAATTTAACAGAAGGATTAGGTGCAGGAGCAAATCCAAACGTTGGAGAGCAAGCAGCTGTAGAAAGTTTTGAAGACATCCAAATGATGTTAGATACCAATACAAAAATGGTATTTATCACAGCCGGAATGGGCGGAGGAACAGGAACAGGAGCAGCACCAATCATTGCAAAAATGGCTAAAGACTTAGACATTTTAACAGTTGGGATTGTGACAATGCCATTTCAATTTGAAGGAAAAATGCGTAATGAACAAGCTCAAATAGGTATAGAAAAATTACGTGCAGAAGTAGACTCGTTAGTAGTTATAAACAACAATAAATTACGTGAAGTTTACGGTAATTTAGGTTTTAAAGCAGGTTTTTCTAAAGCAGACGAGGTTTTAGCAACTGCAGCACGTGGTATAGCAGAAGTTATAACACATCACTATACACAAAACATTGACTTGCGTGATGCAAAAACGGTTTTAAGTAATAGTGGTACGGCAATTATGGGATCTGCAGCAGCTTCTGGTCAAAACCGTGCACACGAAGCCATTTCTAAAGCATTAGATTCGCCATTACTTAACGATAATAAAATCACAGGAGCCAAAAACGTATTGTTGCTTATCGTTTCTGGAGCTCAAGAAATTACTATTGATGAGATTGGAGAAATTAACGACCACATTCAAAATGAAGCAGGTCATGGCGCTAACATTATTATGGGTGTTGGTGAAGACGAAAGCTTAGAAGAGTCTATTGCAGTTACAGTAATTGCAACAGGATTTGATGTAGAACAGCAAAACGAAATTTCTAATACCGAAGCAAAAAAAGTAATTCATGCATTAGAAGACGATCAGAGTATGGAGCAAGATTTAAGCAGAGAACAACCAAATCCTGCTATAATCTTACCAAATATTGAGTTAGAAGAGAAGAAGGAAGTTCCAGTTGTTAAGCATACTTTAGAAATAGAAGAAGAGGAAGAAGAAGCCAAACAGTCATTATCTTCTTTTGAAATGGATCAAGTAAAAAAACAAACTATAGAAGAGCGTGACTTAATACCTACAAGTGAGTTTATAAAAAACTTAGATGTAACTTATTACGAAGTAGATGTTAATCTAGACGAAAATCAAGAATTTAAGATTACCTCTACAGCAAAAAAAGAAGCGCCTAAACCAATAGAAGAAGAGCAAAACAAACAGCAAATTATGCTTAGTTTTGATATGCCTATTTCTGAAAAGGAACCTACATCTGCTCCAGTTACCGAAGAAGACGAAGGTCCAATAGTTATGGATCTATCAGACAATGTAACCGATTTAGAAGTAAATGATTTTGTAGAGGTTATTCCTGTTACTGAAAATACAGAGACAGGAGAAAAACGTTACGCTTTAGATGATTACGAAATAAAAGAATCTGCTATAAATCCAAAACCAGAAGTAAAGCAAGAAGAAATTGTTTTAGAAAAGAAAACAGTTGAGACTGATGCAGAATCAAAAGAAATTCAACCAGATGTAGAAGTAGACCCAATGAATACGCCAATTTCAGAACTACTAAAAAGTAGAGCAGAAGAGCGTAGAAAAAAAATGAAGAACTTTAATTATAAATTTAATACCTCTAAAATTGATGATATAGAGAAAGTACCAGCGTACAAGCGTCAAGGATTAGAGTTAGAAGATAGACAACATTCTTCAGATACAAATATTTCTAGAACTACATTAGGTGTAGATGATAATGATGATATTCAATTAAGAAATAACAATTCATTCTTACACGATAATGTAGATTAAGATTTTTAATTAATTCATTAATTATAACTATAGCCCGAAAAGTTCCCTCAAGCTTTTCGGGTTTTGTTTTTTAATATTAATAGTCACTTTTTAGTATCTTCGTACTCTTAAAAAAACAAATTAAAATGAGCTTATCAGCAAAAGTAATGACAGCCTTAAAAGAGGCTATGAAAAGTAAAGATCAAACCGCTTTAACCGCTTTAAGAGCAGTAAAATCTGCTATTCTTTTGGCACAAACAGAAACAGGATCAAAAGAAGAGTTAACAGAAGAGCAAGAACTTAAATTATTACAAAAACAAGTTAAGCAACGTAAAGATAGCGCAGCTGTTTATATCGATCAAGGTAGAGAAGATTTGGCTGAGCCAGAGTTAGCTGAAGCTAAAGTTATCGAGCAGTTTTTACCAGAAGCAATAAGTGAAGATGAGGTAGCAAAAATTGTAGAAGATATTATTGCAAAAACTGGTGCAGACGGTATGAAAGATATGGGTAAAGTTATGGGTATGGCAAGTAAAGAATTAGCAGGTAGAGCTGACGGTAAAACCATTTCTAATATTGTTAAAGCTAAATTAGCATAACTAAAAAAAGGCTGCGTAGCTCAATTGGATAGAGCACTGGATTTCGGCTCCAGCGGTTGTAGGTTCGACTCCTGTCGCAGTCACAAATTCATCAAAAAAGAAACCTATTTAGTTAATGTTGTTGCAATTATTACTTCAAACAAAACAACAAGAAGAGTTAGAAAGACAACTAATTTATGAATATATCATACCAATTGGTGTTGTTTTAATTGCAATTTTTATAGTGTATAAACTAGCTAGAGCATTTCAGTTTTTTTATGCTTCACGTTTTAAAAAACCACTGTTTAATCATGTGTATTTTAAACTAAAAAAGCTAACACCATTACAACTTTCTATTTTAAAAAACGAATATACTTTCTATAGAAAACTCTCACCAAAACATCAAGTTTATTTTGAGCATCGTGTAGCTACATTTTTAAAAGAAATAACCTTTATTGGAAAGCAAGAATTGCAAATTACAGAACAAATGAAGGTGATTATAGCTGCAACATCTTCACTGCTTAATTTTGGGTTTAGAAACTACAGGATTAAACTTCTTGATAAGGTTTTATTGTATCCTACAGCTTTTTATTCTAAACTTAATGAAAACATGCATAAAGGTGAGTTTAACCCATCTTATAAAGCAATTGTATTGTCTTGGGAAGATGTTTTACACGGTTACTCTATAGACAACGATAATTTTAATGTGGCAATACATGAATTTGTACATGCAATGCATTTGGATTGTTTAAATCAAAAAGGACTTAAAGCAGCTATTTTTATTAATGGGTTTTCTGATATTGCACATTTTATAGAAACAAATGAAGATTATAAAAATCGTCTAATAGAATCTGAATATTTTAGAGATTATGCTTATACCAATCAATTTGAGTTTTTGTCAGTCATTATAGAAACTTTTATTGAAACTCCAGGTGAGTTTAAAAGACAATTTCCTGAGTTGTATAGACTTGTAAAGCGTATGCTTAATTTCAATTTTGCTAATTATTAGTTTACTGACTTTTATCATAATTTTTAAGGGTTTTAAATTTTAAATTTATTGTAGAATTTAAAGCCTTAAATGATGAAAAAAAGAACACCAATTTCAGAAATAATGACAAAAAATGTCATCTCGTTAAAAACTAATGATGACTTAGAAAAAGCAGAAAGCTTATTTAAAAAAAACAATATTAGACATATTCCAGTAGTATCAGGAAAAGAGATTGTTGGTATGTTAAGCTATACCGATTTATTACGTATTAGTTTTGCAGACGCAATAGATGATTATGCAGAAGACGTAGATACTGTAGTATATAATATGTTTACAATAGAACAGGTAATGGCTAAGAAATTGATTACAGTTTCTAGTGATACAACCATAAAAGAGGTTGCAGAAATTTTAGCAAAAAAAGAATTTCATGCCTTACCAGTAGTAGATAACGAAATTTTAGTTGGCATAGTAACCACAACTGATTTGATTAAATATCTAATTAATCAGTACTAAAATTTGTTTAAGGGTTAAAAATGATAAAGGCTACCTATTGGTAGCCTTTATCTGTTTTTATGAGTTAGCTAAAGCTTTTAAATCTTTAATTGTTTCTATTTGGTTGTCACTTTTAAAGACATAACTACCAGCTACCAATGCATCTGCACCAGCATCTACTAATTGCTTTGCGTTTTTATTAGTTACACCACCGTCAATTTCAATCATAACGTTAGCGTTTTTATCTTTTATAAGCTGTTTTAGTTGTTTTACTTTGTTGTAAGTGTTTTCTATAAAGCTTTGTCCTCCAAAACCAGGATTAACACTCATGATTAACACTAAATCAATATCGTTAATAATATCTTCTAAAACATTTATGTTGGTATGAGGATTTAGAGCTACACCAGCTTTCATACCTTCTGCTTTAATAGCTTGAACTGTTCTGTGTAAATGTGTACAAGCTTCATAATGTACCGTTAATATATCACTTCCTAAATCTGAAAATGTTTTAATATATCTATCAGGATCTACAATCATTAAGTGTACATCAATAGTTTTTTTAGCGTGTTTAGATATGGCTTTTAAAACAGGCATTCCGTAAGAAATGTTTGGAACAAAAACACCATCCATTATATCTATATGAAACCAATCGGCTTCACTAGAATTAACCATTTCTATATCACGTTGTAAGTTGCCAAAATCTGCTGCTAGCAATGATGGCGCAATTAGTTTTGAAGACATTTTTTTATTTTATTGTGTTGTTGTTTTGGCAAAAATAGGTATAAAAAATGAACCCGAAGTAATCAGCTTCGGGTTCTTTCATCAATCAAAAAACGAACAGTTATGATTAACTGTTTGTTAGGGTAAAAAACGTACTTATTATCCTAAGTAAGTTTTTAATATTTTACTTCTAGACGTATGTTTTAATCTACGTATAGCTTTTTCTTTTATTTGTCTTACACGTTCTCTGGTAAGGTCAAAAGTTTCTCCAATTTCTTCTAATGTCATTGGATGTTGGTTACCTAAACCAAAGTAAAGTCTTATTACATCTGCTTCACGAGGTGTTAACGTTTCTAAAGCGCGTTCAATTTCTGTACGTAAAGATTCGTGTAATAATTCTCTATCTGGGTTTGGTGATTCGCCAGAGTTTAATACATCATATAGGTTAGAATCTTCACCTTCTACTAAAGGTGCATCCATACTTACGTGACGACCAGAGTTTTTCATAGACTCTTTAACATCGTTAATAGTCATGTCTAACTCTTTTGCAATTTCTTCTGCACTTGGTGGACGCTCGTGTGCTTGCTCTAAAAATGCAAAAGTTTTATTAATCTTGTTAATAGAACCAATTTTGTTTAAAGGTAAACGTACAATTCTAGATTGCTCTGCTAACGCTTGTAAAATAGATTGTCTAATCCACCATACAGCATAAGATATAAATTTAAAACCACGAGTTTCGTCAAAACGTTGAGCAGCTTTGATAAGACCTAAGTTACCTTCGTTAATTAAATCTGGTAATGTTAAACCTTGGTTTTGATATTGTTTAGCAACCGATACAACAAAACGTAAGTTAGCTTTAGTTAATTTTTCTAATGCTACTTGGTCTCCTGCTTTAATACGTTGTGCTAACTCTACCTCTTCATCTGCAGTAATAAGGTCTACCTTACCAATTTCTTGAAGATACTTGTCTAAAGAAGCAGTTTCTCTGTTAGTAACCTGCTTCGTAATTTTAAGTTGTCTCATCTAAAAATAGAGTGATTTATTTAATGTGAATAATTTGCTATCAATAGTTATACGTAAGACAATTACTTTTTGTTACAAAAAAGTTTAATTTTTTTTAAAATTAACTTGTTCTTATGTGTCCGTCACCAAAGACGTAGTATTTATTTGTAACTAATTGCTTTAATCCTAATGGACCACGATGGTGTAACTTATCTGTACTAATAGCAAGCTCTGCACCAACACCCATTTGCCCACCATCTGTAAATCGTGTAGAGGCATTATGGTATACAGCTGCACTATCTACTTGCTGCATGAATTTTTTAGCTAATTCTTTATCTTCTGTTATTATTGCTGCCGAGTGACCTCCAGAATATTTATTTATCATGTCGATAGCGTTATCTTCATTATTAACTTCTGCTAGCATAATTTTCATAGCTAAAAACTCTTCGTACCAAATGTTGTTATCTTTCACTTGGGTTTCATTTGGAAGAATTTCACTTACATTTTCATCTACTAAAATATCCACACCAAGTTTGTGTAACATGGTTTCTAACTCTTGAATTTTCTTTTCGTATTCAGGAATATTCTTATCGATTAATACTTTATCAAGTGCGTTACATCCTGAAATTTTATCGGTTTTGGCATTAACGATTACTTTTACGGCTTTTAACCAATCTGCATCTTCTGCAACGTATAAAAAGTTGTTACCTCTTCCGCTAATTAATACGGCGCAAGTAGCATTGTCTTTAACAAATTTAATTAAGCGTTCTCCACCACGCGGTACGATTAAATCTATTTTTTCTGATGGGTTTTTTAAGAAATCTTGAGTTTCTTCTCTTTTTAAATGTAATAATTTAATCCAGTCTTTTGATAATCCATTCTCTTCTAAAGCTTGATGCCAGCATTTTTCTAAAATAATATTACTGTTTACAGCTTCTTTACCACCTTTTAATAAGATTTTATTATTGGCTTTAAAGGCTAAAACAGCAGCTTCTATAGTTACATCTGGTCTAGACTCATAAATGATAAGAATAGTGCCAAACGGTGCTGTTTTGTTGGTGACTTTAAGTCCGCTATCTAAAGTTAAATCAGAAATAGTCTGTCCAACAGGATCTTCTTGATCTCTAACTTCTTGTATGGCTTTTATCATACCGTCAACCTTTGCGTTATCAACAACTAAACGGTCGTATAATGCTTGGTCTTCTTTATCAAAAGCGTCTAAATCTTTTTTATTTTCGGCTATAATTTGATGTCGTTCTTTATCAATAATAGTTATCATTGAATCTAGAACTTTATTTTTTATGTTTTTATCTAATAATTTCATTTTCAATTTTTTTTAGTGAATAAATTTTGTTCCTATTTCTTTATCGTCTACAATGTCTACAATTACATTTTCTCTTTTACCATTGGCGATGTAAGTCGGAATGTCTTTTTTAGCGGTTCCCTTGGCTATTTTTAATTTTGAAGCCATACCACCACGTCCTTCGCCTTCTTTTTTACCAGAAGCTTTTACATATTTTTCTACATTTTGATCAACGGTGACTTCTGTAATTTTTTCTGAATTTTCATCATCTGGATGACCGGTATATAATCCGTCTGTGTCAGATAAAATTATTAACCTATCTGCGTCTATTAATTCTGCAACTAAACTTGCTAACTCATCATTGTCAGAAAACATAGACATACTTAAAGAAACGGCGTCATCCTCATTAGCAATAGGAGTTACACCTTCTGCCAATAAACCTTGATAACAGTTTATCATGTTCTCACGATGCTTACCAGCATCAAAATCTCTTTTGGTTGCTAAAACTTGGGCGCATCGCATCCCATAATCATGAAAAATACTATAGTAATGACGCATTAAACGAGGTTGTCCTACAGAAGAATAAATTTGACGTCTTATAGCTTTATCTGTTGCTTTGATTTCGCCTAAGACTTCTTTTCCTGCAATTGCAGAACCAGATGAAACTAATACAACGTCAATATTTCTTTCATTTAAAACAGAAATTTGTCGTACTAATTCTCTTAAAACAGGTCCTAAAATTCGGTTATCTTTATTTGTAAGAACATTGGTTCCTACTTTTACTACAATTTTTTTAATATCGTCGTCCATTTTATTTGTCTTTACCTAATTCTACAGCTCTATCAAATGCAGCATATGCAGCATCTTGTATTAACTGTTTTACATTATTATCTTCCATACTATCTATTGCAGCTTGAGTTGTACCTCCTTTAGAAGCAACTCTATTTATCCAAGATTTTGGAGATAAATCTGACTGATTAAAAAGCTCTATTGCTCCTTCAAAAGTATTGCTTACTAAAATCTTAGAATCGTAATCTGAGAAGCCCATTTTTAATGCAGCTTCTAACATAGATTGCATAAAGTAGAATACATAGGCTGGTCCACTACCAGAAATTCCTGTAGAGGCATCGATAAATTTTTCTGTATTAACATGAATAGAAGTACCTGTAGTGTCTAGTAGGTTTCTAACCATGATTAACTCTACTTTACTAACAGCATCAGATTCTGTGTAAGACGTTACACCTTTACCAACTTTTGCTGGAAGGTTAGGCATTGCTCTTACAACTTTAATGGCGCCTAGTTGTTCTTTAATTGTATCTATTGTTACGCCAGCCATTAATGACACAATAATTTGTTGGTTGTTAATTTTTGGCTTCATTTCTTTAAATAAATCCTCGCTATGATATGGCTTTACAGCTACAAAAACGATATCTGCTTTTGGTAAACAATCGTCTAAATTATCATAAACATCAAAATGAGGTTCTTTACTTAAAGTTTCGATCTTTTTTGGATCAGTATCAAATATTTTAAGATTATGCTTACCTAAAAGTGGTGAGCTAGCCATACCTTCAGAGTATGTTAATCCCATATTTCCTGCTCCAATAACTAATACTTTCATGTTTTTTAAAGTGTTGGTTTTAAATATTATACACTTATTATTGCACAAGGACTGTACGGAACACCCGAAAAAAAGAATTAATTTTAAAAATTGTTATATGTGAAAATTATCTAAGTAAATATTGAAGGTTTCTCAATTATCGAGTAAAATCCTTAGTGTATTTTGAAAAATTAATAAAATTAAAAACTGACATAGTGTCGTAAAAATGAGGTTTTGTCAGTTTAAATTATAGTCTGTGCCAATTAATTACTTTAATATTAACTAGCGTGTTAACCAACCAGGTTTTCTAGCTGTTGCTATTGCATAAGGAGTTATCCAGAACAATGCAAATGTGTACATAATGCTATATGTAAATGCCCAAAACCCTTGTAATGATTTATATCTAGTAAAAAAGAACAGTAATGAGAATGATGAAATTATTAAAATACTAAATAGAGTAGTACCTAAAAATAATAAAGGATGAATCATTACAAAAAATAGCATGAATAAGACAAATGGATAACTTAGAAGTAAATTAGAAAATTGACTGATAAATAATAGTCTTGCTCCTAGTTTATTGTTTTTTCTAAAATTAGTAAATACGTATTTAGACATTTCTAGATTTTCTCTTACATTACTTCTAGACCATCTTATGAACATTTTATATAGTCCAGGATATTCTTCTGGAACATTAGTATAGGCAATAGCATTACGTTGAAATAGAACATTTTTTCCTTGTTTTAATATCATGTTTGTTAAAGCTCTATCTTCACCAATATCAGATGGTTTTCCCATAAATTTTTGGTTAATCCACTGTTCTAAGCACGCTAATACTGCATCTTTTTTGTATGCTGCTAGCGCACCAGGTGTACATAATACGGTGTTTAAGTTGCTTTCTGCAGATCTTACAAACTCAAAACTCATTACAAAACTAACATCTAGCATTTTAGGTATAATTCGTTTTTTATTGTTTAGTACTCTGATATTTCCTGCTACAGCAGCACAATTTTCATCTTTAGAAAATGGACTAACAAGGTTGCGCAATGTATCTTTAGTTACAATAGAGTCGCTATCAATTGTTACAAAAACGTCTCCTTTACCTAAATTGAAACCACGATATAGAGCATGCCTTTTTCCTTGGTTTTTTGGTTGCTTAAAAATTTCTAATTCATCTTTAAGCTCTTCTTTAGCTTTCTTAATCCATGACCAAGTATAGTCTAAGCTACCATCATCTATAGCTATTAATTGTAGTTTGTTTTTTGGATAATCACTTTTTGAAATGCTTATTAATGTATCATATACTTGTTTACCTTCGTTATATGCAGGAATGATTACTGTGCATGTTGGTAAACTTTGATCTTTAACAGATGCTATAGGTTTATATTTAAAATAGTTATAAGTGGTATATATGAAAAAAAACGCTTTGTATATAAATAATGAAGTAGCTATTATGAGAAAGCATAGACCCAATAAAGATTCTTTTCTATTATTATTGAATGTCTCTAAGTCTGCATAAAAAATAGAAAGTAAGTACAATCCAAAAGCAATAAATATAAACGAACTTATTAATATCGCTCTATTTTGAGTGTTTTCAGTTTTGGTTTTTGAAGTAGATAAAAGTTTTTTAATTGATTTGAAAAATTTGTTTTGGTTAAGTGTTGAGTTGTGCATAAATAAATGATTGTTTATCATATTTACGCCTTAATCTAAAGTGCAGACTTTGTTAAATTAATTTTTAAGAAAACTTTATAAAAAAACCTCGTAAAGAATTACGAGGTTTAATTTTTTAGTTTTTAAAAAAGAATTAGTCTTTTTTGTCATTTCTAGGTTTTCTGTCGTCACGTTTGTTGTTGCGTTCACGATTTCCACCTTTATTATTATCACGTTTAGGTCTGTCTTGCCAACCTTCTGGTTTTGGTAAAATAGCTTTACGAGATACTTTTTCTTTTCTTGTTCTTGGATCAACACCAAAGTATTTTACATCAAAAACGTCTCCCATGTTTACAACATCAGATACATTTTCTGTACGTTCCCAAGCTAATTCACTTACGTGTAATAAAACTTCGTTTCCTGGTGCTTCTGTATACTCTACAACAGCTCCAAAATCTAACATTTTAATTACTTTTACTTCGTAAATGCTGCCAACTTCTGGTTTAAATAACATCGCATCAATACGAGCTAATACAGCATCGATTCCTTCAGAACCAACTCCTAAGATTTCAACAATACCTTCTTCAGTAACAGGATCTTCATTTATAACAATAGTAGTTTCTGTTTCTTTTTGTAACTCTTGAATGTTCTTTCCGCCAGGTCCAATAAGTGCTCCGATAAATTCATTAGGAATACGTCTTGTTACCATTTTTGGTGCATGACCTTTAACATCTGCATTAGGTTCTGCAATAGTATCTGTTAATTTGCTTAAGATGTGTAAACGACCATCACGAGCTTGTTTTAGTGCATTTACTAAAATCTCATATGATAATCCTTTAACCTTTATATCCATTTGGCAAGCTGTAATACCATCTGCAGTACCAGTTACCTTAAAGTCCATATCTCCTAAGTGATCTTCATCACCTAAAATATCAGATAATACAGCGTATTTACCAGATTCTGTATCTGTAATTAATCCCATTGCAATACCAGAAACAGGTTTCTTTAATTTTACACCAGCATCCATAAGTGCCATAGTACCCGCACAAACTGTTGCCATAGAAGAAGAACCGTTAGATTCTAATACTTCTGATACTACACGTACTGTATATGGACAATCTTCTGGTACCATACCTTTTAAAGCACGTTGCGCTAAGTTACCATGTCCAACTTCACGTCTAGAAGTACCTCTAATTGGTCTTGCTTCACCTGTTGAAAATGGAGGGAAGTTATAGTGTAAATAGAAACGCTCTTCACCTTCAAAAGATGGCATGTCTATTTGATTAGCTTCTCTACTTGTTCCTAAAGTAACGGTTGCTAATGCTTGCGTTTCTCCACGAGTAAAGATAGAAGAACCATGTGTTGATGGTAAGTAATCTACCTCACACCAAATTGGTCTAATCTCTGTTGTTTTACGACCATCTAAACGTAATCCTTCGTTTAAAGTTAAGTCACGTACAGCAGCTTTTTCTGCTTTGCTGTAGTATTTAGAGATTAAATCACCGAAATCTTCAACTTCTTCTTCAGAGAATGAAGCGATTATTTCTTCTTTAATTTCGGCAAATGCAGCACCACGTTCGTGCTTAGAAGATCCTGCTTTTGCTACAGCGTATACTTTATCGTATGCCATATCGTGGATCTTTTTAGCTAAATCTTCGTCTGCTCTTTCTGGTTCGTATTCTCTGGTTTCTTTTTTACCAAAAGCTTCAGCTAATTTTGTTTGAGCTTCACACTGTATTTTAATAGCTTCGTGAGCAGCTTTGATAGCTTCTGTCATTTCTTCTTCAGAAATCTCATCCATTTCACCTTCTACCATCATTACAGAATCAGCAGATGCACCAATCATCATGTCGATATCAGATTCTGCTAATTGTGCTAATGTTGGGTTGATGATAAATTCTCCATTAATACGTCCAACTCTTACTTCTGAGATTGGAGTTTCAAAAGGAATGTCTGATAATTGTATAGCAGCAGATGCAGCTAAACCAGCCATAGCGTCTGGCATAACTTCTGGATCAT
Source organism: Mesoflavibacter zeaxanthinifaciens subsp. sabulilitoris (assembly GCF_014191595.1). Taxonomy (NCBI): domain Bacteria; kingdom Pseudomonadati; phylum Bacteroidota; class Flavobacteriia; order Flavobacteriales; family Flavobacteriaceae; genus Mesoflavibacter; species Mesoflavibacter zeaxanthinifaciens. Next base: position 127,372 of record NZ_JACHWV010000004.1, on the reverse strand, counting down.
GCGACATTAATTGAATCATTACCTGAGTTTCGCTGTGGTAATCTTTTGGGAATAATGGACGTAAAACACGGTCTACAAGACGCATAGTTAATACTTCTCCGTCGCTTGGTCTTGCTTCTCTTTTAAAGAAACCACCAGGGTAACGACCAGCAGCAGCAAATTTTTCTCTATAATCTACTGTTAACGGTAAGAAGTCTACGTCTGCAGCTTTATAGTTGGAAACAACTGTACATAATAACATACATTTTCCTGATTGCACAACAACAGAACCATGAGCCTGTTTTGCAAGTTTTCCGGTTTCGATAGATATTTCTCTACCGTCCCCAAGGTCAATGACCTCTTTGTAAGTTTTTGGAATCATAAATTTTTTAATTCTAATTAAACAATGGTCGTTGTGTTGTTGTGTAGTTGTTGTGTGACCAATGAAAAACTATAATTAGCTTCTTCAATTCCGATAGTTATACTCGTTCGAAAGCGAGTTATATAATGAAAAAAAGAGGCGCGAAGCCTCTTTTTAATTATTTTCTTAATCCTAATTCTTTCACTATTGCACGATATCTCATGATATCTTTTTTAGTTAAATAGTCTAAAAGCGCACGACGCTTACCTACCATTTTTACAAGAGAACGCTCTGAGTTAAAATCTTTACGATTCTTTTTTAAGTGTTCTGTTAAGTGGTTAATTCTGTAAGTGAATAATGCAATTTGTCCTTCTGCAGAACCAGTGTCGTTTGCTCCTTTACCGTGTTTTGCGAAGATTTCTTCTTTTTTTTCTTTTGATAAATACATGCTAATATTATTGTAAATGATTGTTATGTACACGAAAGGTTATCTTTCGAGCGGCAAATATAAGTATTTTTATTAAAACTATATATTTAAATGTATAAAACATCTAATTAGATATTTTTTTAATTTTTTTTGAGTTTATATCGAGTTTTTTTGATACTTAACTCTTAATGATGTAATTTTATGGCGCTATAAATCAATGTATTATGAACTTCGAAATCGAAAAGATCAAAAACGATCTTTTTGAAAATATCTTTAACCAAGCTAAAGAAGGGATTGCTATTGTTAGTTTAAGGGGAGAATGGGTAAAAGTTAATGCTAGTGTGCTAAATACTTTAGGTTATACTAAAGAAGAGCTTCATAGTATGACTTTTAAAGAAATTACCCATAAAGATGATCTTGATATAGATTTATCTAAGATGAAATCTTTGCTCTCAGGGACTATACCTAGCTATTCTATGAAAAAAAGATATTTTCATAAAGATGGTCGTGTAATTTGGGCTAGGCTAAGTGTGTCTTTAGTTAGAGATAATCTAGGTAAACCTCAATATTTTATTTCTCAAATATCAGATATAAGTCAAATGATAAAAAATGAGAATAAATTAAAATCAATGCTAGATATCGTAAAGATTCAAAATGAGCGTTTATCTGATTTTACAGAGATTATTACCCACAATTTAAAAACTCACGTATTTAATTTATCTACACTTGTAGATTTTATTGAAGAGGATATTCCTGAAATAAAGCCTAGAGAAGATTTTAAAATGCTTAAAGATTCTGTTACTAATTTAAATGATACCGTACTTCATTTAACAGAAATTTCTAAAATTAAAACAATTAAAGAAAATAAGTTAGATAATCTTAATTTATGCGAATACGTTAGCAAAACTATTTACAACGTAAGTGCTTTAGCTAAAAATATAGATTGTAAAATAGTAAACAAAGTTGAAGCTAATTGTGAAATAAAAGCTATACCCGCATATTTAGATAGTGTTATTCTTAATTTTTTGACAAATGCTATTAAGTATAGATCTAATGAAAGACCATTAGAAGTGACTATTGAAAATGAAATAAAAGGACAATTTAATATTTTAAAAATTAAAGATAATGGCTTAGGTATAGACTTGGATAAGTTTGGAGATAGTTTATTTAAACTTTATAAAACGTTTCATTATAACAAGGATGCAACTGGTGTTGGTTTATTTATAACAAAGAATCACGTAGAGTCTATGGGAGGAAAAATTGAAGTTGAAAGCCAGGTAGATAAAGGAACTACTTTTAAAATTTTCTTTAGAAAAGGATGAAATTAAATATATGATTTATAAAAAAAAAGACCTTTGTAAAAAGGTCTTTTTTTTATATTTTAAGCTCTTAACGGCTGATTAGTTATTAAGTCTATGTACTTATTAACTTTGTTTTTTAAATCTTTACGATGTGTAATAAAATCTAAGAAACCATGCTCTAATAAAAACTCTGAGGTTTGGAAGCCTTCTGGTAACTCTTGTCCTGTAGTATCACGTACAACACGTGGTCCAGCAAATCCTATTAAAGCACCTGGTTCTGCAATGTTTATATCTCCTAACATCGCAAAAGAAGCAGTAGTACCTCCAGTTGTTGGATCTGTACATAAAGAGATGTAAGGTAAACCAGCATCTGCAAGTTGTCCTAATTTAGCAGATGTTTTTGCTAATTGCATTAATGATAAAGCAGCTTCCATCATACGTGCACCACCAGATTTGGATATAATCATAAATGGAAGTTTTTTCTTTAATGCATAATCTGCAGCACGAGCAATTTTTTCTCCAACAACACTACCCATAGATCCTCCTATAAAAGCAAAATCCATACAAGCAATTACTAAATCTTTTCCTTTAGATTTACCAACAGCGCAACGTACAGCGTCTTTTAAATTTGTTTTCTTTTCAGCAGCTTTTAAGCGATCTGGATACTTTTTTGTGTCTTCAAATTTTAAAGGGTCTTTAGATGTTAGGTTAGCATCTAGCTCTTTAAACTTGTTATCATCAAATAAAATTTCAAAATATTCTTTACTTCCTATTCTTACGTGGTATCCATCCTCTGGACTTACATAGAAATTTTTCTCTAATTCTTTAGAGTCTACTATTTTACCAGTTGGAGACTTATACCATAAGCCTTTAGGAGTGTCTTTTTTTTGTTCTGTAGAGGTTTGTATACCTTTTTCTTTTCTTTTAAACCAAGCCATATTGATTTACGATTTTTATTTACGGTTTTAAAATTATGCTTGAAAAACCGGTTTTGCTATTAGTTAGTTTTTAAATAATCAAGCGTACAAAATTACAGTATTTATTATTTAATCTCAAAAAATTGAAATGTTTAACTGTTAATTTTAGACTTGTAAACATATAAAAAATCCTGCTTAACTAAATGGTTATAGTATATAAGCAGGATTTATTTGTTTTAAAATTTAACGTTTAAAGTGTATTTACGTTATTTAAATCTTCAAATGCTTGTTTAAGACGACTTACAAATGTTTGTTCCCCTTTACGTAGCCAAACACGTGGGTCATAGTGTTTTTTGTTAGGAGAATCTGGTCCATCAGGACTACCAATCTGAGATTTTAAATAATCTGCTTTTTCTCCCATATAATCCCTAACACCAGACATAAATGCATATTGCATATCTGTGTCTATATTCATTTTTATAACACCGTAACCTATAGCTTCTCTAATTTCTTCTAAAGTAGAACCTGATCCACCATGAAATACAAAGTCAATATGGTTGTGTGGTACATTATATTTTTCTGAAATATATTCTTGAGAATTTTTAAGAATTTTTGGAGTTAACTTTACATTTCCTGGTTTATAAACTCCATGAACATTTCCAAATGCAGCAGCAATAGTAAATTGATCACTTACTTTGCTTAACTCTTCATAAGCGTAAGCTACTTCTTCTGGTTGTGTGTATAGTTTAGACTCGTCTACATCACTATTGTCTACACCATCTTCTTCACCGCCTGTAATACCTAGTTCTATTTCTAAAGTCATTCCCATCTTGCTCATTCGCTCAAGATAAGTTTTACAGATTTCAATGTTTTCTTCTAAAGGCTCTTCACTTAAATCAATCATATGAGAGCTGTAAAGCGGTTTACCTGTTTCTTTAAAGTGTTGCTCACTAGCGTCTAACAATCCGTCAATCCAAGGTAATAATTTTTTTGCGCAGTGATCTGTATGTAAAATTACAGGAACACCATAAGCGTCTGCCATTTGGTGTACATGTTTTGCACCTGCAATACTACCAGCTATAGCAGCTTTTTGATCTTCGTTACTTAAACCTTTACCAGCGTTAAATTGAGCACCACCATTTGAGAATTGTATAATAACAGGAGCGTTTAATTCTGCTGCAGTTTCTAAAACACCGTTAATTGTATTAGATCCAATTACGTTAACAGCAGGTAATGCAAAGCCTTTTTCTTTAGCTAGTTTAAAAATTTCTTGAACTTCTTTTCCGGTTGCAACTCCAGGTTTAATGTTATGAGCCATTTTAATTTAATTTGTTGAATTAGTAATGTTTGTAAAAGTAAGGAAATTAGATGTTATTTTTAAGTTTTTAGGTACAAAACCACGCAAACGTTATCGCAAAATTAAGTCTGTTTAGAATGGATAATTTATACCAATATTATAGACTGCGTTAGAAAAGTTATAATCCTTAAACCATCTATTGCCTTCTGAATAAGCAGGATTATAGGTTTTAAATCCGATGTCACCACGTAGTACAAAAAAGCCAAAATCGTACCTTAATCCAAAACCAGAACCAACAGCTATGTCTTTTAAAGAGTCAAATCCAGAAAACGTTGCACGGTCGTCTTCAATATCATCAAAAACGTTCCAAATGTTTCCTGCATCTACAAATAAAGCGCCGTTTAAATCACCAAATAGGTTAAAACGTTGTTCTGCGCTAAGAGCAATTTTAAAGTTAGCTTCATTAAACTCGTTTGTAGTATTTAAACTTCCTGGTCCTAAGTTATATGCTGTCCAAGCTCTGTTGTCATTGGCGCCACCTGCAAAGAAACTTTTAGAGAATGGTATGTTGGTCGAATTTCCGTATGGTATTGCAATACCTACAAAACTTCTTACTGCAAAAACATTTTTGTACCCTAGACGCCAATGCTTGATATAATCAAATTCGGTTTTTACGTATTGAGAAAAAGCTACATTAAAAAGCTCATATTTATCATTCTCATTTTTTTCTACACCAATTAAAGAAGATACTGTAGATAAGAAGTTACCTGCTAATTCTAGTTTAAGTCGTAATATAGAAAAATCTTCATCTAAAAGATTATCTCTTCTATCTTTTACGTAGTTAAAGTTAGTAGAGAAGATTAGGTTGTCTTCTGTTAATCTTATTTTTCTTTCGGCAATTGCATTTGCAGCTGTTAAATCGTCATTAGATAAGGTGTTGTTGTATGTTCCGTTTCTAATTTCATTTAAAAAATTATCTGCTTGTGTGGGTATGCCTAAGGTTTGGTTTGTTGCTATAAAACCACTGTTTTGAGCAATTTCATTTAAAGCATCAAAAGAGTTTTGATATACGTTAAAGTAGTTTGCGGTGTTTAGGTTTTTTACAAATTGAATATTAAAAAAATCTAATCTATTTGTAACTTTTTTACTAGGATACCATTGGTAGTTAAATATGCCAGTAAAGGTTTGTCTATCTAAACCAATATTGGTTTGGCTAGATGCCGAAAGAGAAATTTTTGTACTAGGAAACATGGATTTAGGAATGATCTTTTCGGTATTAATAGGAAAGAAAATCCTTGGAAAACTTAGTTTTAAATTGGCTCCAAGCTCATTAATATCAAAAAATTGATCATTACCATTATTTGCATCTTTTGAAGCACCAATAGAAGCAAATCCAGAAAGCTCTAACGTTTCTGCACCTCTAAACACATTTCTAATTAATAAACTTGGATTAAAAGAAAATCCTACAGTTTGTATGTTGCTTTGAAACGTTTCTGCACTAATACCTAACTCAAACTTTTTTAATGGTGTTAGATAAATATTTGCGGTTAGCGTAGTGTCTTGATTTTCTACATATTCAATATTTGGGTATTTAAATGTACGTAGATTACTTATTAATCTTGATGTTAATGGTCTTGCTTGGTCTTTAAAAATGGTGTTTGGCGAAATAAAAACAGCATTTGTAATAGCTTTAGGTTTGTATCTTAATTTACCAACGCTATATATATTGTAACCGTCATAATTTACAGAGTCTGTTAAAGTTGCATTTCTGTTTTTAAAAGAGCTATTGGTATAGATATTTACATCTTTTATGCTATAAATTTTAAAGGGTTCTCGTCTAGATTCGTCTTCTTCTCTTATTAAGCGGTTATCTATAACTGTTTCTAAAGTCATAGTGCTGTTGCCTCTTAAAGTATCAGATACATAGCGTACGTAATCTTGAGAAAAATGATAAACACCATTGTTGCGCATTAGATTGGTAATACGATCTTCTTCGCTATAAAGATAATTGTCTTTAAATTGTTTACCTGCTTTTATAAAGCTTTCATTTTTATGTTCTTCATAAATTTTTTTTACTGATGGGGATGCGATTGTTGCATATACTGTATCTAAAATAAAGGGACTTCCTGTTTCTATTTTATAGTCAATCGTTCCTCTTTTATTGTCTTTTCTATTTATTTTATAATCGGTTTTTACATTAAACCAACCGTTAGATTTATAATAGTTTTCGAGATTTTTTGTGGATTTTTTAGTTAACTCTTCATTGATTACTACTGGAGCTTCACCTGTATTTTTAATCCATTTATTAAAATTAGATTTGCTTTCTATAAGTTTATCTAATTGTTTTCTAGAAAGAAGTTTTGACTTGCGTTCCATTTTTTCTGGATTGTTGTAATACTTCTCCATTAAAATAGAATCTATATTAGGTCTAGCTATATTATAAATAAATAGGCGTAAAGGCGTTTTTATTAAAGGTATACGAGTGTTTGGTTTTTGTACAATAGTGTTAGAAATAGTGTCGTTTGCTATTTTTTCTCCATTTATAATTAAATTGTTTTCTGTTAAAAGATGCTGATTTTCGCCGACACGTTTAACCGAATTACAGCTGTCAAACAACGTAACAATTAATAAAAAAACGATTATTTTTGGTTGAAATGTTTTCAATGATGTTTTAAAAAGCTAAGCAATTTTAATCAAAAGTTGTGCCTCTTATTTAAGGTTAGTTCAAAAATACATTAAATATTGAATAAAGCTTAGGTGTAAATATCTAAACTCCTTTTTTTTCTGTTACTTTATAAAAAAATTAAGATAAAAGTGATTTCTAAAAATCAGATTAAAAATATAACGCGTTTACAGCAAAAAAAATATAGACAGCAAGAAGGTTTATTTATTGCTGAAGGCGTAAAAGTGATTAATGAGTTTTTAAATTCGACATTTAAATTAGTCGATTTATTTACCACCAAAACTTTTAATGTTGAAAACGAAACACTAATAACCGAAGCAGAACTAAAAAAAATTAGTGCTTTAAAAACACCAAACACTGCTTTGGCGGTTTTTAAAATCCCTAAACTATCCTTAATAGAAAGTAAAGGGTTGATAGTAGCTTTAGATGCTTTAAGAGATCCAGGAAATTTAGGAACTATAATTAGACTTTGCGATTGGTTTGGTGTAAAACAATTATTATGTAGTAAAGAAACTGTAGATTGTTTTAATCCAAAAGTCGTGCAAGCAACCATGGGAAGTTTAACACGGGTTAATGTGTTTTACATAGATTTAAATCATTATTTAGAAGAAACTAAACAGACTGTTTTTGGAGCTTTTATGGATGGTGAAAATGTTTACGCATCTAATTTACCAACCGAAGGTATTTTAGTATTAGGTAATGAAGCCAATGGTATTAGTCAATCTATTGAAAAACACGTAAATCAGCGCATTAGCATACCAAGATTTGGAGATTTGCAAGCAACAGAAAGCTTAAATGTAGCTACAGCAGGAGCTATTTTGTTAAGTGAGTTTAGAAGAAGTAATTAAATTTTTATTGAACTGTAAAATTAATAAAAACTCCGCGAGTTTGCATTTTGTTTATATTACTTGTCCAAGGACTATTTGGATCTTTATCTCTGATTAGTTCGTCATTTAAAGCAAAGACACCACGTATTGACGGTGTAAACTTAAAACGATCTAGGTAAAAATCTATACCAAACCCTAGCTCATAAAACTGTGCGTTTTTTTTCATTCTAAATTCTCCAGCAGAATTATCGTCAGGATTTTTTTCGTTGCTAGATAAGTTAATAGCTGTAGATATACCAGTTAGGATAAAAGGTTTTATATTATTAATCCTTTTAGTTGAAATTTTTAAAAGTAAAGGGAAATATACATAAGTAGATTTTACTTCTCGTAGTAAATCAGAATCAGACACTTCATCTTCAAAATTATCAAAGTAATTAGTAGGGTAGTTTAGGTTACGTTGAGATATTACTAAACCAGGCTCTAAACGCAAGTCAAAATGATCATTAATTCGTAAATTACCAATTAAACCTACATTAAAACCAACACTTCGTTCAGTTTGTATGTCGCCTAAATTGTTGTTATAATCAAATTTAAAGTCTAAATTATTAAAACCTAAATAATAGCCCCAACTTAAAGTAGATTTATCTACACTTTGTAGGTTTTGTACTTTTTCTTTTGAAAATAATTGGGCATTAGACGTTGTTATGCTTGATACAACAAAAAGTAAAGAAAAAATATATTTCATGTAAATTATTGTTTTGATGCTGTATAGATTGTTGCTACACCAAATGTTTGTGGTTTATCTTCCACATTAATAAACCCAATATTACGTAAAATATTGTTTAAAGCTTCACCATAAGGAAAAACAGAAGCACTTTCGCTTAAATATTTGTAAGCCGTTTTGTCTTTAGAAAATAGTCTGCCAATGCTTGGTAGGATAAATTTAGAATAAACTTTATACCCTTGTTTAAAAGGAAATTTAGTAGGTACAGAAGTTTCTAAAATTACAAAAGTACCACCAGGTTTTAATACGCGTAAGATGTCCTTTAAACCATTTTCTAAAGTTTCAAAATTTCTTACCCCAAAAGCAACAGTTATAGCATCAAAAGTGTTGTCTTCAAATGGCATGTTTTCAGAATCGCCAATAATCATTTTAACACGATTGTCTAACTGTTTAGCTTTGACTTTTTCTTTACCTACTTCTAACATTCCTGGACTAATGTCTAATCCAACAATTTCTTCTGCAGAAGTTTCGGCTAAATTTATAGCTAAATCACCTGTGCCTGTAGCGATATCTAAAATGGTTTTAGGTTGTTGTTTTTTTACTATTTCAACAACTCTTTTTCGCCATTTAATATCAATTCCAAAAGAAATAACACGGTTTAAACCATCATAATCTTTAGAGATTGTATCAAACATTTTTGTGACTTGTTCTTTCTTGCCTAAGTCACTATTTTTATAAGGATTTACTTTTGTCAAAACTAAATTTTTGGCAAAGATAACGCTTTACATATTCTCTTAAAACTTCAAAAGGATAATTATTTAAGGCTTAAATATTTAAAATATTTATCTTTGTACCCCATATTTTATACAATCTATGAAAATAATTATTGCAGGAGCAGGTGAAGTTGGATTTCATTTAGCAAAACTACTGTCTTACGAGTCTCAAGAAATTACTTTAATTGATACCGATAGAGAAAGCTTAACTTACGCAGATAACCATCTTGATATTAAGGTTATTAAAGGTGATGCAACATCTATTGCCATTTTAAAAGAATCTAGGGTAGAAGCATCAGATTTATTTATAGGTGTAACCGCTTCAGAAACTACAAATATTACAGCTTGTGTCCTTGCTAAGCAATTAGGAACAAAAAGAACAATTGCAAGAATTTCTAATACCGAGTTTATTAAGCATAAAGATGAAGTTGGTTTTACAAGATTTGGAATTGACGAGCTAATTTCTCCAGAAAGTTTAGCAGCATCAGAGATAGAATTACTTTTAAATCAATCGGCTTTTAAAGATAGTTACGAGTTTGAAGATGGTGCATTAACTATGGTGAGTTTAACGTTATCTAGAACAGCTAATTTTGTTGGTAAAACTGTAAAAGAGGCTGGTCAATTGTTTTCAGAAATTCATTTTGTACCTATAGCAATACAACGTTTTGGAACGCAATACACAATTATTCCTCGTGGCGATACCGAGTTTAGAGAAGGAGATAGCGTAGTATTTATTACTAGTGAAGGTGGAGATCAAGAATTGTGTAAAATGACAGGTAAAACTAATGCATCAATTAAAGATGTAATGATTCTTGGCGGTAGTAAAATAGGATTTAAAACCAGTAGAGATTTATCTGCAAATGGGTTTAATGTTAAGCTTATAGAAAACAATAAAGATAGTGCTTTTGACCTAGCAGATGAGCTACCAAAAGTATTAGTGATAAATGGAGACGGACGTAATGTAGAGTTGCTTGAAGAAGAAAATATTAACGATATGGATGCATTTATATCGGTAACTGGTAATTCTGAAACCAATATTATGTCTTGCTTAGTAGCTAAGTCTAAAGGTGTAAGAAAGACAATTGCTTTAGTAGAAAACATGGATTATTTTGAATTATCTCAATCCATAGGAATAGATACACTTATTAACAAAAAACTTCTAGCAGCCAACAACATATTTAGATATATACGTAAAGGAGAAGTAATAGCAATGACAAAACTAAACAACATGAATGCAGAGTTGTTAGAGTTTAAAGTCAAGCCAACATCAAAAATTTGTAATAAATTAATTAAAAATGTAGAGTTTCCTAGATCTGCAATTGTTGGTGGTGTTATTAGAAATGGAGAAGGGTTAATAGCCTTAGGAGGATTTAAAGTAAAAGAAGGAGATTACATTGTTGTTTGTTGTCTGCCAAGATCTATTAAAGAAGTAGAAAAATTATTCTTGTAATTACATGGGAAAGCGACTTCATCTTAACTATAAAATTATATTTTATTTTTTTGGGCTATTATTAGTTTTTAATGGTGGTTTTATGTTATTATCCTCTTTGGTAAGTTTGATTTATCAAGATGGAGTAACGTTACAAATTTTTCTTTCAGGAATTGTAACCTTAATTTTTGGTCTCTTTGGGATGTTACATCATCGTAACCATAATAAAGAGATGAATAAACGTGAAGGTTATATTGTAGTAGCTTTTGGTTGGGTTGTAATGTCTCTTTCTGGAGCAATACCCTATGTTGCAACTGGAGCAATACCTAACTTTACTAGCGCTTTTTTTGAAACTATGTCTGGTTTTACTACAACAGGAGCGTCTATTTTAAATGATATAGAAGTCGTACCAAAAGGTGTTTTGTTTTGGAGAAGCCTAACGCATTGGATAGGTGGTATGGGAATTATCGTTTTAGCAGTTGCAATTCTTCCTTTATTAGGAATTGGGGGAATGCAGTTGTTTGCTGCCGAAGCACCAGGACCAAGCGCAGACAAATTACATCCTCGTATTACAGACACAGCTAAAAGATTATGGCTAATTTATTTTGGATATACAGCAGCTGAAACGATTTTACTTAAGGTTGCAGGAATGAGCTTTTTTGATGCTATTAATCATTCAATGAGTACGCTTTCTACAGGAGGTTTTTCAACTAAAAATGCAAGTGTTGCCTATTGGAATGATAATCCTTTAATTCAATACATTATAATATTATTTATGTTCTTAGCAGGTACTAACTTTGTTTTAAGTTATTATGCATTTAAAGGAAAAGTGCAAAAGATAATTAAAGATGAAGAGTTTAAGCTGTATTTTAAATTTATAGCAGTTTTTACATTAGTTGCTTCTCTTTTAATTTATTTTAAAGCTGATATTTCAATGTCAAGTATATCTCATCCTCAAGTATTAGGAGAAGGAGAAAGTGCTTTTAGACATGCTTTATTTCAGGTGTTAACAGTTGTGACTACTACAGGTTTTATTAGTGCAGATTATTCTTTATGGACACCATTTTTAACAGTTATGTTTTTTGGTTTAATGTTCTTGGGTGGATCTGCAGGTAGTACTTCTGGAGGTGTTAAAGTAGTTCGCCATTTAGTAATGATAAAAAACGGTTTCTTAGAATTTAAAAGAACACTTCATCCTAATGCGATTTTGCCTGTTAGATATAACCGTAAATCGGTCTCTGGTATTATTGTATTTAACATCCTTGGATTTTTTATTCTTTACATGATTTCTTTCATTACAGGTGCATTAGGTTTTTCTATGATGGGATTTGATTTTGAGTCTTCTATAGGTATTGCAGCTTCTAGTTTAGGAAATGTTGGTCCTGCATTAGGTGTTTTTGGACCAGTAAATAATTATGCTGCTTTGCCACCAATTGGACTTTGGTGGTCTAGCTTTTTAATGTTAATTGGTCGTTTAGAATTATTTACTGTGCTAATTTTATTTACACCGTTTTTTTGGAGAAATAGATAGTTATCTTTTCAAGGTAAAATGCCCAGATTTTTCAATTATTTGGTCATTTTTGTCAATTAATGTTGCTTTATACCAATAGTCAGAATTAGGCAATAATGTTCCATTGTATTTGCCATCCCAACCATGTCTAATAGTCTTTAGGCTATAATTATATAATCTTTTACCGTACCTGTCATAAATCGTAATTTCTACTTTTTTGTATAGATTATCGTTTATACCATAAACTATCCATTTATCGTTAATTCTATCATTATTAGGTGTGAAGAATTTTGGGAAAAATATATATGAAAACTGAGTATTAATAGGTCTTTCGCAATCATTAATATCTCTTACATAAATATCAATAACACCAGGTGTTACATTTTGAAAAACATAATTGTTTCCTTGTCCAGAATAAGTTTGGTCGTCTAAAGAAAATTCATAAAGACTATTTCCATCAACAGATACATAAAGTGTTGTGCCATCTATAGATATATTTTTAAAAGTAACATTTTCAGGCTCTTGTACAGTAAAATCTTTAGAGTAAGAACAGGTTAATCCATTTTCTGTTTTGGTAACTGTAACATTATAATCGCCTGAGGATTGTATTTGAAATAGTCTTTGTGTAGATAATATGTTTCCGCTACTATCAGACCATGTCCATGTGTTATTAGAGCTGTTTCCATCTAATATTGGATTGTCTTGTAAATAGCATAATAGATAGGAGTCTTGTATATCTAGGTTTATTGAAGAATTAACTATTAAATCCATAGTAGCTATTCTACCACAACTACCGTTTTCGTCTCTAACTATAATCCAAATAGCTCCACTACTGGATGTGTATTCACTTTCTAACGGATTATTATTTGTTAATGCGTTATTATATGAATCGTAAAAACTAATTTGATCTGTTTCTGAAACGTTTAATAAAGTATTTATTTCATCCATTTTTTCATTAAAATCAAAATAGCCTAAATTATTATTAGTAACATCGTCAGAATCTTCACAAACTATATAAGGTGAAATTGTTACAAGTGGTTGAAATTGTGTTTCTATATTGAAACTTTGTATGTTCTCACAGTTTCTGTCTGTTGTAATCTTAACAAATATTTCTTGAGGGTTAGTTGTGTTTTCAAAAGATTCAGGATTTTCAATTTCATTTGTGCCATTTTCAGCATCTTGTATAGATGTGTAAAAATTTAGTTGATAACCATCAGTTATTTCTTCGTTTAATTCATCAATATCAAAACCATAGTGCACTTCGTTTAAATTAAATATAGATGTTTCGTCAAAGTCGTTATCACATTGTAACATCGAGTAGGAATCTTCAAGATTTATAACAGGATAAGCTATAACCTCTTTGTATAAATCAATAACTTTTGATCCAACTGTTATTACTGCTTTAACAATGTAAGTCCCTGCTTCTTGATATTGATGTGATGGGTTTAAGCCAGTGCCTGTTGTGCCATCACCAAAATCCCATGTAGCACTTGTAATTGTTGCATAAGCATCTAAGGAAAAGTTAAGAGTGGTATAAAAACAGTCATTTTTTACAATAATTCTATTTCTAAAATATGATGTTACAAAGTTTGGTAATCCTTGCGTTGTTCTTGAGTCTTCAAATATTATTTGAGAAGGATTATATTCTATATTATCAAAATCTTCTGGGTTATTTATTACACTAAGATGCTTAAGAGAATAAGGTTGTCTATCTGCTAAATAATTAGTCATGTAAATTTTAGAGTTACTTGCTAATTGTAGGTTACCAAAACTTCTTCTGTTGGAAAATTCGATTAAAACTTTATCGTTAAATGGCTGGTTTACGTCAATGAAGTATTTGTGTAAAAAACCATTCCCATTAAAATTACCTGAAAAATATAATATTTTAGAGTCTGCAGAAAACTCAATACCTTCAACATTAACAGGAGTAAAAATATAGCCTGCATTTATAGAGCTTAATTGGTTGATATCATCATTATCCATATTAAAACTATATAGTTTAACGAAAGTAGATGTTCTGATATCTCCCACAGCAATATACTCTCCATTTGGTGAAAATTTAATTGGTCCTAAAGTGTTTTCAAACGGTTGGTCTAAAACTATGTAATTGGATAGGTAAGCTAAAGAGTCAGTAAATGCTCCGTAAGCACCGACAGTAATAACAAAAAAAGCATTATAGTTGTCGTTATTTGGGTTTGTTTTGCCTATTCCGACAGCTTTAACAGAATTAGTCTCAGGTGAGTAAACAGCAGTGATTCGTTCAGTAGAAGACGTAGTAATTGTAACATTTTTATCAGTTACAACACCTAAAGGATTTTGGTTACTAAACACTACTTTAGAAAAAAATATCCCACCGCCACTTGTGCTAATTTTTGTAGTAAGAATAAAGTATATATTGTCATTATTTGGATCTGGGATAATTATACTGGATTGGTTGTTATCTATTTCAGCATTTAGTCCTTCACCATTATCCATTATTTCATGGTTCTTATTCCAAACTGTTTGACCATTAGTGTAAAACATTAAATTTCCATCTCTATCAGATATACTAGAACAGCCTGCAGGAGTAGACATGCTACTGTCATATTGAATATTTACTTGAGCAAAGTTAAAGTCTAAGCCAGAATATTCCCCAAAATACCAGTTATTAGTCTCGTTTTGAGCATAAAAGGATTGGCTGTAAATGAAAAGTAATGCAAATAGGAATATGTATTTACATAGTAAATATTTCATGAATTTTTTCTTTTTAATAGCAATGGAATACTAAGATAGAAAAAAGAAATTAATTTGATATTGAAAAAAAAGTTTTTGTTTTTATAATTGATTGATATGTAACTTTTTAGACGAAATAGCTACTTATATATAAAGGTTTTGTTTAACTATAAATGTCAACTATTATGTTTGGTGGTTCATCTTCTTCTGTAATTAAAAACAATAGAAACTTATTAAAAAATAATAAGAGAGAGAAGTTTGTGTATAAAAGAAGTAAGCATAATAAAGTGGAAAAAGAAAAGTTTGATCACTTAATTTTAAACACATAATATTGTCAAAATATTAGAAAAAAAATGCGAAGAGAGCACAGAATTAGAAGGAAAAAACAAATTGTTTCTCTTTTGTTAATAATGTTTCTTTTAATTTTAATTCTCTATTATTATTCGTAAAAAAAAAGACCTTAAAAAATTAAGGTCTTTATGGTTATATATTATAAAACATTTTTAGCTAACAGCTTCTTTAATTCTCTGTATTGCTTCTTTAATTTGTTCTTGACTTGCAGCATAGCTAATACGGATACAGTCAGGATTACCAAACGCATCACCTGTTACTGTTGCTACTAGAGCTTCTTCTAATAAGAATAAAGAAAAATCCGTAGCGTTGTTAATTGTTTTTCCTTTTAACGTTTTTCCGAAAAAATAAGATACATTAGGGAAAACATAAAAAGCACCTTCTGGTACATTAGTGTTAAAGCCTTCAATATCACTAAGTAAATCTAAAACTAAGTCGCGACGTACCTTAAATTCGTCTATCATAAATTTAACAGCGCTTGGGTCTGCATTTAATGCAGTAATAACAGCACGCTGTGCAATACAATTAGCGCCACTAGTAACTTGACCTTGCATTTTATTACATGCACGAGCTATCCAATCTGGAGCGCCAATGTAACCAATACGCCATCCGGTCATAGCAAATGCTTTAGATACGCCGTTTACTGTTATTGTTTTTTCAAACATACCGTCTACACTAGCCATACTTGCATGGGAAGAGTTTGTGTAGTTGATGTGCTCATAAATCTCATCTGAAACTACATAAATATTAGGATGTTTTTTTAAAACTTCAGCTAAACCTTCTAATTCTTCTTTGCTATAAATAGATCCACTTGGGTTGCAAGGAGAGCTAAACCAAATCATTTTAGTTTTTGGTGTGATAGCAGCTTCTAATTGAGCTGGAGTCATTTTAAAATCTGTATCAATAGTTGTTGGTACTTCTACTGGTATGCCTCCATTTAGCTTTACAATGTCAGAGTAGCTTACCCAATAAGGACAAGGTAAAATAACTTCGTCACCTTCATTTAACATTACAGCAGCTACATTGGCTAAGCATTGTTTAGCTCCTGTAGAAACAACTATTTGTGGTAATGTGTAAGTAAGATTATTATCACGTTTAAACTTAGTAATTATAGCTTCTTTTAACTCTTGGTAACCGTCTACTGGTGTATAAGAATTATAATTGTCATTAATAGCTTGTATGGCAGCGTCTTTAATAAAATCTGGAGTATTAAAGTCGGGCTCGCCTAAACTAAGTCCAATAATATCTTTGCCTTCTCCTCTTAATTCTCTTGCTTTAGCCGCCATAGCCAAAGTAGCAGAAGTAGACATGTTTAAAATTCGGTTAGAAAGTGGTTGATTCATCTTATGCTTGTATAGTGTTTGGTCTTTGCCCCATTTCTTTTAAAAATTTAAAATGAGCAATAACAGCTTTACGTGTTGTTTTATATTCGTTGTAAGGTAAATTAAACTCTTTAGCGGTATTTTTTACTATTTCGGAAATTTTACCGTAGTGAACGTGACTAATATTTGGGAATATATGATGTTCAACCTGATGATTTAATCCTCCTGTAAACCAGTTAATAATTTTGCTTTTAGCGCCAAAATTAACTGTAGTTTTTAACTGGTGAATTGCCCAAGTGTTTTTCATTGTGCCATCTTTTTCTGGTAGTGGCATTTCAGCCTCATCCATAACGTGCGCTAATTGAAATACAACACTTAAAATCAAACCAGCTGTATAATGCATGATGAAGAAGCCTAAAAGAACCTTCCACCAAGCAAGATCAAAAAATACTAAAGGAATAATAATCCAAATAGCGATATAAACTAATTTTGAAATTACTAGTTTACTCCAATTCCAAACAGGATTAGGAAATTTTCCATAGGCTAATTTACGTTTCATGTAACGTTTCATTTGTTGCCAATCTGTAGTAATTGCCCAATTAATGGTTAATAAACCATATAGTAAGATAGAGTAGTAGTGTTGAAATTTATGGTGTTTTCTCCATTCTGTATGTTCAGAAAAACGTAAAATACGACCTGCTTCTAAGTCTTCATCATGTCCATGAATATTTGTGTAAGTATGATGTAAAACGTTGTGTTGTACTTGCCAGTTGTAAACATTACCGGCTAAAATGTAAATGCTGCTTCCCATTAAACGGTTAACCCATTCTTTATTAGAAAAAGAACCATGGTTACCATCGTGCATCACATTCATACCAACTCCAGCCATACCAATACCCATAACAATAGTTAAAAGTAATTGAGCCCAACCAGGAATGTTTAAGGTCATAATTAAAAAATATGGAGCTAAAAACATAGTAAACATAACTATGGTTTTAAGCCAAATACGCCAGTCTCCTGTACGTTTAATGTTGTTTTCTTTAAAATACTTGTTTACTCTTTTGTTAAGTGTTCTAAAAAAGTTTGCAGAATCTGTTCTTGAAAAAGAAAGTGTTTGCTTTGTCATTGCTATTAATTATTTATTTTATAACGTGTAAGAGCCAAATTTTATTGGCTGTAAAGATATGTAAATATGTAAAAGCAAGCGCAATGTTTTAGTGTTAAATGTCTATTTTTGCCTAAATTTTATACAACCCATGGAACTCATTTTAAAATATTTTCCTGATTTAACAGAGAAACAAATTGCTCAATTTGAAGCTTTAGAAGATTTATATAAAGATTGGAACTTAAAGATAAACGTCGTGTCAAGAAAAGATATTGACGAATTGTATTTAAGACACGTTTTACACTCATTAGCTATTGCAAAAGTTATAAATTTTAAAGACGGAAGTTCTTTGATGGATGTTGGTACTGGTGGCGGTTTTCCGGGCATACCGTTGGCTGTTTTATTTCCTAATTGTCAATTTCATTTAGTAGATAGTATTAATAAAAAACTAAATGTTGTAAGAGAAGTAATGGCTGGTTTAGAGCTTGAAAATGTAAAAGTAACACATACTAGAGTTGAAGAGATTAATGAAACTTACGATTTTATTATTAGTCGTGCAGTTGCAGCAATGCCAACTTTTGTACATTGGGTAAAGGGTAAGATAGCTAAACCACAGAATAATGATTTAAAAAATGGAGTTATTTATTTAAAAGGCGGTGATTTAACTGAAGAATTAAAAGATTATCAAACCACGACTATTTATAATATATCAGACTTTTTTGAAGAAGATTTTTTCGAAACCAAAAAAGTAGTTCATCTACCATTAAAATGGAAGTAAAAAAAAGCCTTTTCATATCGAAAAGGCTTTTTTTATTTTGATTTATAAGAATTATAACCCAAATTCAGTTTTTACTTTTTCAACATAGTCAAGTTTTTCCCATGTAAATAATTCAACATCTAATGTTACATTTTCACCGTTAGGTTGTTCAAAAGTTTTAGTAACAACTTCGTTTTGTCTTCCCATATGTCCATAAGCTGCAGTTTCGCTATACATAGGGTTACGTAGTTTTAAACGTTCTTCGATAGCTGCTGGACGCATGTCAAATATTTTCGAGACTTTTTCTGCAATTTCCCCATCGGTCATATTAAAAGGACAAGTTCCGTAAGTATCAATAAAAATCCCCATTGGTTCTACAACACCAATAGCATAACTTACTTGTACTAAAACCTCGTCACAAACTCCAGCAGCAACAAGATTTTTAGCAATGTGTCTTGTTGCGTAAGCAGCACTACGGTCTACTTTACTTGGGTCTTTTCCTGAAAAAGCACCACCACCATGTGCGCCTTTTCCGCCATAAGTGTCTACTATAATTTTACGACCTGTTAATCCTGTGTCACCATGTGGTCCACCAATTACAAATTTTCCTGTTGGATTGATGTGATATTTAATGTCGTTATTAAATAGCCCTTTTAATTCTTCAGGTAAAGTTGCAACAACTCTTGGTATTAAAATTTCAATAATATCCTTTTTAATTTTTGCTAGCATGGTAGCTTCATCTGCAAAATCGTCATGTTGTGTAGAGACTACGATAGCATCAATACGTTGAGGTACGTTATCATCACTATACTCGATAGTTACCTGGCTTTTAGAATCTGGTCTTAAGTAAGTAATATCTTTGTTTTCGCGTCTTAAAGTTGCTAATTCTTTTAAGATTTTATGAGATAAATCTAATGCAAGTGGCATGTAGTTTTCAGTCTCGCGTGTTGCATAACCAAACATCATACCTTGGTCACCAGCGCCTTGTTCTTCTTTAGTAGCACGGTCTACACCACGACTTATGTCGTCACTTTGCTCATGTATTGCACTAAAAACACCACAAGAGTTACCGTCAAACATGTATTCTCCTTTGGTGTAACCAATTTTATTTATAGTGTCTCTTGCAATTTTTTGAACGTCTAAATAAGTGTTAGACTTAACCTCTCCAGCTAAAACCACTTGACCAGTCGTAACCAACGTTTCGCAAGCTACTTTACTTTCTTTGTCAAATGCTAAAAAATTATCAATTAAAGCATCACTAATTTGATCTGCTACTTTATCTGGATGTCCTTCAGATACACTTTCTGATGTAAATAAATACGCCATTTTAAATTTAATTTATAGGTAAGATTTGACACGTGCGTCTCAAGGAAGTATTACTGCCTTTAGCATTTTTTATGGAGGTTGCAATCAGTCAAATCTTTCCTCTGTTTTTTCGAGCGACAAATGTACTAAAATAAAATAATTTAAAAACTGGTAAGACGTTAAAATTATTATAACAATAACTTCAAATACAAGAAGAAAAAAATATTAATTACGAAAAGGTTTTCTCTAATTTAATCTTAAAAAACGGGTTATACTTTGCTAAGTTTAAGAAGCTTCATTAACTTTAAGCTTAATAAAAAAATAAAAGATAAATATGCCTTTACAGCCAAAATTAACTCGTTTTAATCAAAATGTTTTGTCAAAATACCAAATCTACAATAGTATTTTTATGACTCTGCCTTTTGATACAATTACAAAAACTGGTGTCTTATTACCGTTGTTTCATGAAACGTGTCAGAAAGGTTTTAAAGATGGGCAAAATCCAACCGAAATTGTAGAAACCTTTTTTGAAAAATACCAAGCAAGACGAAGTGAAGAAAGCCGAATAAATCTTATGTTTAGGTTTATTCAATATATAGAAAGACAAGTTGTTTTGTTTGATGCTATTGAAGATGCTGCATTTCCTGTAGTAAATAATATGGATGGTATTGGTACGTTAAGAAGTTTAAAAGAATCTACTAGAGCAAGTGGAAAATTAGACGAGCTGCGTGAATATTTAGAAGAATTTAAAGTGCGAATAGTACTTACTGCGCATCCAACTCAATTTTATCCAGGTTCTGTTCTAGCGATTATTACAGATTTAACAGAAGCAATAAAAGATAATGATTTGTTAAGGATTAACGATTTATTAGCCCAATTAGGAAAAACACCTTTCTTTAAAGATAAAAAGCCAACACCATACGATGAGGCTGTAAGTTTAATTTGGTATTTAGAAAACGTGTTTTACTATTCTTTTGGTAAAATATTCGATTATATTCAAAGTAATATTTTTGAAGGCGAAGAAGTAAATAACGATATTATTAATGTCGGCTTTTGGCCAGGAGGAGATAGAGATGGTAATCCGTTTGTTACACCAGAAATTACTCTGAAAGTAGCAAATAAATTAAGAGAAGCAATAATAAAAAACTACTATCGAGATATAAGAGGATTAAAAAGAAAGTTAACCTTTGAAGGTGTAGAAGATAGAGTTTTAAAATTAGAGTCGCAACTATACAGTATTGTGCTTCAACAAGAATCAGATTTAACACTTCAAAACTTTACTGAAGAATTAGAAGCTATAAAAAAAGTAATTATAGAAAAACATCAATCACTTTACGTAGATGAATTAACAAGTCTACTTAATAAAGTGAAATTGTTTGGTTTTCATTTTTCAAATTTAGATATCCGTCAAGATAGTCGTGCACATGCTAAGGTGTTTAACACTATGGTTGATACTTTAATTGAAAGCGGTAGTGATATTTTTCCTAAAAATTATCACGATTTAAGTGAAAAAGAACAAGTACAATTACTCTCTAAAGTAAAAGGAAAAGTGGATTTGTCATTGATAAAAGATGAAGACGCTTTAAAAGCACTTAAGACTATTGAGGTAATAAAAACCATCCAAGAAAATAATGGAGAGCGCGCAGCAAACCGTTACATAATTAGTAATAACCAAACCACATTAAATGTGATGCAGTTATTTGCAATGCTTAAACTGGTAGCGTTTCATGATAAACTAACTGTAGATATTGGTCCGTTGTTTGAAACCATTACAGATTTAGAAAACGCACATTTGGTAATGGAAGAGTTGTATACAAATCCAGAATATAGTGCTCATTTAAAATCTAGAGGTAACAAACAAACCATCATGTTAGGTTTTAGTGACGGTACAAAAGATGGTGGTTATCTAATGGCAAATTGGGCAATATATAAAGCTAAAGAGCGCTTAACTGAAGTATCAAGAAAATATGATGTAACTGTAATTTTCTTTGATGGACGTGGCGGACCGCCAGCACGTGGTGGTGGTAAAACACACAACTTCTATGCGTCTTTAGGACCAACGATTGAGGATAAAGAAGTGCAATTAACCATTCAAGGACAGACAATAAGTTCTAATTTTGGGACATTAGAATCTTCCCAGTATAACTTAGAACAGTTAATAAGTTCTGGATTATACAATAGTTTAAGTGATACAGATTTACGTATGGTACCAGAAAATAGAGAAGTGATGGATAATTTAGCTAAACTAAGTTACGATGCATACTCTAGTTTTAAGCAACATGAAAAATTCATTCCTTATTTAGAGCACATGAGTACTTTAAAATATTATGCTAAAACAAATATCGGTAGTCGTCCGTCAAAAAGAGGAAAATCTGAAGGTTTAGTATTTGAAGATTTAAGAGCAATACCTTTTGTAGGGTCTTGGAGTCAGTTAAAGCAAAATGTACCTGGATTTTTTGGTGTAGGAACAGCGCTTAAATATTATGAGGATGCAGGTGAATTTGATAAAGTGCAAGCTTTATTTAAATCGTCAAATTTCTTTAGAACATTAATAGAAAACAGTATGATGTCACTATCAAAATCGTTTTTTGATTTGACAAAATATATGAGCGAAGATACTGAATATGGAGAATTTTGGAATATTATTTATAAAGAGTATCAAACCTCTAAGCGTTTAATTTTAAAGCTAACTGGTTATAAAGAATTAATGCAGGAAGAACCAGCAGGAAAAGCATCAATTAATGTTAGAGAGTCTATCGTGTTGCCTCTATTAACTATACAACAATATGCCTTGAAGAAAATTCAAGAGCTGCAAAAAGATGGTGTGACAGAAGGTAAAGAGTTAGAGGTGTATCAAAAAATGGTCACACGCTCTTTATTTGGTAATATTAACGCTAGTCGTAATTCAGCTTAAAATTTATAATAAATTAACTTCCAAAAAGGCACTTTTTAAAGTGTCTTTTTTTGTTTCTTTATCTGTTAAAATTGGAAAAGCCTCAAAGCTTATACAACTTTGAGGCTTGACACTAACTAACAAACTAAATAAAAATAGTTACTTAAAACCACTTTAAATTTTAATATTCTAATGTTCGTTTAATCTAAAATCTGGATACGCACTCATACCGTGTTCGTATTCATCTAATCCATTAATTTCTTCATCTTCAGAGACTCTGATGCCTGTTAATTTTTTCAGTGTAAATAATATTATAAAAGAGGTAACTAAGCAGAAAACAGCATAAGCAGCGACACCTATTAATTGGTTTAAAAATTGATCAAAACCGGCAAGATTTCCAAATATACCTACTGCTAATGTTCCCCAAATACCGCAAATTAAATGAACAGCAATAGCGCCAACAGGATCATCAAGTCTAATTTTATCAACCAATGCTACAGCACCAACAATTAATCCGCCTGCAATAACACCAATTAATATAGCATCTGTTGGTGACATTTGATCAGCGCCAGCAGTAATGCCTACTAAACCACCTAAAATTCCATTTAAAAACATCGTTAAATCATAGTTTTTATAAGCTAACGTTGAGATTAAAAAAGAAGAAACGCCTCCAGCTGCTGCAGCTAAAGATGTAGTCACTAAAGTAAGTGATGTTGCTGTTGGATCTGCAGATAAAACCGATCCGCCATTAAACCCGAACCAACCTAACCATAAAATTAAAACACCAGCAGTAGCTAATGGTAAATTATGACCAAGAATTACAAAAGACTTTCCGTCTTTAAATTTTCCAATACGTGCGCCAAGTAACCAAACAGCAACTAAAGCTGCCCAACCACCAACGGAGTGTACTAATGTTGAGCCAGCAAAGTCATAAAAACCTAGTTGGTCTAACCAACCTTCTCCCCATTTCCAAGAGCCAGCAATTGGGTAAACTAAACCTACGTATATAATTGTAAAAATCATAAATGGTCCAATTTTAATGCGTTCGGCAACTGCTCCAGAAACTATAGTTGCAGCTGTTGCAGCAAACATTCCTTGAAATAAAAAGTCAGTCCAATATGTGTAGCCTTGGTTGTAATTAAGGTCTAATGTGCCTTCAGTAGTTACAGGTGAATCTAACCCAAAACCAGAGAAACCAAAAAAGCCTGAAGCGCCTTCTTCAAATCCTGGATACATTAGATTAAATCCAACTAAACAATATAATAGTAATCCTACGCAGATAATAAATATGTTTTTAAATAATATATTAATCGTATTTTTTTGTCTTGTCAATCCTATTTCTAATAGAGAAAAGCCAAGATGCATAAAAAATACTAAGGCTGTACAGATCATCATCCATACATTATTTGTGGTTAATAATTCCATTTTGTTGTTAGTTAGTTTAAAGTGTTTCCTCCTTTTTCTCCTGTTCTTATTCGATAAACTTCTTCAATGTTTGAAACAAAGATTTTTCCGTCTCCAACATCTCCTGTTTTTCCTGCTTCAATTATAGCTTGTACTGTAACGTCTAAAAATTCATCATTAACTACAATTGATAAGTAGCGACGCTGTATATCACTTGTGCTATATGATACACCTCTGTAAACGTGTCCTATCTTTTCGTTACCTAAACCAGTAACATCCCAATAGGAAAAAAAATTCACTCCAACTTCATGAAGTGCTTTTTTTACAGCAGAAAACTTAGACTTTCTAATTATTGCTTCTACTTTTTTCATTTATTTAGTTGTTTTTTGTTAGTC
Organism: Mesoflavibacter zeaxanthinifaciens subsp. sabulilitoris; assembly: GCF_014191595.1. Classification (NCBI taxonomy): domain Bacteria; kingdom Pseudomonadati; phylum Bacteroidota; class Flavobacteriia; order Flavobacteriales; family Flavobacteriaceae; genus Mesoflavibacter; species Mesoflavibacter zeaxanthinifaciens. The sequence continues at coordinate 102,900 of NZ_JACHWV010000004.1, read as the reverse complement.
ATGATGTTAAAGCTAATAAAAAAGATGTTTGACCCTATAAAGTTAAGGGGTAATGTTTTTATTTTTATTAAATTTACATTTTAAACCCTTAAAAATTAAGGGTAAATTATTTGTAATTAAAAATATTATCAAATTCTCAATCTGTGTTTTGAGTAAATCTCAGTAAATAGATATTTTCGTTGAATTTATTTTTGATTTTCGTCTTTTTCGAAAACCTTTTCGCAACAAATTGCCTTTTTTGCTGAAAATTATCATTAGTTATTTCTTATTTTTTAGCGGTTCATTTTGATAATATCTTATAAAAAATTAATGTCATTATTAAATATGGAAAAATGATTTCACTTCTTTCATATTAGGATGTATCACAGTATCTTAGGATAAATACAACTAACTAACTCTTTAAAAATTTTTGCATTATGTTAAAGCAACAAGGCCTTTATTTTCCAGAATTTGAGCATGACAATTGTGGAGCAGGATTTATTTGCAGTCTTAAAGGAAATAAATCAAATAACATCATACATAAAGCATTAGAAATACTTGAAAAATTAGAACATCGTGGTGCTGTAAGTAGTGACGGAAAAACTGGTGATGGCGCAGGTATTTTAATAGATATTCCGCATGATTTTTTTGTAAAAAACTGCAGTTTTAATTTGTCTAAACCTGGTGAATATGCAGTAAGTAATATGTTCTTGCCTCAAAAGGAAAATCAACGTAATTTCTGTATTGATATTTTTACAAAATATATTGAAGAACAAGAGTTAGAAATTTTAGGTTGGAGAGATGTACCTGTAGATACTTCGGTTTTAGGTAAAATTGCAGCAGAAACAGAGCCTTTTGTAAAACAAGTCTTTGTAGGTAAATCCGATAAAAAACAATCAGATTTTGATTTCAATTTAAAACTTTTTACAGCAAGAAAACAAGCAGAACATGCTATACGTAACTCTAAACTTTCAGAAAGTTCAAGATTTTATTTACCAAGTCTTTCAGCTAAAACAATTATATATAAAGGACTATTAATTCCAGAAGATATTAAGCTGTATTATACAGATTTGCAAGATCCAACACTAGTCACGCGTTTGGCGTTAGTGCATCAGCGTTTTTCAACTAACACATTTCCAACTTGGGATTTGGCACAACCTTTTAGATATATGTGTCATAATGGTGAAATTAATACGCTTCGCGGAAATGTCTCGCGTACTTTATCACGACAAGAATTAATGGAAAGTGATTGGTTTGGAGAAGATATAAAAAGTATTTTCCCAATTGTGATACCAGGAAAATCAGATTCTGCTTCTATGGATATGGTTGTAGAATTATTACTAATGACAGGAAGAACTTTACCAGAAGTTATGATGATGTTAGTACCTGAAGCTTGGGAGAAAAATCCAGAAATGTCTGAAGCTAAAAAAGCGTTTTACGAGTATAATTCTTGTATCATGGAACCTTGGGACGGACCAGCATCAATACCGTTTACAGATGGTAATTATATCGGTGCTGTCTTGGATAGAAATGGTTTACGACCTTCAAGATATTCTGTGACTAAAGACGGATATGTAATTATGTCTTCAGAAACTGGAGTGATAGAAATTGATCCTAAAAACATAGAAAAACACGGTCGCTTAGAACCTGGGAAAATGTTTTTGGTAGATATGAACCAAGGTCGAATTATTAATGATGAAGAAATTAAAGCAGATATTGTAACCAAACATCCTTACAAAAAATGGTTAGATAAAAACTTAGTGCATCTAGCAGATATACCTGCTAAAAAAGGACCAATAAAACATAAAGAAGATACATTAGACAAAAGACAAGTTGTATTTGGGTATACGCAAGAAGATTTAAACACCATTATCAAACCTATGGCACAATTAGGAAAAGAGCCAATAGGATCTATGGGAAATGATACGCCAATTGCGGTGCTTTCTGTAAAACCACAACTGATTTACAACTATTTTAAACAGCTTTTTGCTCAAGTTACAAATCCGCCATTAGATGGTATTCGCGAAAAATTAATCACAGATATTAGCTTGACTTTAGGTAGCGACACTAACATTTTCAAGATTAACGAAGATCAATGCCGAAAGTTAAAAATTCAAAATCCTGTCATTTCAAAACACGATTTAGATAAGATAAAAAACTATAAAAACAATCCAGATTTTGTAGTTAGCACGATATCGATGTTATATGAAGTTGATAAAGGCTTAAACGGATTGGAAGCAGCGTTAGAAGATTTAGTAAAACAAGCTTCAAAAGCTATAGATAAAGGTGGGAATATTATCATCCTTTCCGATAGAGGCGTAAACAAAAAACTAGCACCAATTCCTGCATTAATGGCGTGTTCTTATGTAAATCACGAATTGTATAAAATAGGTAAACGTGCCAAGGTTAGCCTCATTATCGAGTCGGCAGAACCAAGAGAAGTCCATCATTTTGCACTGCTTTTTGGTTACGGTGCAAGTGCAATAAATCCTTACATAGTAAATGAAATTGTTTACAATCAAGTTAAAAATAAAGAAATTGAAAATCTAAATTACCTGCCAGCTATTAAAAACTACAACAAAGCTATAGGAATGGGTATTTTAAAAGTGATGAACAAAATCGGTATTTCAACACTTAATTCTTATCGTGGTTCTCAACTTTTTGAATGTGTAGGATTAAACACAAAAATTGTAAACGATTATTTCCCCAATACCATAACAAGAATACAAGGTGTTGGCTTACGCGAAATTGAAAAAGAAATTTACAAGCGTCATAAAAAAGCCTACAAAACAGATGAAGTTGATGCTGATTTAAATTTGGAATTTGGCGGACAATACAAATGGAGACGTCATGGCGAAAAACATACGTTTAATCCATTAACTGTTGCAAAACTTCAAGAAGCTGTGAGAAGTAATAAGCACAAGACCTATAAAGAATATTCCGATTTAATTAACGAGCAAAGCAAGCAGTTAATGACCATTCGTGGCTTATTTGAATTTACTAACTACGATCCAATTCCTTTAGAAGAAGTCGAACCCTGGACAGAAATTGTAAAACGCTTCAAAACAGGAGCAATGTCTTATGGATCTATTAGTAAAGAAGCGCATGAAAATTTAGCAATTGCGATGAATCGTATTGGAGGAAAATCCAATTCTGGTGAAGGAGGAGAAAATGAAGAGCGTTTTTATAAAGACTTAAATGGAGATTGGAAAAACTCTGCCATCAAACAAGTTGCATCAGGTCGTTTTGGTGTGACTTCAAATTATTTAACCAATGCGTCAGAAATTCAAATAAAAATGGCGCAAGGTGCAAAACCTGGAGAAGGTGGACAATTACCTGGTCCAAAAGTAAATCCAGATATTGCAAAAACACGTAATTCCACACCTTATGTTGGTTTAATTTCTCCGCCGCCACATCACGATATTTATTCTATCGAAGATTTATCACAATTAATTTATGATTTAAAATCGGCTAATCGTGACGCACGAATTAATGTAAAATTAGTATCCGAAGTCGGTGTTGGTACCGTTGCTGCTGGTGTTGCAAAAGCAAAAGGCGATGTGATTTTAATTTCGGGTCACGATGGTGGTACTGGTGCATCTCCGTTAACATCACTAAAACACGCTGGTTTACCATGGGAATTAGGTTTAGCTGAAGCACAACAAACTTTAGTAATGAATGATTTGAGAAATCGTGTGGTTTTAGAATGTGATGGACAATTAAAAACTGGTCGTGATGTTGCTATTGCTTGTCTTTTAGGTGCTGAAGAATTCGGTTTCGCAACAGCGCCATTAGTGGCTTCTGGTTGTATTATGATGCGTGTTTGTCACTTAAATACATGTCCAGTTGGTATTGCAACACAAAATCCAGAACTACGTAAAAAATTCAAAGGAAAACCCGAACATGTGGTTAACTTCATGTATTTCGTAGCGCAAGAATTAAGAGAAATTATGGCGCAACTTGGTTTTAGAACCGTTAATGAAATGGTCGGTCAAGTTCAAAAATTAAACAGAAATAATACCATTAAACATTATAAGGCTTTAGGCCTAGATTTAACGCCAATTTTATATCAAGTAGATGCGCCAAAAGACGCTAAATTTTATAACACCGAAAAGCAAGATCATGCATTAGATTCGGCTTTAGATTTTAAAATTATTAGTCAAGCACATCCGGCGTTATTCAGAAAAGAAAAAACAGTACTAGAATCAAAAATAACTAATCGTAATCGTGCTTTCGGAGCGATTTTAAGTAACGAAATTTCAAAAATTTATGGAGCACAAGGTTTACCAGATAACACGTTAAAAATTAATTTTACTGGTGCTGCAGGACAAAGTTTTGGTGCATTTGCAACCAAAGGTTTAACCTTGGTAATAAATGGTAACTCTAACGATTATTTAGGTAAAGGATTGTCTGGTGCAAAAATAGTGGTAAAAGTGCCAGACGAGTCTACATTAGTACCTGAAGAAAATATCATTATTGGTAACGTGGCGCTTTACGGTGCTACTTCTGGTGAAGCTTATATTAACGGAAAAGCTGGCGAGCGTTTTTGTGTGCGAAATTCTGGCGCAAGTGCTGTTGTAGAAGGTATTGGCGATCATGGTTGCGAATATATGACTGGCGGACGCGCTGTAATTTTAGGTGAAGTTGGTCGTAATTTTGGAGCAGGAATGAGTGGCGGAATTGCATACATCTACGACTCAAAAAACACCTTTGAAAAACACTGTAATAAAGAAGGGTTAAATCTTGATCCAGTTGAAACTGCTGAAGATATTTCAGAATTAAAAGACTTAATAGAGAATCATTACAACGCAACATTAAGTCCGTTAGCACAACGTATTCTCGAAAATTGGCAAACAGAATTGCCAAAATTCATTAAGGTATTACCAGAAGAATACAAACAAGCATTAATAAGAATAGCAGAAGAGCAAACTGTAAAAGCTTAAAATTATGGGAAAGACAACAGGGTTTTTAGAATATAAAAGAGAAGACGAAGGTTATTTGAAAGTAGAAAATCGTCTAAAAAATTATAAAGAATTTACAGTGCCTTTAAAAGAGGAAAAACTCAAAAATCAAGGCGCTAGATGTATGGATTGCGGTATTCCGTTTTGTCATAGCGGTTGCCCATTGGGTAATTTAATTCCGGATTTTAACGATAAAGTCTATAAAGGAAGATGGAAAGAAGCAGCACAAATTTTACATTCAACAAATAATTTTCCAGAATTTACAGGTCGTTTGTGTCCAGCACCTTGTGAAGAAGCGTGTGTTTTAGGGATTAATGAAGATCCAGTAACTATAGAAAATATTGAAAAAAATATTGCTGAAATCGCCTTTAAAGAAGGTTGGGTACAAGCGCATCCGCCAAAGCATCGTACAGGTAAAAAGGTTGCTGTGGTAGGTTCTGGTCCGTCAGGTTTAGCAGCTGCACAACAATTAAATAGAGCGGGACATATGGTAACGGTTTTTGAGCGTGACGCAAAAGTTGGTGGTTTATTGCGTTATGGTATTCCGGATTTTAAGTTAGAAAAGAAAATTATAGATAGACGTATTAAAATTCTTGAAGACGAAGGTGTAACATTTAAAACCAATGCTCATGTTGGGCAAAATATAAGTGTCGAAACGATTAAGGCAGATTTTGATGCAATTCTTTTATGTGGCGGTGCAACAGTTAGACGAAATATTCCTATTAAAGGAAACCATCTAAAAGGTGTGCATCAAGCAATGGAATTTCTAAAGAAAAATAACCAACATGTTGATGGATTGATAGATGAAGATGAAATTATTTCAGCAAAAAATAAAAAAGTAATTGTCATTGGTGGCGGCGATACAGGTAGCGATTGTATCGGTACAAGTAATCGTCATGGTGCAACATCGGTAACAAATTTTGAAATTTTAAGTAAACCAACTAAAGGTCGTCCAGCGCATCAACCTTGGCCTTATTGGCCTATGCGATTAAAAACGACAACGTCTCATAAAGAAGGCGTAGAACGTTTTTTTAGTATTTCAACTAAAGAATTTTTAGGAGATAAAAATGGAAATTTAATTGGTTTAAAAACGGTTGAAGTCGAATGGATTTTTAAAGAAGGCGAAAGACCAGAACTTAAAGAATTACCAGATACCGAAAAAACTTGGGACTGCGATTTAGCGTTGTTAGCACTAGGTTTTACTGGTGCCGAAAAAACTTTAGCAGAACAATTTGGTCTAGAAATGGATTTTAGATCCAACATCAAAGCAACCGAAAAAGATTATGCAACTAATGTAAAAGGTATTTTTACTGCAGGAGATATGCGTCGCGGTCAGTCGTTAATTGTTTGGGCAATTTCCGAAGGTCGTCAAGCAGCACATCATGTAGATGCTTTTTTAATGGGAAAATCTAATTTACCACTAAAAGAAGAAGGTGATTTACCTAGAGTGTAATCGTGTAATTTGGATTTTAATTAAATAATTTCAATATTTGCATATCAAGATGAAAAAACAAACTGTAAATATCATTTCAATTATTAGCATTGTGATTATTAAATCACGGTGTTAAGGAATGGTGTCTATTAGTTAAGAATAAATTTAAAAGCCTTCCTTTTTCAGGAAGGCTTTTTTGTTGGGTTTATTTTAGTTCAAAGTAAAATAAAAAGATTAAATATTAACAATTGGGTATCATACTTGTTTTGTTTTAAACAGCTGAAAATCAATATATTAAATAATTAAATTGAATTATGACTTTAGTCTATAATTCAATAACTAAAAAGTCAAGCATAGTCAAATTAGTAATTTAGAAAATCATAAATAAGAAACGGACTAAATGAGTCAACTAAATAAATACAGTAAAACAGTAACACAAGATCCAACGCAGCCAGCAGCACAAGCAATGTTGCACGCTATAGGATTAACCAAAGAAGATTTTTATAAACCCATTATAGGTATTGCAAGTACAGGTTACGAAGGTAATCCATGTAATATGCACTTAAATGACTTAGCAAAACTCGCTAAGCAAGGCACAAAAAATAAAGATGTTGTAGGCTTAATTTTTAATACAATTGGTGTAAGTGACGGAATTTCCATGGGTACACCAGGTATGCGTTATTCTTTACCATCAAGAGATATTATTGCCGATTCTATGGAAACCGTAGTGCAAGCAATGAGTTACGACGGACTAATTACCGTTGTTGGTTGTGACAAAAATATGCCAGGCGCATTAATGGCAATGATTCGTTTAGATAGACCAAGTATTTTGGTGTATGGCGGAACCATTGATTCTGGTTGCCATAACGGAAAAAAACTAGATGTCGTTTCCGCTTTCGAAGCTTGGGGAAGCAAAGTCGCTGGTACCATGAATGAAAGCGAATATCAAAATATAGTTGAAAAAGCTTGTCCTGGTGCTGGTGCTTGTGGTGGAATGTACACGGCAAATACTATGGCTTCAGCAATTGAGGCTTTAGGCATGACCTTACCTTTCAACTCATCAAATCCAGCAACTGGCGAAGAGAAAAAACAAGAAGCCATAAAAGCTGGTGAAGCGATGCGATTGCTAATTGAAAAAGATATTAAACCAAGCGATATCATTACACGCAAATCTTTAGAAAACGCTATTCGTTTGGTGACTATTTTAGGCGGATCGACCAATGCAGTGCTTCACTTTTTAGCAATTGCTCGTGCGGCAAATATTGATTTCACTTTAAAAGATTTTCAAAATATCAGTGATAACACACCTTTTTTAGCCGATTTAAAACCTAGCGGAAAATACCTGATGGAAGACGTACATCGCGTTGGTGGTATTCCAGCGGTTTTAAAATATCTATTGAAAAAAGGCTTAATTCATGGCGATTGTTTAACCGTAACAGGAAAAACACTAGCCGAAAATTTATTAGATGTTAATGATTTAACCGAAGGTCAAGATGTGATAAAACCTATCGAAGAACCTATAAAAATCTCAGGTCACTTACGTATGTTGTATGGCAATTTAGCTGAAGATGGAAGTGTTGCAAAAATCACAGGAAAAGAAGGTTTACGCTTTCGCGGAAAAGCAAAAGTTTTTGAAGGTGAATACGCAGCAAACGATGGTATTAGAGATGGTAAAGTAGAAAAAGGTGACGTTGTTGTCATTAGATACGAAGGACCAAAAGGCGGACCAGGAATGCCAGAAATGCTTAAACCAACTGCAGCTATTATGGGTGCAGGTTTAGGTAAAGACGTAGCATTAATTACCGATGGACGTTTTTCTGGAGGAACACACGGTTTTGTGGTTGGTCACATTACACCAGAAGCTCAAGATGGTGGAAATATCGCGTTAGTTAAAGATGGTGACTTTATCACAATTGATGCTGAAACCAATACCATTCAACTTGAAGTCTCAGAAAAAGAATTATCACAAAGAAAACAATCATGGAAAGCACCAGAATTAAAATTTAATCGTGGTGTCCTTTATAAATATGCTAAAACAGTGTCATCTGCATCCAAAGGTTGCGTAACCGACGAGTTTTAACAAATTCCTGCGCAGGCAGGAATCTAAAAGTAAAGAGCATAAAATAAATGTTTTAATAAAATTATAAAACTGAAGTGTTACTTAAGAAAATATAAAATTAAAAGGTAGGATGAGATTCCTGCCTGCGCAGGAATTTATGGAAACAAAAACGATAAAAAACAACGAGCAATCAACTTCAAAAACTATCCGCATTTCAGGTAGCGAAGCGGTTGTTCGTAGCTTAATAGCAGAAGGTGTAGATGTACTTTATGGTTATCCTGGCGGCGCAATTATGCCAGTTTATGACGAGTTGTATAAATTTCAAAACGAAATTCATCACGTCTTAACACGTCACGAGCAAGGTGCAACGCATGCAGCGCAAGGTTACGCGCGAATTTCTGGTAAAGTTGGTGTTGCTATGGCAACTTCTGGTCCTGGCGCAACTAACTTGATTACAGGTATTGCAGATGCGCAAATAGATAGTACACCAATGGTGTGTATTACTGGTCAAGTTGGATCACACTTATTAGGTAGTGATGCCTTTCAAGAAACCGATATTGTTGGTATCTCTACACCTGTTACCAAATGGAATCATCAAGTCACAAAAGCTTCAGAAATTCCTGAAGTCATTGCAAAAGCATTTTATATTGCAAAAAGTGGTCGTCCTGGTCCAGTTTTAATAGATATTACTAAGGATGCGCAGTTTGAAGAATTCGATTTTAAGTACGAAAAATGTACAGGAATTAGAAGTTACAAACCAATTCCTAAAACCAATCCAGCAGATATACAAGCTGCTGCAGATTTGATAAATAATGCAAAAAAACCTCTTGTCGTTTGGGGACAAGGTGTGATTTTAGGTGAAGCTGAAGCTGAATTTAAAGCTGTTATAGAAAAAGCTGGGTTACCATCGGCTTGGACCATTTTAGGGGCTTCAGCAATTCCTTCAACGCATCCATTAAATGTTGGTATGGTTGGTATGCATGGTAATTATGCACCAAATGTGTTAACAAATGAATGTGATGTTTTAATCGCAATCGGAATGCGTTTCGATGATCGCGTCACAGGAAACTTAGCATCATACGCTAAACAAGCTAAAGTGATTCATTTTGAAATTGATCCAGCAGAAGTTGATAAAAATGTAAAAACAGATGTCGCTGTTTTAGGAAATTCGAAAGATACTTTGGCGGCAATTCTTCCACTTTTAAAAGAAAATTCGCATACAGAGTGGCATCAAAAATTTAAAGATTTATATCAAGTTGAATATGAAAAAGTCATAAAAGACGATTTGCATCCAACAAAAGATGGCTTAACGATGGGTGAAGTGCTTAAAGAGATTAATGCACAAACCAAAGGTGAAGCAGCAATTGTTAGCGATGTTGGTCAGCACCAAATGATTGTGTGTCGTTATGCCGATTTTAATCTCTCTAAAAGTAACATTACGTCTGGCGGATTAGGCACAATGGGATTTGCGTTGCCAGCAGCAATTGGTGCAAAAATGGGCGCACCAGAACGCGATGTGGTCATGATTGCTGGTGATGGTGGTTATCAAATGACCATCCAAGAACTTGGAACCATTTTTCAAACCAAAGTGCCAGTAAAAATTGTAGTGTTAAACAACAATTTTTTAGGTATGGTAAGACAGTGGCAACAACTATTTTTTGATAGACGTTACGCATCTACTGAAATGGAAAACCCAGATTTTGTAGCGATAGCAAAAGGCTATCATATTAATGCTAAAAGCGTGTCTAAACGAGAAGATTTAGCCGATGCTGTAAAAGAAATGATGGAAACGGAAGGCCCATATTTCTTAGAAGTTATGGTTGAAAAAGAGGATAATGTATTCCCTATGATACCAACAGGCGCAAGTGTTTCAGATGTAAGATTAGAGTAATTATGAGCGAAAATAAATTATATACCGTTTCTATTTATACCGAAAATAATACTGGGTTATTAAACCGTATTTCGGCAATATTTCAACGTAGACATATCAACATTGAAAGTATAAATTCTTCAATTTCTGAAATTGAAAACGTGTCTAAATGGACCATTGTGGTAAAGTTAGCCGAAGACCAAATGAAAAAAATTATTGGTCAAATTGAAAAACAGGTTGAGGTGATTAAAGCCTATTATCACACGGAAGAAGAAACTATTTATCAAGAATCTTGTCTGTTCAAAATCAAATCAGATTTACAGTTTGAAGAACGACAAATTCAAAATATTATTAAAGAAAGTAACGCAAGAATTGTCACTGTAAATAAAGAATTTTTTGTACTTGAAAAATCAGGAAGACGTAGCGAAATAGAATTATTGCACAGAGAATTAAGTGCGTTTGGGATTTTACAATTTACACGTTCTGGACGAATTGCAGTTACCAAAACACCAATGGAAATAACTAAAATGTTGGAAGCTTTTCAACACTAAAAACAAACTAAAATGGCAAATTATTTTAACACATTACCATTAAGAAAACAATTAGAACAATTAGGAAAATGCAGATTTATGGACGCTTCAGAATTTGAAGATGGCGTAGCTGTATTAAAAGATAAAAAAATAGTCATTGTAGGTTGCGGCGCACAAGGATTAAACCAAGGATTGAACATGAGAGATTCTGGTTTAGATATTTCTTACGCCTTACGCCAACAAGCAATTGATGAAAAACGTGCGTCGTACAAAAATGCAACCGATAACGGTTTTAATGTTGGGACCTACGAAGACTTAATCCCAACAGCAGATTTGGTGTTAAACTTAACACCAGACAAGCAACATTCAGATGTAGTTAACCAAGTAATGCCTTTAATTAAAAAAGGCGCAACGTTAAGCTACTCGCATGGATTTAATATCGTTGAAGAAGGTACGCAAATCCGTAATGATATTACAGTAATTATGGTCGCGCCAAAATGTCCAGGAACCGAAGTGCGTGAGGAGTACAAACGTGATTTTGGTGTACCAACATTAATTGCTGTACATCCAGAAAACGATCCGGAAAATAAAGGTTGGGCGCAAGCAAAAGCTTACGCAGTTGCAACAGGTGGCGATAGAGCAGGCGTTTTAGAATCGTCTTTTGTGGCTGAGGTAAAATCTGATTTAATGGGCGAGCAAACCATATTATGTGGCTTGTTGCAAACAGGAGCAATTTTGTCTTTTGACAAAATGGTTGCCGAAGGAATTGACGCTGGTTATGCAGCAAAATTAATTCAGTTTGGCTGGGAAACTATTACTGAAGCTTTAAAACATGGCGGTATTACAAACATGATGGATAGATTGTCAAATCCTTCAAAAATTAAAGCATTTGAATTGTCTGAAGAATTAAAAACCATCATGCGTCCGTTATTTGAAAAACATATGGATGATATCATTTCTGGTCATTTCTCTAAAACCATGATGGAAGATTGGGCAAATGATGATGTTAATCTATTAAAGTGGCGAGCTGCTACTGGTGAAACTGCTTTTGAAAAAACCGAATTAACTTTAGATCACATCACAGAACAAGAGTATTTTGATCATGGTGTGTTGTTAGTCGCATTTGTGAAATCTGGTGTAGAACTTGCTTTTGAAACTATGGTAAGCGCAGGAATAATCGAAGATTCTGCTTACTACGAATCGTTACACGAGTTGCCATTAATAGCAAATACTATTGCGAGAAAGAAGTTATTTGAAATGAATCGCGTCATTTCAGATACTGCAGAGTATGGTTGCTATTTATTTGATCATGCGTGCAAACCGTTATTAGCAGATTTTATGAAAACTGTTGATACATCAGTAATTGGAAAGTCATTTTCAACAAAAACAGGCGTTGATAATATCGAATTAATCAAAGTGAATGACGCTATTAGAAATCATCCAATAGAAACCGTTGGTAAACGTCTTCGTGCCGCAATGACCGCAATGAAAGTGATAAAAACCGAAGCTAAAGAAGAAAGTGTTTTAGCTTAAAAACAAACTAATGCAAACGCAAACAACCTATTTTCCTAAATTAAAAGCAGTAGAAGCTGCAGCCGAAAAATTACGAGATGTTGCAGCGGTTACGCCACTAACATCAAGCTTTAGATACTCTAAAGAATTTGACAGTAATATCATGTTTAAACGTGAAGATTTACAGCAAGTACGATCTTATAAAATTAGAGGCGCTTATAATAAAATGTCTTCATTATCAGCTTCTGAAGTAGAAAATGGTATTGTTTGTGCTAGTGCTGGTAATCATGCACAAGGTGTAGCATTGTCGTGTAAATTATTAAAAATCAAAGGTACTATTTATATGCCTGCTCCAACGCCAAAACAAAAGGTGGAGCAGGTAAAAATGTTTGGAGAAGAGTATATCGATATTGTTCTTGCAGGCGATACTTTTGACGATTCTTATCATCTAGCGATGAAAGAATGCGAGCGACTTTCAAAAGCATTTATTCATCCATTTAATGATGAAAAGGTAATTGAAGGTCAAGCTACCGTTGGGTTAGAAATTATAGACCAAGCACATCATCCAATTCATTATGTATTTGTACCTGTTGGTGGTGGCGGATTATCAGCTGGATTATCATCAGTATTTAAAGAATTATCGCCGCAAACAAAAATTATTGGTGTCGAGCCTTTAGGCGCGCCATCAATGAAAACGTCGATTGAAAATCAAAAAAACACACAACTTAATCACATCGAAAAGTTTGTAGATGGCGCAGCAGTACAACGCGTTGGTGATTTGAATTTTGAAATTTGTAAGTCTAATTTAGATCAAATGGTAACGGTTGCTGAAGGTAAGGTGTGTCAAACCATTTTAGATTTGTATAATAAAGACGCAATAGTAGTTGAACCTGCTGGCGCTTTAAGTATTTCTGCTTTAGATGATTTTAAAGAAGAAATAAAAGGTAAAAATGTGATTTGTGTAGTAAGCGGAAGTAATAATGACATTACTAGGACTGCCGAAATTAAAGAACGTGCCTTGTTACATGCTAATCTAAAACACTATTTTATCGTGACCTTTCCACAACGTGCTGGCGCATTACGCGAGTTTGTTGTAGATATTTTAGGAGAAAATGATGATATTACTCACTTTGAATATACCAAAAAAACGAATCGAGAAAATGGTGCAGCAGTAGTAGGAGTAGAGCTAAAATCGGCAGACGATTTAGAACCTTTAATTACAAAAATGAAACTTTATAATTTTTATGGTGATTACTTAAATAATAAACCAGAGTTATTTCAGTTTTTAGTGTAAAAAAAAGCACCTTTTTCAAGGTGCTTCATAGACTCCAAATTAAATACTAAAACTTAAATAATTGTGGATTGTCCTAAGTGAATATTAGTAAAATTTAAATTACTATCCTTAGGATTATGGATAAAATCTTCTATAAAATCTCCAACTTTAGACGTTGTGATATGATCAAAATTATCATTTAAATCTGGTGTTGTTACATGCAATTGTAACGATTTTTCTACACCAGCTTTAATAACATTTGCTTCTTTGTAAAGACCAAAATGTTCAAGTAACATTGCAGCACTTAAAATTGAAGCAATAGGATTTGCAATGCCTTTACCTGTTGCTTCAGGATAAGAACCATGAATTGGTTCAAACATAGCATGTTTATTTCCAACAGAAGCGCTAGCTAATAAACCAATGCTTCCGCCAATAACGCTAGCTTCGTCACTAATTACATCGCCAAACAAGTTTTCGGTTAAGATCACGTCAAATTGTTTTGGATTTAAAATCATTTGCATTGCTGCATTATCTACAAATAAAAAGTCTAATTCTACATCAGGATAATCTTTAGCTAGTTCAGTAACCACTTTTCTCCATAAACGTGATGTTTCTAAAACATTAGCTTTATCTACTAAAGTCACTTTTTTCTTTCGGCTTTGAGCAGCTTTAAATGCTAAATGTGCAATACGTTCAATTTCTTCCCGAGAATACTCGCATAAATCTGAAGCTACTTGTCCGTCTTCGCTTAATTGTTTTTCACCAAAATAAATACCGCCAGTTAACTCGCGATAAATGCTAATATCTGTACCTTTAATAACGTTTTCTTTTAAAGGCGATTTGTCTAATAAAGTCTCGTAAGCCTTAACAGGTCTAATGTTAGCGTAAAGACCAAGAGATTTTCTTAATTTAAGTAACCCTTGTTCTGGTCTAACTTTAGCACTAGGATTATTATCGTATTTGGGATCACCAATAGCGCCAAATAAAATAGCGTCACTAGCCTCACAAAGTTGTAAAGTATCGTCAGGTAAAGGATTACCAGTTTGGTCAATCGCAATAGCACCAACAGGCGCTTCTTTAAATCTAAAGCTATGGTCAAACTCTTGAGCAATAGCTTTAAGTACTTTTATAGCTTGATGCGTAACTTCTGGTCCAATACCATCACCAGATAAAACTGCAATATTTAATTTCATAGTATATATTTTAAAGCAATTTTTGCTTTTTGTTAGTTAATTTATTGTTTTTGGGCGTTTCCCTATCGGGTCGCGCTTTCACTACTCGCGCTCTGCGAGGCGCTCAAACATACCGTTCAATCGCTAACGCAGGCTAACTAGCTACGTTGGTTTTCAAACTGAGTGATTAATTCTTTTTTGCTTAATAAATAGTCAATATCATCATAACCATTAATTAAGCATGTTTTTTTATAAGGGTCAATCTCAAAATGTTCTTTAAACGAAGTGTTGGCAACGCTTATCGTTTGGTTTTCAAGATTTACAATTAATTCGGTTTTAGGATTCTCTTTAATTTCATTTAAAAGGACTTTTAAAAAATCGTCACTAACTTGAACAGGTAATAACCCATTGTTAAGTGCATTTCCTTTAAAAATATCTGCAAAAAAACTAGAGACCACAACTTTAAAACCGTAATCTGTCAAAGCCCAAGTAGCATGTTCTCTACTAGAGCCACAACCAAAATTATTACCAGCAACCAATATGCTTCCGCTGTATTCTTTCTGGTTTAATGCAAAATCTGTATTAACAGATCCATCTTTATTAAAACGCCAATCTCTAAACGCATTTTCGCCAAAACCGTTACGGTCTGTAGCTTTTAAAAAACGCGCAGGTATAATTTGATCGGTATCTATATTTTCTATCGCTAATGGAATAGCTGTAGATTGTAATGTTGTAAATTTTTCCATGACTTAAATCTCTTCAGCAACAAAATTGGTTGCGGTTACATCAATAATTTTTCCTTCAATAGCTGTTGCAGCAGCAACTAATGGACTTGCTAAAATAGTACGTGATCCTTGACCTTGTCTACCTTCAAAATTTCTATTTGAAGTCGATACACAGTATTCGCCTTCCGGAATTTTATCGTCATTCATTGCTAAACAAGCACTACAACCAGGTTGGCGTAACTTAAAACCAGCATTTTCAAAAATACTTTTTAAGCCTTCTTCAATAATTTGAGATTCTACCTGTTTGCTTCCTGGAACTAACCAAGCAGTTACATTGTCTGCTTTTTGTTTACCTTTTACATATTGTGCAGCAATCCTAAAATCTTCAATTCTTGAGTTGGTGCAGCTACCAATAAACACGTAATTAATGGTTTTATCAATCAGACTTTCACCTTTTTTAAAATCCATGTATTTTAAAGATTTTTCAAAAGACGCATCATTTAATTGCGGTATGTTATCGGTGATTTTTATTCCCATTCCTGGATTTGTACCGTAGGTAATCATGGGTTCGATATCTTCAGCATTAAAGGTGTATTCTTTATCAAAAACAGCACCTTCGTCTGTAGGTAAAGTTTTCCAATAGGCTACTTTGTCTTCAAAATCTTTTCCTTTTGGAGCAAATTCTCTATCTTTTACATAGTCAAAAGTAGTTTGGTCTGGAGCAATCATTCCGCCACGTGCGCCCATTTCAATACTCATATTACAAACTGTCATTCTGCCTTCCATAGACATATTTTCAAATACATCACCAGCATATTCGCAGAAGTAACCAGTTCCAGCATTAGTGCCTATTTGAGCGATGATGTATAAAATAACATCTTTAGGTAAAACACCTTTTTTTAGTGTTCCGTTAACGGTAACTCTTAAGCTTTTTGGTTTGGTTAATAATAGGCATTGACTAGCAAATACTTGTGCAACTTGGCTTGTGCCAATACCAAAAGCGATAGATCCAAATGCACCATGAGTTGAAGTGTGACTATCGCCACAAACTATGGTCATTCCTGGTTGAGTAATACCAAGTTCTGGTGCCATAACATGAACAATACCATTGTATTTATGACCTAACTCGTAAAGAGTGATATTGTTAGCTTTACAATTTTCTGAAAGTTGTTTTAATTGTTTTCTTGATAAATCGTCTTTAACAGGTAAATGTTGATCTACTGTTGGTGTATTGTGATCTGCTGTTGCAACAATTTGATTAGGTCTAAAAATAGGAATGTTACGCGCCTTTAACTCATTAAAAGCTTGCGGACTTGTAACTTCATGTATTAAATGTTTATCTATATATAAAATTTGCGGACCATTTTCTATTGCATCTACCACATGCGCGTCCCAAACTTTATCAAATAATGTTTTTTTGCTCATTAACTTTAATGTTTATTTTGTACTAAGCGCTTTTAATTTGTTGATATACTTTACTTGTTTCTATGATTTGGTGTATATCGTGATCGTTAATTTCCTTTTTTCTGTCTGCAAAACTTAAAAAGTTAGCATACACGTCGTCTAACTGAAGCTTTGTTAATTCGTAACCGACATTTTTAGCTCGGTATGCTAAAGCAGCTCTTCCGCTACGAGCTGTTAAAACAATTGCGCTTTCGGTTACACCAACGTCTTTTGGGTCAATGATTTCGTAAGTTTCACGATTTTTAATCACGCCATCTTGATGTATTCCAGAGCTATGTGCAAACGCATTTGCGCCAACTATAGCTTTATTTGGTTGCGTGTAAATACCCATATTTTCACTTACCAATTGGCTGATGCCGTAAAGGTGTTTTGTATTGATTGAAGTGTCTAAATTAAGATATGGATGTTGTTTTAAAACCATAACAACTTCTTCTAAAGCAGTGTTGCCAGCACGTTCGCCAATACCATTTATAGTACATTCTATTTGTCTTGCACCATTAATTACGCCTTCTATAGAATTTGCTGTTGCCAAACCTAAATCGTTATGGCAATGACAAGAAAGTATGGCATTTTCAATGCCTTTTACATTTTCTTTTAAGTATTTTATTTTTGCACCATATTCACTAGGTAAGCAATAGCCTGTTGTGTCTGGAATATTTAAAACTGTTGCGCCAGCTTTTATGGCAGCTTCGCAAACACGTGCTAAATATTCGTTTTCTGTACGACCAGCATCTTCTGCATAAAATTCGACATCTTCAACAAAGGATTTTGCATACTTAACCGCTTCAAAAGCACGATCAATAATAGCGTCTCTGTTTGATTTAAATTTGAATTTTATATGAGAATCTGAAGTGCCAATTCCTGTGTGGATTCTTGGTGTTTTTGCAGTTTTTAAAGCTTCTGCAGCAACTTTAATATCATTTTCTACAGCTCTTGTCAAGCCACAAACAGTAGCATTTTTTACAATTTCAGAAATTGCTTCTACCGATTGGAAGTCGCCAGGACTAGATACAGGAAATCCAGCTTCTATTACATTAACACCAAGTAAGTCTAGTTGCTTTGCAATGACTACTTTTTGTTCTGTATTTAATTTACAACCTGGGACTTGTTCTCCGTCCCTAAGTGTAGTATCAAATATTTGAATTGTGTTTTTAGACATTTTAAGAGAGAATTATTTTTCTATTGACTTACTAATTTATACTTTGGTATGTCTAACACATAATGGCTAATTGATATCTTACGATGTTCAGTTTTTAAAAACAAACATAAGAGCTTGTAAGTAAGCAAGTTAAATAACATGTTAATTGATGACTAAAGACCAAAAAGATAATTTATTTATACTAGTTAAATCTTTAACTAAGTCAGAAAAACGTCAATTTAAATTGTATGTAGGTAGGTTAGGAGTAAATAGTGACTCTAAATTTTTAAACCTTTTTAATGTCTTAGATAAGTTAAAAGTGTATGATGAAATTGCAATTTTAAAATCTACTGAAATTAAAAAACAGCAATTAGCCAATGTCAAAGCACATTTATATAAGCAAATTTTAATAAGTCTTAAGTTAAGCCCATCTCATCAAAACATACGTTCTCAAATTAGAGAACAGTTAGATTTTGCCTCTATTTTATATCATAAAGGACTCTATAAACAGAGTCTAAAAATATTGGATAAAGCCAAAGAGCTAGCCGTACAAAATGAAGAAAAAAACTTAGCTTATGAAATTGTAGAATTCGAAAAAGTTATAGAATCTCAATACATAACCAGAAGTATCAGTAGTAGGGCAGATGAGTTAACTGTTCAAGCAAAAGAGTTAAGTACTCAAAACATGATAGCAAGTAAGTTGTCAAATCTATCACTTCAGCTTTATAGTATTATTCTTAAAACTGGCTATGTAAAAAGTGAAGCAGAAGGTAATGAGGTTAGTGATTATTTTAAAGCTAGATTGCCTAAATACAAAATAAAAGATTTAGGATTTAGAGAAAAATTATGGTTGTATAACGCTTATTTGTGGTACAGTTTTTTATTACAGGATTTTAAAAACTGTTATAAATATGCCTTAAAGTGGGTTGATCTTTTTTATGAAAATCCTTCAATGATAAGCCTAAATCCTGTTTTCTTCTTAAAAGGAAATAACTACTTGTTAGAATCACTGTTTTTTATAAAAAACAAAAATAAATTTGACGAAGCTTTAAATAAATTTCAAGCAGTTATAGAAGATAAAAAATTCCCTAAAGATGAAAATGTAGAAGCACTTTCGTTTTTGTACTTTAATTTAAATAAAATCAATTCTTTTTTTATTGATGGAAGCTTTAAAGAAGGTGTAGAATTAATCCCAGAAATTGATAAAGAATTAGAGCGTTTTAAGGATAGGATTGACGAGCATCATACCATGGTTTTCTATTACAAATTTGCTAGCTTACATTTTGGGTCTGGTAATAATAAAGCATGCATTTTTTATTTAGATAAAATAATTTCAAACAAATCTTTAACTATGAGAGAAGATTTGTTATGTTTTTCTAGAGTTTTAAATTTAGTCGCGCATTATGAAGCTGGTTTAGATTATCATTTAGAAACTTTATTGCGTACAACTTATAAATTTTTAATACAAATGAATGAGTTGCACGAAGTGCAAAAAGAGATGATAAAATTTATTAGAAATTTGCAAGATATTTATCCACAAGACATTAAAAAAGCATTTAAATCTTTACTTGAAAAGTTGAAAGTTTATGAAAATCACCCTTTTGAACGTCGTGCATTTTTATATTTAGACATAATTTCTTGGTTAGAAAGTAAAGTTAAAAACAAGCCTGTAGATCAGGTGATTAGAGAGAAGTTTTTGCAAGAAAACCAATAGTGATTTTCATCTTTTTTAAAAATTTTAGTATAAATTATTTGGATTTTAAGTTTTTGTATTTGAATATTTGTGCTCACAAAGTTCAATAACTTACTGAAATGTTATCAAGAAAGGCAGAGGGAATAGACCCAATGAAGCCTTAGCAACCCTTAGACTTACTAAGAAGGTGCTAAATTCTACTTGAAAGTGCGAATCATTTCTCGCATTCTCGGATAGATAACCAACACGTAATTACTCATCTGTAATTACTATTTTTCTTATAACATTTTTCTATTAAGTACGCTTCTTACGAGGCTTATTTGGCTTTTGGTTTAATTATTTATTAACTCAAAAACTTAGAAAAATGAGTACACAAAAATTTGCAACCCAAGCGTTGCACGCAGGACATGATGTTAGTCAACATGGAGGAACAAGAGCAGTCCCAATTTATCAAAACACAGCATATGTTTTTGATAATGCAGATGACGCAGCAGGAAGATTTAATCTGTCAGTTCCTGGGTTTATTTACACTAGATTAAACAATCCAACAACAGATGTTTTAGAACAACGATTAGCTGCTTTAGAAGGCGGTATTGCTGCAGTAGCAACAGCTTCTGGTACATCTGCAATAGCAACTACATTACTAACATTACTTAAGGCAGGAGACCACATTGTTGCTTCAAATAGTCTTTATGGTGGATCGTATAATTTATTAAGTGTAACCTTGCCAAGACATGGTATAACGACTACTTTTGTAGATCCTTCAGATCCTGATAATTTTAGTAAAGCTACAAAAGAAAATACAAGAGCTATTTTTGTGGAATCTTTAGGAAACCCAAAATTAGATGTTTTAGATTTAGAAAGTATTTCTAAAGTAGCAAAAGCACACAAAGTACCATTAATTGTTGATAATACAGTGCCAACGCCATATTTATTAAACCCAATAGAATATGGTGCAAACATTGTTATTCATTCTTTAACAAAATACATTTCAGGTAATGGGACTTCATTAGGAGGAATTATTATTGATGCAGGAACATTTGATTGGACAAATGGTAAATTTCCAGAATTTACAGAACCATCACCAGGGTATCATGGATTAGTATATAGCGAAGCTATTGGTGCTGCTGCATTTATTGCAAAAATAAGAATAGAAGGTTTGCGTGATTACGGTAGTGCTTTAAGTCCGTTTAATGCGTTTCAAATCATACAAGGATTAGAAACTTTAGAATTACGTTTAAGTAAGCATAGTGATAATGCACTACAACTAGCCAAATGGTTACAAGAACAACCAGAAGTTAATTGGGTAAACTATCCAGGTTTAGAAACCAGTAAGTACTATTCTTTAGCACAAAAGTATTTGCCAAAAGGACAAAGTGGTGTGTTAACTTTTGGAGTAAAAGGCGGTTATGAGTCTGCAAAAAAAATAGTAAATACAACTAAACTGTTTGATTTAGTAGCAAATTTTGGAGACTCAAAATCATTAATTATTCATCCAGCTAGTACAACACATCAACAACTTAGTGATGTGTCTCAAGAAGATACAGGTGTTACAAAAGACTTAATTAGACTATCTGTTGGCTTAGAAAATATTGAAGATTTAAAAGCTGATTTAAAAGAAGCTTTTAATGTTGTAGAAAAGTCAGTATTGGCTTAAAAATAGCATGTTTTATTTTTAGTTATTAGTAAGAAATAGCTTCGCATTTTATATGAAAAAGTGAAGTGCGAAGTCTATTTTAAAAAATCTGCAATTATGAGAAAATTACAACATATATCAATATATGACTTTGCGTTAAGCAACGGTCAAACAAAATCAATAGACTTAACATATCAAATATTTGGGCAAGCTTTACACACAGCACCAATAGTTCTTATTAATCATGCATTAACCGGAAACTCAAATGTAACAGGAATAAATGGTTGGTGGAACGATGTTGTAGGCGACCAAAACATAATTGATACCCAAAAATATACAATCTTATGTTTTAATATACCAGGTAATGGCTTTGATAGTAAAGAAGAAAATCTAATAGATAACTATAAAGATTTTACAGTAAATGATATTGCAAAAATCTTTGAAATAGGACTTTATACACTAAATATTGACAGCATACATACTGTAATTGGTACCTCTTTAGGTGGCGGTATTACTTGGCATTTGGCAGTAAACAATCCAAATCTATTTGATAATATAGTTGTTGTCGCTAGTCATTGGAAAGCAGACGATTGGTTGATAGGTAATGTTTTTATTCAAGATAATATTTTAAATAATTCTAATCGACCAATAGAAGATGCGCGTATGCATGCTATGACATTTTATCGCACAGCAACATCTTTCAATCATAAATTTAATAATCTAAAAGAAGCTAATTATTATGCAATAGAAAATTGGTTGCAATATCATGGTAATACATTAAAAAATAGGTTTCAATTGTCTTCCTATAAATTGATGAATCATTTGCTAAAAACCATTGAAGTTGCCAAAACAGAAGAGGAGTTTATTAGCAAAGCTTCAAAAATATCAGGACAAATTCATCTAATAACGATAAATACAGATGGTTTGTTTTTGTCAGATCATAACTGGGATACCTATATTCAACTAAAACCTAAAAAAGAAAATATATCTATTTCAGAAATCAAATCAATACATGGTCATGATGCGTTTTTAATAGAGTTTGAGCAGCTTTCAAAAATTTTAAAACCTATTTTTCAATACTCAAACTTAAATAAAGAAGCCTTAACAAAATATAAACAAGCCGCTAGTTAATTAAGCTTTATCTTTGTAGCTGTTAGATAAACACTTTAATGGCTTTAACAATAAACGTAAGATTAAAAGATAAAGTAGAAGTTTTTACCAAAAGACTTTACTACTTTATGTTTGACGAACAAGCTGAGGATTCTCAATTTTTAGAAGAAAAATTTTTAGAAATAACTACAGCTTTAGGAGTAAATGATACAACTCAAATTTGGAATGATTTCAACTCAAGTCTGCCTTCAATTAGAGAAAAATTGCATTTAGATGCAAAAGCTTTTCAAGATAATGACCCTGCAAATAAATGCGTAGAAGAAATCTATTTAGCATATCCAGGTTTTTATGCAATTTCAATACACCGTTTAAGTCATCAGTTATTAAAACTTGGTGTTAGGATTTTACCAAGAATGATGAGTGAATATGTGCATGGTATAACAGGTATAGATATTCATCCAGGAGCAACTATTGGCGATTCGTTTTTCTTAGATCACGGTACAGGAATTGTAATAGGAGAAACCACAATCATAAAGGATGAAGTGAAAATTTATCAAGGTGTTACACTTGGCGGATTACATGTATTAAAAAGTCTTGCAGATACAAAAAGACATCCAACTTTAGAAAAAAATGTGGTTATTTATGCCAATGCTACAGTGTTAGGCGATATTGTTATTGGCTCTAATACCATTATAGGTGCTAATGTATGTGTAACAGAAAATGTTCCTCAAAATTCAACGTTAACCTATAAAAAAGAATATAAAATCAGAACAAAAAGTGAGTAATAAAAGTATCATAAACCTTATAGGAAACACGCCTTTAGTAAAGTCCATAAGTATCAACCCAAATAAAAACGTGACCTTATATTTTAAATTAGAAGGACACAATCCTGGTGCTAGTGTTAAGGATAGAGCGGCTTATAACATGATAAACGAAGCTTTAAAAAGAGGAGATATAAAAAAAGGAGATACTTTAGTAGAAGCAACAAGCGGTAATACAGGAATAGCATTAGCTTTTATAGCAAACTTATTAGGCTTAAAAATGAAATTAATCATGCCTGAAAATTCTACTGAAGAACGAGTGAAAACGATGAAAGCTTATGGTGCAGAAGTCATTCTTACATCTGCTAAAGACGGTATTGAAGGCTCAAGAGATGTGGCTTTTAAACTTCGTGATGAAAAAGGATATACACTATTAAATCAGTTTGAGAATAACGACAATTGGAAAGCACATTACAAAACTACAGGTCCAGAAATCTGGAGAGATACTAACGGAGAAGTAACACATTTTGTATCTGCAATGGGAACAACAGGAACCATTATGGGTACATCTACTTTTTTAAAAGAAAAAAATAATAACATCAACATAGTTGGTGCGCAACCTACCGATGGATCAAAAATCCCAGGAATTAGAAAATGGTCACCAGCTTACGTGCCAACAATATTTGATAAAAACAAAGTAGATCAAGTTTTTGAAGTTAGTACAGAAGAAGCTAAAGCAATGACACAACGGTTAGCAAAAGAAGAAGGCGTTTTTGCAGGAATGAGTAGTGGTGGCGCTGTAGCAACTGCATT
Source organism: Mesoflavibacter zeaxanthinifaciens subsp. sabulilitoris (assembly GCF_014191595.1). Taxonomy (NCBI): domain Bacteria; kingdom Pseudomonadati; phylum Bacteroidota; class Flavobacteriia; order Flavobacteriales; family Flavobacteriaceae; genus Mesoflavibacter; species Mesoflavibacter zeaxanthinifaciens. The sequence goes on along the minus strand of NZ_JACHWV010000004.1, from coordinate 78,772 downwards.
AAAATTGATTAAAAATTTAGACCAAGGAACAGTTGTTGTGATTATATGTGATAGAGGAGATAGATACTTATCTTCAGATTTATTTGATTAATAAAATCAGTATTTTAAAAAACCATTACTTTTGTTTCATTAATTATTAAGATGAAACTAAAACTAGCCCTAATTTGTTGTTGTTTTACAACATTAATTTTTGCTCAGGAAGACAAGCGACCATTCTCTTTAGATGTCAATTACTTTTATGGAAATATAGCAGAACATAATACTGATATTTCGCATTTAATTAAAGGTCATCCAACTGGTGTTATATTAAGTTATAACCAAAAAACCTTTGGCGGTCAAGCATGGCAAAGCAGGTATAATTATCCGGATTATGGCGCGTCTTTTATCTATCAAAACCTTCAGAATAAAACTTTAGGAAACAATTTTGGGTTATACGCTCATTATAATTTCTACTTTTTAAAAAGACATTTAATGTTTAGGATTGGTCAAGGATTAGCCTACAACACCAATCCTTACGACAAAGTAGAAAATTACCGTAATAATGCGTTTGGGACACATTTATTAAGCTCGACATATTTGATGCTTAACTACAAAAAAGAAAACTTGTTTAAAGGTTTAGGGTTACAAACAGGATTATCTTTAATCCATTATTCTAACGCTAATGTAAAAGCGCCAAACAGTTCAATAAACAGTATTACATTTAATTTAGGTGTAAATTATGTATTGGATGCAGATCAATTACCAGAATATATCCCAAATACAGAAGACAAAACCTTTACCGAAAAAATTAAATACAACTTCGCTTTTAGAACAGGTGTAAACGAGAGCGATATCATCAATTCTGGTCAATACGCATTTTACATTGTGTCTGCTTATGCAGATAAAAGATTAAATCGTAAAAGCGCCATCCAATTAGGAACAGATGTGTTTTTTTCAAACTTTCTAAAGAAGCATATCGAGTATAAGTCAGTAGCTTTTCCTTTAGATAATGTTAGCGGAGACGAAGATTACAAACGTATTGGTGCATTTGTTGGGCATGAGTTGTTTATTAGCAAAACGTCCTTAGTGACGCAGTTAGGTTATTACGTGTATTACCCTTTCGATTTTGAAGGTCGTGTCTACAGTCGTGTTGGTTTAAAACGTTATTTTGGAGATAAAATTTTTGGAGCATTAACCCTAAAATCTCATGGTGCAAAAGCAGAAGCTGTAGAATTTGGAGTTGGAATTAGATTATAAAATTTGGGCGTTACCACAAGGGTCGCGCTTTCGGTAGTCGCTTTTTCGTGTTGCATATGTGCAACAACACAAAAAGAGCTCCGACAAAACCTTAATCGCTAACGCAGGTAAAACCAATGGTTAGCGTTTGACGATAAAGTAAAGAGTAAAAAAATGAAAAAAATACTATACATAATTACCCTATTTTTTGTTTTTGGATGCAATCAAGAAGATGCACCAGACTGTTTTCAAAGTGCAGGAGATATCATTCAGCAAACTTTTGAAGTTGGTACATTTTCTAAAATCACCGTATATAAAGATGTTGAGTTATTTATAACGCAAGGAGCAACACGAAGTGTTTTAGTAGAAACCGGTGAAAACTTAATTAATGATGTTGAGGTTTATGTACAAAACGACCGATTGATTTTAAAAGATAACAATACATGTAATTTAACCAGAGATTACGGTATTACAAAAGTACACGTTACTGTTCCAAACCTAACCGAAATTAGAAATAGTAGTACTTTAGATGTGCATAGCGTTGGCGTTTTAAATTTTGAGGAATTAAAATTACTGTCTGAAGATTATGGTGGAGATTTTTATAACGTAGGTAATTTTAATTTAGAAGTTAATTGCACAACATTAAGAGTGGTAATTAACAATCTAACAACAAATATAATTTCTGGTACTACAGAACATTTAAATATAAGTCATGCATCAGGAGATGGACGTTTTCAAGGACGATACCTTGTGGCGCAAAACGTGACTATTTATCATCGTGGAAGTAACGATATTATTGTAAATCCGCAACAAGAACTTAAAGCAAACCTAGTAAGCACAGGAAATGTGATTGCAGTCAATACTCCACCAATTATTGATGTGACCGAGCAATTTGATGGTCGTGTTATTTTTGAGTAACATTCCTGCGAAAGCCGGAATCTAAAATTGTATAGATGTTGTTTTGGACACAATTAAAAACACATTATGTATTTGTGTAAATTAGTGTAATTAGTGTCAATAAGAATTTACAAAAAGACTTTAAGTTAATTCAGTTTAACTCGTCAATTCCCTAAACAAACTTTCTAAACTAGCATTTTTCTGATTTAACTGAAGAATCTTCAACTCATTATCATGTGCAAAATCAAATACATGAGCACGCATATCTGTTGTTGTATCAAACACAATTTCATAAATAAAATCGTGAACATTTTTTACACTTTTAGCATGCGGAAGTTTAAGTAAAAACGCATCTTCTACGCGGTAATCAAACTCGACAATAACGGTTTGTTCTTGTCCTTCGCGTAATTCGCTTAATTTTTTATCGGCAACAATTTCACCTTTATTAATAATAATAACACGGTCACACATAGCTTCTACTTCCTGCATAATATGTGTAGATAAAAAGACGGTTTTGTCTTTGCCTAAACTTTTAATTAATTGTCTTATATCTACCAATTGGTTTGGGTCTAAACCAGTTGTAGGTTCGTCTAAAATTAAGACTTCAGGATTATGCAATAGCGCATTGGCTAACCCTACACGTTGTCTGTAACCTTTAGAGAGTTGCCCAATTGTTTTATGTGCTTCTGGTGTTAATCCAGTAAGTTCAATAACCTCTTCAACTCTAGATTTGTCAACGTTATATACGTTTGCATTAAATCGTAAATACTCACGCACGTATTGGTCTAAATATAAAGGATTGTGTTCTGGTAAGTAGCCAACACTTTTCTGTACGTTTTTTTTGTTGGTTAAAACAGCATGTCCATTAACCTCTGCATGTCCTGAAGAAGGAGAAAGGTAAGTGGTTAAAATTTTCATCATTGTAGATTTTCCTGCACCATTAGGACCTAAAAATCCAACAATTTCTGGACGTTGCACACTAAAAGATACATTGTTTAATGCTTTTTGTTCTCCAAATTGTTTAGTGATATTTTCAACTTTTATTGACATGCTAAAATGTTTCTTCAAAAATAAACAATCTTTAATTTAAAAGCTTATTTGCTTTAAAATCTTTAAAACTTGTTATAAAACTCATAATTTCAGGCTTTAGTATTTTAATTTTTCAATTAATTGTCTACTTTAGCAATAACAAAAAAATAATGAACACAATTTTAAATACATATTATAACTGGTTTTACTTCTTTTTTAACAAAAAGAACGAGACGTTATATGTGTAATTTAAACAACATAAATTCAATACAAAGTCTCGATTTAATCGGGACTTTTTTTTTATGACAAAAACAATAGCAATACAAGGTATAAAAGGCTCTTTTCATCATATAGTGTCGTTAAATTATTACGGTAGCACACAACATGTAAAAGAGTGTTTAACGTTTGATGAAACTGTTGCGTCCTTATTTAATAATACCGCAGAGACAGCAATTATGGCGTTAGAAAACTCAATTGCTGGTTCTATTTTGCCAAATTATGCGTTAATAGATAATAATAATTTACACATTGTTGGCGAGCATTATTTGGATGTGCAACATCAATTAATGGCGTTATCAAACCAAACAATTGCAGATATAAAAGAAGTACACAGTCATCCTATGGCGCTATTACAATGCAAATCGTTTTTTAAAGACTATCCGCATATCAAACTGGTAGAAGATAAAGATACTGCAGATGTGGCAAGAAAAATTGAGACGCAGCAAATAAAAGGTGTTGCAGCAATAGCAAGTACTTTAGCGGCAGAGATTTTTAACTTAGACATTTTAGCCGAAAGTATTCAAACCATAAAGCACAATCAAACCCGATTTGCTATTGTAAATACGCAACCAATTAACAATCATAAAAACGAAATTAATAAAGCGTCATTAAAATTTGAATTAGACCATAAAAGAGGAAGTTTGGCAACAATTTTAAATGTGATGAGCGATTGTAAACTAAACCTTACCAAAATTCAATCCTTACCAAAAATTGAAACACCTTGGAAATATTCATTCTTTGTCGATGTCACTTTTGAAGCTTATGAAGATTTTGAAAAAGCAGCATCAATTATGACAATTATGGCAACACATTTTAAAATTTTAGGAACCTATAAAAACGCAAAACTATAATGAAAGTTGCAGATCGATTACATAGCGTTCAAGAATACTACTTTTCTCGTAAGTTAAAAGAAGTCAATCAATTAATTAAAGATGGAAAACCAATTATTAATTTAGGAATAGGAAGTCCAGATTTAGAGCCACCAAAACAAGTGGTTGATGTTTTGGTAGATAGTTTAGTGCATCCTGTGGCGCACAAATACCAGAGTTACCAAGGATTACCAGAATTAAGAACAGCAATTGCAGATTTTTATAATACCGAATTTAATGTCGCAGTAAATCCAGATACTGAAGTCTTACCACTTATGGGAAGCAAAGAAGGTATTATGCACATCTCTTTAGCATTTTTAAATGAAGGCGATGCCGTTTTAATCCCAAATCCTGGTTACCCAACGTATAGCTCGGTAACACAATTGGTACAAGCAACACCAATTCAATATAATTTAGATGAAACCAATAATTGGCTACCAAATTTTGAAGCTATCGAGCAGCGAGATTTAAGTAAAGTTAAATTAATGTGGACCAGTTATCCGCATATGCCAACAGGTGCAAAAGCAACAAAAGCCGATTTAGAAACGTTAGTCGCATTCGCCAAAAAGCACAATATTTTATTAATAAATGATAATCCGTATAGCTTCATTTTAAACAATAATCCGATTAGTATTTTAGAAGTTGAAGGTGCAAAAGATGTCGCTTTAGAGCTAAATTCGTTAAGCAAGACATTTAATATGGCAGGTTGGCGAGTTGGAATGGTTTTAGGAAATACAGCGTATATCAATGCTGTTTTAAAAGTAAAAAGTAATATGGATTCTGGTATGTTTTACGGAATTCAAAAAGGTGCGATAGAAGCTTTAAAATGCTCGTCTGCTTGGTATAAAAGTTTAAATGAAATTTATAAAAGCAGACGCAAACTTGTTTGGCAATTAGCCGATAAACTAGATTGCACATACGATAAAAATGCAACAGGATTATTTGTTTGGGCAAAGTTGCCAGAAGGTAAAACGTCTGAAGCATTTATAGATCAAATTTTATATAACAACAGCGTGTTTATTACACCAGGAACTGTTTTTGGTTCGCAAGGCGAAGGTTATATCCGTTTTTCGCTTTGCGCGAAAGAAGCACAAATTAAAGACGCAATTAGTAGATTATAATGAAACATATATACATCATAGGAACAGGTTTAATTGGCGGTAGCTTAGCTTTAGATTTTAAAAGTGCGTTGCCAGACTGTATCATTTACGGTATTGATAAAAACGAAGCACATTTAATAGAAGCGCAAGAATTAGGCGTTATTGATCAAAAAGCAACTTATGAAGATTTACCAAATGCAGATTTGGTAGTGCTTGCAATTCCAGTAGATGTTGCAGTAAATGAGTTGCCAAAAGTATTGGGTAAAGTGTCTGATTTTTCGGTAGTGATAGATGTTGGTTCTACAAAACAAGCTATTTGTAAAGCGGTAGATAATCACCCAAAACGTCGTAACTTTTTAGCAACACATCCAATTGCTGGTACCGAGTTTTCTGGTCCAAAAGCAGCCATTCAAAATTTATTTAAAAACAAAACAAATATTATATGTGAAGTTGAAAAAACAGCTTCAAAATTACAAGAACAAGTGTTGGATTTGTTTTTAAAAATAGGCATGCGTATGCGTTACATGAATCCAGAATCGCATGATAAACATATAGCATACGTGTCGCATTTATCACACATTAGTTCGTTTATGTTAGGAAAAACAGTAATTGAAAAAGAAAAAAACGAACGCGATATTTTTGATATGGCAGGATCTGGTTTTGAAAGTACAGTTAGACTTGCAAAAAGTAGCCCAGAAATGTGGACGCCAATTTTTGAGCAGAACAAACAAAATGTCGTAGAGACTTTAGAAGAGTATATTCAAAATCTTTCAATGTTTAAACAAATGATTGTAGAAGACGATTTTCAATCGGTTTACAAAGCAATGAAAGACACTAATTATATAAAACAAATTTTAAACGGAATACATTAATACAACCTGGTAGGTTAAATTCAGAAAAAGAAATGGAAAACAAGAAAGAATTAAGAACATGGTTGGACGATTTACAATTAGATCATCCTTTAGTAATTGCAGGACCATGTAGCGCAGAAACCGAAGAGCAAGTTTTAAAAATCGCTCACGATCTAAAAGATACAGACGTAAGCTATTACAGAGCAGGAATCTGGAAACCACGTACAAGACCAGGTAATTTTGAAGGTGTTGGTGCATTAGGTTTAAAATGGTTACAAAAAGTTAAGAAGGAAACAGGATTGAAAACTGCTACCGAAGTTGCTAATCGTGCACACGTAGAATTAGCGCTAGAACATGACATTGATTTATTGTGGATAGGAGCAAGATCTACAGTTAGTCCATTTATCGTGCAAGAAATTGCAGATGCTTTAAAAGGAACAGATAAAGTAGTGTTAGTTAAAAATCCTGTAAATCCAGACTTACCGTTATGGTTAGGCGCAATAGAGCGCTTAGCAAGTGCGGATATTAAAAAGTTAGGTGTAATACATAGAGGATTTTCTACGTATGAAAAAACAAAATACAGAAACAATCCAGAATGGCAATTGGCTATCGAGTTGCAAACCAAGTTTCCGGATTTACCGTTAATTAACGATCCGTCGCATATTACTGGTAAACGTGATATGATTTTTGACGTATCACAAACCGCATTAGATTTAAACTTTGATGGATTAATGATCGAAACTCATTTTGATCCAGATAACGCGTGGAGTGATGCTGCACAACAAGTTACACCAAGTAGTTTAGTGCAAATTATGAAAGACTTACGCATTAGAAAAGAAACCGATCCTGAAGCAGAGTTTAATAGAGACTTAGCCAATTTAAGAGCTAAAATAGATGTTGTAGATAATCAAATTATCGAGCTTTTAGGAAAGCGTATGCAAGTAGCAGATGGTATTGGACAGCTTAAAAAAGAAAAAAACGTAGCCGTATTACAAAGCAAGCGTTGGAATGAGATTTTAGGAAAAATGGTATTAGAAGGCGAGCAAAAAGGATTAAGTGAAGAGTTTATTTTAAAGTTATTTAAAGCTATTCATCAAGAATCTATAAATCATCAAGAGAAGATTATTAAGTCTTAAAAATTAATAAAGCCTTTTTCTTAATTGAAAAAGGCTTTATTTATGATGTTTTTTAAGATTATTTTACTCTTTTAAAAGTATATCTAGTAATAAAAATACCTTTACCGTCACCTTTTCCTCCTTCACTTTCTACACCTGTATTTACAAATGCTAATTCCCAACCTTCACTAATCATAGCATTAATTTTAGAAGACATTACAGCGTCATTTGCAGCAATATTTTGAAATCTAATTCCTCCTAAATTATAAAAGTTTAAAAGTTTAGTTTCTTCGTAATTTTTAACTCTTATTTCGTTTCTTTTAGATTTGTTTTTCTCGTCTTTATCTTTGTCGTCACTTCTTAAAGTGGTAAATTCTTGATAGTCTTTATCTTCTGTAGCCATTATCATTCTAGAACGACCAATACCGTTAGGGACAATAGATTCTACAGCAGTAACAACCTTGTATTCAACTTGAGCTGGTTTGTTAATAAAAGAGATTGATGTGAAAGCAATTGCAATGATTGCAAGAAGAAATAATGATTTTTTCATTTAAAAAAATTTAAGTTAATAATTGGCAATATACATTAAATTACAAATTAATTGATAATTAATTCGGTTTTTTCCCTCATTCATTTTAATGATTCCCTCAATTAAGATTTTATAAATTTTAGGTTAATGCTAAGTTTGGTTGTCTAATAAATAATCTAAGAATTATGAAACTAAAATTACTCTTAAGTCTATTGCTTTTATCTTCAACAATAACAAAAGCACAAACAATAAAAGGAACTATTACAGATGGTAAAAACAAACTTGAAGATGCTAATATTATTGTTAAAAGCACAAAAAGGGGAACAACATCTGATGCTAATGGTGAATTTAAAATTGAAGCAATAAAAAATGATACACTTTCAATTTCGTATTTAGGTTACAGTACTAAAAATATTGTAATCACTGATAAAAATAATATTGAAGTAATATTAAAAGTTGATAATACTTTGGATGAAGTTGTTTTAATTGGTTATCAATCTACAACTTATAAATGTTGTTACAGTTGCTTTGTAAAAGTTACTAAAATTACAGAAAACAATAAATCTATAGTCAAGTCTAAGCTTTTTCCAAATCCTTCATCAACAGGTGTTTTTAGTTTACAACTGTTAAAGAATTATAATCAAGTTGAAGTGCAAGTAACAAACTTATCGGGACAAATTTTGCAACAACATCAATTTAATAATGTATCACAACCTTTAAGTTTAGATTTATCTCAGTTTAACTCTGGTGTTTATTTAATAACTATTGTAGCAGATGGTGAAAAATTACCATCTAAAAAAGCGATTAAGCCTTAGCGTATTTCAATTTAAAAATTGTTATTTTGTAACTTATTTAGCTTAAATGACAGGACGCGTTTATAAATCTACAGGAAGCTGGTACACTGTAAAGACCGAATTAGGTCAGACTTACGAGTGTAGAATAAAAGGTAAATTCCGTTTAAAAGGAATAAAAAGTACCAATCCAATTGCGGTTGGAGATTTTGTAGATTTTGAACTAGATGATAAAAATAACGAAGAAACCGGCGTTATTAATAAAATCCATGAACGCGAGAATTATATTGTAAGAAAATCGGTTAATCTGTCTAAGCAAACACACATAATAGCTTCTAATATAGACCAAGTTTTTTTGTTGGTAACTATAGATAATCCACCAACATTTACTAGTTTTATAGACCGTTTTTTGGTTACTGCAGAAGCTTATGATATTAAGGCTGTACTTTTGTTTAATAAGGTAGATACTTATGATCAAGATACACTAAATGAGGTAAGATATTTGGCACATGTGTATAGGCAAATAGGATACGAGTGTGTTGGCATTTCAGCAAAAACTGGAAAAAATATAGATAAGGTAAAAAGTATGATGTCTGGTAAAGTAAGTATGTTTACAGGTCATTCTGGTGTAGGAAAATCTACTTTGGTAAATGCTATAGAGCCATCTTTAGATTTAAAAACTAAAGAAATATCCATGCAGCATATGCAAGGACAACATACTACTACTTTTGCCGAAATGTTTGATTTAAGTTTTGATGCAAAAATTATAGATACTCCTGGGATTAAAGGTTTTGGAGTTGTTGATATGGAAAGAGAAGAAGTAGGTGATTATTTTCCTGAGTTTTTTGCCTTAAAACAAGATTGTAAATTTAATAATTGTTTACACCTAGAAGAACCAAAATGTGCTGTAAAAAATGCTTTAGAAAATGATGAAATCGCAGCATCAAGATATAGAAGTTATGTTCAGATTTTAGAAGGAGAAGAAGAGCATTACCGAACTGATAATTGGGATAAAGAGTAAGATGAAAGTTGTATTACAACGTGTTAATCAAGCAAGTGTCACTATAGATAACCAAACAGTAGCTAAAATAGAACAAGGTCTATTAGTATTAGTAGGAATTGTAGAAGAAGATACACAAGAAGACATTAATTGGTTAGTCAATAAAATAATAAATTGCCGTATTTTTTCTGATGAAAACGGTGTAATGAACAAGTCTGTAAAAGATATTGATGGCGATGTAATAGTTGTAAGTCAATTTACGTTACACGCCAGTACAAAAAAAGGCAATCGACCAAGCTATATAAAAGCAGCAAAACCAGATGTTGCAATTCCGCTTTACGAAAGTTTTATAAAAACTTGCGAAGCAGACTTACAAAAGCCCATTCAAACAGGTCAATTTGGTGCCGATATGAAAGTTGCTTTAGTAAATGATGGACCAGTAACCATCCTTATAGATACAAAAAATAAAGAATAACCATGAAAAGAAAAATTTTAGAATTTATTGTAGCTTTTTTATTTAACGGTATTATTTTTTCGTTAATTCATTTAGTTATAGATAATGATTATACTTTAAATGAATTAGTTAAAATGGGCGTGTTTTTTGGTGTAGCAATGGGATTATTTCATATTTTAATTTTACCATACATAGTTAAAAGGAAAAACAGAAATTGATATAAGTTTTTTTGTTGAATTAATATTCATATATTAGTCGCAAATTAATCAATAATGCCCTTTTACAAAACCTTAAAGAGTGTCTTGCTCTTTCTGCTTTGTTCAACATCTTTTTTTGCTCAAAGTAACTTACAGTTTAGTTTATTTAATACTGCGCTAACAGATAATGCTAATGCAATTGTTAGAGAAAATTCAGTAGAAATTACTATCGAATCAATAGATGTTATTACTTATAAAAAACGTCGAATAGTAACGGTTTTAAACGAAGCAGGAAATAGACACGTAAATGCAGTAGCTTATTATGATGATGGTAAAGATGTCAACAAGATAAAAGCGATTATATATGATCAATTAGGAAGAGAAATTAAAACTGTAAAAAAACGAGACTTTTCAGATGTTAGTGTTGCAGATGGTTTTTCTATTTTTAATGATAATCGTGCATTGCATTTAGATTATACACCAAGCAGTTATCCTTATACAGTAGACTTTACTGTCGAGACAACTAATACAAATACTGCTTTTATTCCGTCATGGTATCCTTTAGAGGCTTATAATGTAAGTACAGAACTTTCTACCTACAAAATAATAAATAATACACCTATAGAGGTAGTAGTAAAAGAGTCAAATTTAAAAGAATATAAAGCTGAAAAGATTTCAGATTTTAATTATAAGATTGAAAACGCTCCAGCAGTAACAAGAGAAGCTTTTAGTCCGTCATTATCAAAAATAGTTCCTTCAGTCAAAGCAACTTTAAAAAACTTTAGCATGTTAGGCGTAGAAGGTGTTAATAATAACTGGCAAGACTTTGGGAAGTGGATGGATGATAAACTACTATCTGGTACACAAGAGCTACCAGATGAAGTTAAAACAGAAATTACAGAGCTTACCAAAGATGCAACTTCACCAATTGAAAAAGCCAAAATAGTCTATAACTACATGCAAAATAAAACAAGGTATATAAGTATACAAGTTGGTATTGGTGGCTGGAAGCCAATGTTAGCAGAAGATGTAGATAGACTTGGGTATGGAGACTGTAAAGGACTGTCTAATTACACAAAAGCCTTATTAGATTATGTAGGTGTAACCTCGTATTATACTGTTGTTTATGGCGATTCAGATATACGTGATATCGATTCAGATTTCTCTTCATTACAAGGTAATCATGCCATTTTAAGTATACCTAATAATGACGATTATATTACTTTAGAATGTACAAGTCAAACTGCACCATTTGGTTATATAGCTAATTTTACAGACGATAGAGATGTGTTGATAATAACACCAGAAGGCGGTAAAATAATACATACAAAAAGTTATGCTCCTAAAGAAAATAAACAAACAACTTTAGCAAGTGTAAGTATTGATCAAACAGGAAGTATTAAAGCTAATGTTAGCATAAAATCTCAAGGAACACAATATAAAAAATATCAACGCTTAGATATACAAACAGAAAAAGAAAATATACTTTATTATAAAAATTATTTTGATAATATAAAGAATCTTAAAATAGAAAATATCAACCTAATCAATAACAAAGATCAGATTGTATTTGAAGAAAATTTAAAATTATCTGCAAAAAACTACACAACAAAAGCAGGAAACAGATTGTTATTTTGTCCTAATATTTTTAATATAATGGCATACGTACCACCAAGATACAAAACCAGAAACTTACCTTTTGAAATAGATAGAGGTTTTTACGATGTTGATGAGTATGAAATATTACTGCCAGAAAATATAGCAGTAGAAGCTCTGTTAGAACCAATAGAGATAAAAAATAAATTTGGGTTATATAAAGCTTCTATCCAATCAAAAGATGACAAAACTTTAATATACACAAGAGAATTACTTATCAATAAAGGCGCATATACTAAAGAAGACTACAAAAACTACAGACAATTTAGACTAGATATAGCAAAATATGACAAATCAAAAATGGTCTTAAAAATAAATCAATAACCAATGGGAAGAATAATTATTATTTTACTGTTAATATCTACAGTAACAACAAAAGCACAAAATTTTAAATTCGGAAAAGTTAGTAAAGAAGAGGTTGAAGAAAAACAACATCCTTTAGAGCCAGAAGCAAATGCAGCAGTATTATATAAAAGTGAAGAGATTGCTTTTGATTTTAGTACAATAGAAGGCTTCGAGCAAACAAGAAAAGTACACGAAAGGATTAAAATTTACAATAAAGAAGGTTACGATTATGCAACTAAAAAGTTGAAACTATACAATGAAGATGCCTCAACAAGAGAGAGAGTTATAGGAATTAAAGGCTATACTTATGTTTTAAAAAATGGAAAAGTAGAAAAAATAAAACTTAGAAAAGAAAATATTTTTGAAAACGAAAACAATGAATTTTGGGCAACCAAATCTTTTACAATGCCAAGTATAGAAGAAGGTTGTGTAATAGAGTTTGAGTATATTCTTAAAACTCCATTTATGAGTATAGATGACATTATTGTACAATATGATATTCCAATAAATAAAATAGAAAGTAGAATAGCAATACCAGAGTATTTTAACTACAATAAATACCCAAATCTTAAAGCAAAAATTCAACCAGAACTATCAGAAACAAAAAAAGTAAGAAGAGAGCAATTTGATGCTAAATCTCAAGGATTAGAGTTTGATGAAAACATCATCAATATCAATATGGATAATGTAGCTTCTTTAAAAGATGAACCGTATGTTGATAATTTAGATAATTATAGAGGTAAATTAGCATTAGAGTATGCTTTTTATAGAGCTCCAAACGGAAAAGTTACATCATATTCTACCACTTGGGACAAAATCACAAAAGATATAAATAAAAGCGAAAGCTTTGGAGAGCAAATAGAAAAATCAAGTTACTACGAAGAAGATTTAGCAAAAGTACTTAAAGAAACTAATAGTGATGACGAAAAGATTCTTGCAATATTCGACTTAGTAAAATCTAAGGTAAAATGGAATGACTTTATAGGATATAAAACCAATGACGGTGTAAAAAAAGCTTACAAAGAAGGAGTAGGTAATGTTGCAGAGATAAACCTTATTTTGGTATCAATGCTTAAAAAAGCAGGAATAAAAGCAAATCCTGTATTAATAAGTACAAGAGATAATGGTGTACCTCTTTTTCCAACAAGAAGTGGATTTAACTATGTAGTCTGTGCAGTAGAAAAAGAACATGGTTTAATCTATTTAGACGCTACACAAAAAAACGCAAACATAAATATTCTTCCTACAAGAGCTATTAATTGGTTAGGTAGAATTGTAAGAGAAGACAATACTTCAGATTGGGTACAATTGTCTCCAAAAAAAACATCTAAAGAAATAATTTCATTAAACTTAGATCTAAATGAAGATTTAACCGAAACAGGTAAACTAAGAAAAAGACTAACCGATTATTATGCTTTTAATTATAGGGATGATAATAGAGGTAAAGCAAAAGAATCTATAATTCAAGATTTAGAAAATGATAATTCAGGGTTAATAATTAATGAGATTAATCATAAAGATTTAGATAATACATACAAGCCAATAACCTATGATTATGATTTTACTTATGAAGGCGCAGCAGAAGAAATTGCAGGTATGATCTATTTGTCTCCTTTAGCATTTTTAATCTCAGAAGAAAATCCATTTGTACAAGAACAAAGAAATTATCCTATAGATTTTGTAGCACCGTTATCAAGTAAATATATCGTAAATATTAACCTACCAGAAGGTTATGTGGTAGATGCTTTACCAGAAAGTGCATCAGTTAAGTTTAATGCTAATGCAGCAAGCTTTACTTACATAGCAAAACAGGTAGGTAATAAAATTCAGATTATGGTAGATACAGAGATAAATCAAACTTTAATTACTCCAGATCAATATTTAGATTTTAAAAAATTCTATCAGTTTTTAAAAGACAAAGAGTCAGAAAAAATTGTTCTTAAAAAAGCTTAAACAAAAATTTATTCAAACATTCTAATCATATTTTAAAAGTATTATAGCTTTTGAAAATACAATAATTATCTTTGAAGTGTTTAATCAACATTTCAAAGGTAATTAGTAATGAATATCAAAAACGCACAGCAAGAAGTAGATAATTGGATTAAAAACCATGGAGTAAGATATTTTAACGAGCTTACTAATATGGCGCAACTTACAGAAGAAGTAGGTGAAGTTGCACGTATTATTGCAAGACGTTACGGAGAGCAAAGCGAAAAAGAAAGCGATAAAAATAAAGATTTAGGTGAAGAGTTAGCAGACGTTATGTTTGTAGTTTTATGTTTAGCAAACCAAACAGGAGTAGACCTACAAGATGCTTTTGATAAAAAGTTAGACTTAAAAACAAAACGCGATCACGACAGACACCATAACAATCAAAAATTAAAGTAAATCATAGATAGATGAATTTACAACTCCATAAATCTACCATAACAAGCAATAAAAAGATAGCTATAACAGGCTCTAAAAGTGAGTCAAACAGACTGTTGCTTTTACAAGCGTTATATCCAAGTATTGATATTGCAAACCTGTCAAATTCAGACGATAGTCAATTAATGCAAAAGGCATTAAAATCATCAGATAGAATTATAGATATACATCATGCTGGTACAGCAATGCGTTTTTTAACAGCATTCTATTCTACTCAAAAAAATAGAGAAGTAGAATTAACTGGATCTAAACGTATGAAAGAGCGACCAATAGCCATATTAGTTGATGCTTTAAGACAAATTGGTGCAGATATTTCATATAAAGAAAACGAAGGTTTTCCTCCATTAATGATAAAAGGTAAACAACTAACAGGCAATAAAGTTACTTTAAAAGCCAATGTTAGTAGTCAATATATTTCTGCATTATTGTTAATTGCTCCTAAATTAGAAAACGGACTAAAGTTAACTTTAGAAGGAACAATAACATCTATTCCATATATAAAAATGACGCTTAATTTATTGTCACAAATAGGCGTAGAATCTTCTTTTAAAGATAATGTAATTACAGTAAAGCGATTACTAAATATAAAAGAAAATAAAAATTTGGTAGTAGAGTCCGATTGGTCTTCTGCATCCTATTTTTATAGTATTATAGCACTTTCAGATATAGGTGCTAATGTTACTATTTCATCTTATAAAAAGGAAAGTTTGCAAGGCGATTCTGTTTTAGCACAGATTTATAAAACATTTGGAGTTTCGACTGAGTTTAATAATAACTCCGTAACAATTTCTAAAACTTCCGAAGCAAAATCAATTAAAGAGTTAAACTTGCAAGAAGCACCAGATATAGCTCAAACTATTGCAGTAACAGCATTTGGATTAGGCTTGTCTTGTTATTTAACAGGTTTGCACACTTTAAAAATAAAGGAAACAGATAGATTAGTTGCTTTAAAAACCGAAATAGAAAAACTTGGAGGTAATGTGTCTATAACTAATGATAGCTTAACTCTAGAAGCGTCAAATTCAATTTTAAATAATGTCGAAATAGACACCTATAATGACCACAGAATGGCTATGGCATTTGCACCATTGGCATTAAAAACAGATATTATAATTAAAGATTATAAAGTCGTTTCTAAGTCATATCCAACATATTGGGAAGATTTAAAAACTTTAGGTTTTAATATAGCTCTGTAAACCCTTGTTATTGCTAGGTTTTAAATAATAATTGCTCATTTACTTGACAACGCCTAGTTTCAGATTGTATATTTGCAACTTGTAAATAAAATAAAGCAACTAGATGAAATTATCACATTTTAACTTTGACTTACCAGAAGAACTTTTAGCAGAATATCCAGCAGAAAATAGAGACGAGTCTCGTTTAATGGTATTGCACAGAGATACTCAAAAAATCGAACATAGAATGTTTAAAGACTTAATCGATTATTTTGATGAAAAAGACGTGATGATTCTTAATAATACCAAAGTGTTTCCTGCACGTTTATTTGGTAACAAAGAAAAAACAGGAGCACGTATAGAAGTATTTTTATTAAGAGAATTAAATGAAGAACAACGTCTTTGGGATGTATTAGTAGATCCAGCGCGTAAGATTCGTATTGGTAATAAATTGTATTTTGGAGATGACGAGTCTTTGGTTGCAGAGGTAATAGATAACACAACATCTCGTGGTCGTACACTACGTTTTCTTTACGATGGATCTTACCAAGAGTTTCGTAGAAAATTAAATGAGTTAGGAGAAACACCATTACCAAAATACATTAAAAGAGAAGTAGAGCCAGAAGATGAAGAGCGTTACCAAACCATTTTTGCAAAAGAAGAAGGCGCAGTAGCAGCACCAACAGCAGGATTACACTTCTCAAAACATTTATTAAAGCGTTTAGAAATTAAAGGTGTAGACTTTGCAGAAGTAACATTACACGTTGGTTTAGGTACATTTAACCCAGTAGAGGTAGAAGATCTTTCTAAACATAAAATGGATAGCGAAGAGCTAAAAATAGGACCAGAAGCAGTAAAAATAATCAATAACGCAAAAGCAGAAAAACGTCGTGTATGCGCAGTTGGTACAACAGCAATGCGTGCTATAGAAAGCTCGGTGTCTTCAAGTGGTACGTTAAATGAGATAGAAGGTTGGACAAATAAATTTATTTTCCCACCATACGATTTTAGTATTGCTAATTCAATGATTACAAACTTCCATACACCAAAATCAACATTATTAATGATGATTTCTGCATTTGCAGGACACGATTTTGTTAAGCATGCTTACGAAGAAGCTGTTAAAGAAAAATACAAGTTTTACAGTTATGGTGATGCCATGTTAATCTTGTAAAAGAAAAACAAATATAAATTAACCTCTTTTTATGTCAATAAGAAGAGGTTTTTTTATGGCATTACCCAAAAGGGTCGCGTTTTCGGCAGTCGCTTTTTTGTGTTGCATATACGCAACAACACAAAAAGAGCTTCAACAAAGCCTTAACCGCTAATGCGCCAGCCAAAGACTATTACATTAAATAAATCAATCACTTACACAAAGGATAAATCATAATTTGTAGCTTTGCAAAATCTATGGAAATAAAGAAAAAAGACATACGTGCATTAACCAAAGACCAATTAAGAGATTTTTTTGTGTCTCAAGGTGACAAAGCCTTTAGAGGTAATCAAGTATATGAATGGTTATGGAGTAAAAGCGTTCATACTTTTGAAGATATGACCAATATCTCAAAAGAAACACGTCAAATGCTAGAAGATAACTTTGTAATTAATCATATACAAGTAGATACTTTACAGCGTAGTAGTGATGGTACAGTAAAAAATGCTGTAAAACTACATGATGGTTTGGTGGTCGAGTCGGTTTTAATACCAACCAGTACACGTACAACAGCATGTGTTTCTAGTCAAGTAGGTTGTAGTTTAGATTGTAAGTTTTGCGCTACAGCACGTTTAAAACGTATGCGTAATCTTAATCCAGACGAAATTTATGATCAAGTAGTAGCTATTGATAGAGAAAGTAGATTATACTATGATAGACCTTTAAGTAATATCGTTTTTATGGGTATGGGAGAACCATTAATGAATTATAACAACGTATTAAAGGCAATAGATAAAATTACATCGCCAGAAGGTTTAGGTATGTCTCCAAAGCGCATTGTAGTTTCTACATCAGGTGTACCAAAAATGATTAAAAAAATGGCAGACGATGAGGTTAAATTTAAATTAGCAGTGTCATTACACTCTGCAATAGATGAGGTAAGAACATCAATAATGCCATTTAACGCAACATTTCCTTTATCAGATTTAAGAGAGGCTTTAGAGTATTGGTATGCTAAAACAAAAAATAGAATAACCTACGAATATGTCGTCTGGAAAGGCATAAACGATAAACGTAAAGATGTAGATGCATTAGTTAAGTTTTGCAAATTTGCACCAAGTAAAGTTAACTTAATCGAATATAATCCAATTGATGATGGCGAGTTTCAGCAAGCAAACACAGAAGCTATAGATATGTATCAAAATATATTAGAAGCTAATAATATAACGGTAACAGTTAGGCGAAGTAGAGGTAAAGATATTGATGCTGCTTGTGGTCAATTAGCTAATAAGAGTAAATAAAAAAAGCGATTTCAATTGTTTTGAAATCGCTTTTTAAATATAATTAAATGTAATTATTCTTTTATAAATTTAAAAGTTTCTTTCCTTTCTTCAGCGGTAATAGTCATAAAATAAATACCGTTATTAAACTCTTTTACATTTATGGAGTTGTCTATTATTTGATCATTATTTAATGATAATACTTTTTGTCCTAATTGATTAAATACTTCAACAGAATTTATAGTTACATCTGTTTTAATTTTTATGAAGTCTGATGTCGGATTAGGATAAATACTAAATGGTTTAATGTTAAATTCAGCTGTAGATAAAGGGTCTGCTTCGGTTGTAAAAGTGTAATCAACACTAGTTACTGTTCCTAAACAATTAGTAGAAGTAATATTCCATGTATAGGTCGTACCATAAGCCCAAGAACCATAAGTTATGTTAACAGGACTTGTAACGCCAGTAACAGTTCCTACAGTTAATAGATTTAAGTCATACGTAGTAGCAGCGCCATTATCTGTCCAAGCAAAACCGTTTATAACTGGATTTGCTGGATCTGTCATATCAATTGGTACATCGATAGCACCATTAGCAGGATAAGTAATATTTGCAGCATCAGGCATCATTGTAGCGGTGCAGGTACAAGAAGGACTTGTACATTGTATTGTAGTTACTGTTGCGTCAAAAGCTTGGGTTTGACAAGCTGCATTTAAATGCCAATGAATTATGACGTCTGTAGTAGTAGCAGTAAACGATACAGAAGAAGCACCATGTGCTAATACTGTACCTCCTACAGCAGGATTTTGCCAGTCGATTTCTGCAACAGTAATATATATGCTAGTAGTATTTGTTCCTGTAACAGTATAGGTGTTACCTATAATTAAGCCTTCAATAGCAGAATATTCTGCGTTTGGCCAATTATCTGCAGCAATTTGTTCTGCTGTACCATCATTGACCATAACCAAGTTTCCATAATTTTCACCTGTAATAGTGGTGCATTGGCTATAAGCACCAATCGAAAAAATAAGGGATAATAAAAGTAAAGTAAAATTTTTCATAAGCTAATTAGTTGTTGATTAATAAATTAACTTAAAGTTAAACAAAAAAATCTATTAAAGAGCTCGATTACAAAAAATTAAAAAATATTAATAATATTGTGTCTTACTTTATTCGTATTTTTGAAATTCATAAAATAAGCACTGTTTTTTGAAAATAACCGAACAAATAAAACAACCTATAGCGTTTGAAATGGATCTTTTCGAACAAAAATTTAGGTTGTCAATGTCTTCTAAAGTCGCATTACTTAACCGTATTACCTATTACATTGTAAATAGAAAAGGAAAACAAATGCGACCAATGTTTGTGTTTTTAGTTGCAAAAATGGTAGCAAACGGAGAGGTTAGCGAACGTACCTATCGTGGTGCATCTGTTATAGAACTAATCCATACAGCAACTTTAGTACATGATGATGTTGTTGATGATAGTAATAAACGTCGTGGTTTTTTCTCGATCAATGCACTTTGGAAAAACAAAATAGCAGTTTTAATAGGAGACTTTTTATTATCAAAAGGGTTATTACTTTCTATAGATAATAACGATTTTGATTTGCTAAAAATAATTTCGGTTGCCGTAAGAGAAATGAGTGAAGGCGAATTACTTCAAATTGAAAAAGCTAGAAAATTAGATATTACCGAAGAAGTCTATTACGAAATCATCCGACAGAAAACAGCAACTTTAATCGCTGCTTGTTGTAGTTTGGGCGCTGCTTCTGTAAAACCTAATTCTGTAGAAGTAGAAACTATGCGTAAATTTGGAGAGTTAATAGGAATGGCTTTTCAAATAAAAGACGATTTGTTCGACTACGGTTCCAAAAGTATTGGTAAACCTATAGGTATAGATATTAAAGAGCAAAAAATGACCTTACCACTTATTTATGTGCTTAATACTTGCTCTAAAAAAGATAAAAACTGGTTAATCAATTCAGTAAAAAATCATAACAAGGATAAAAAAAGAGTTAATCAGGTTATAGAATTTGTAAAAGAAAATGGTGGACTAGATTATGCTGTTTCTAAAATGAAATCTTTTCAAAAAGAAGCCCTAAACATCCTTGAAACTTTCCCAGAATCAGACTATAAAGCATCATTAAAACTGATGGTAAATTACGTGATAGAAAGAAAAAAATAATTTTTTTCAACTTCAGGCAACCTTTTTCACAGTTTTTGCGTCTTTATAAATACAACGTCCAACTAAACACGTTTTTGTGAAAGTAGTAACACTTTTTAATAACGAAGCAAAGCTGATAAAAAAAGCAATTCAGCATAACAGAAAAGCGCAGCATACGCTATACGAGATGCATGCGCCAAAAATGTTAAGCGTTTGTCGTTATTATATAAAAGACCTTCAAAAGGCAGAAGAAGTCATGCTTAACGGTTTTTTAAAAGTGTTTAACAATCTTAAACAATTTAAAAGTGAAGGAAGTTTTGAAGGATGGATAAGACGCATTATGATAAGAGAAAGTATCTCTTTCTTACGTCAAGACAAGCAACTGTTTTTTACAGAAGATACGCATCCTTATACCGAGATAGAAGATAGTACATCACAACAATATGATGTGGCATATTTGCAAAAAATGATAGATAATTTACCTGATGGCTATAAAATGGTTTTTGTTATGTATGCAATAGAAGGTTATAAACACTCAGAAATTGCAAAAGAATTAAACATTTCAGAAGGCACATCAAAATCACAATTGTATAAAGCACGACAATTGTTGCAAACCCAAATTAATAACCAAAATACCAAAGAGTATGGCTCCAAATAAATTTGAAAAGAAAGCTAAAGACGTTTTAGAACGCCGTACCATAGCGCCAAGTAAAGACGCTTGGGCGCAGTTAAATAATAAAATAGAACAGTCTGATAAAAAAAGAAAATTGTCTGTTTGGTGGTTAGGTGTAGCTGCAACTTTAGTAGGTGTAATGTTAGCCATTACTTTGTTTAACAAAGCTGAAGTATTGCCAGAAAACACTATTGTTAATCAAGAAAAAAACCAACAAAGCAAAGAACAGCCTACAATTACAAAGAATAAAATTGAAGATATAATTGAAGAAAATTTAGAAAATAAACCATTAGTAAATGTTAATGAAGAAAGTGAAAACTCTAAATTAAAAACAGAAACACCTAAAACATTAGTAACTAATAAAAAGAAAAAACCAGAGCAATATTTAGCAACGGTTAGCCATAAAAATAAAGAAGAAAATAACAATCACTTAAGTAGTCAAATATCAGAAAATATAGTTGCAGAAGTATCTGAAGAACAAATAAATTTAGACGAAGCTAACCAGCTTTTAGAAAATGCAATGAATCAATTTTCTGTAGATGATTATAAAAACGTAACAGAAAAAATAAACGCTAACGATCTATTGGAAGAAGTAGAGATGACTTCAGAAAAGTCATTAAAACACAGACTGTTTCATGTCGTAAAATCAGGTTATGAAACCGTAAAAAGCACAGTAGTAAGTAGCGATAATTAATATTTCATCTAACAAAATTAACACGAACAATTATGCAAAACATTATTAAACACTTAACGCTATTAATTTCAATATTTGTAGTTAGTCAACTGCAAGCACAAGACACATTAACAGTTGCAAAACAAGACGTTTCTAAAATGATCGAAGATTATAAAGAACGTATTAAAAAAGCCGAACTTGAAACTTTAAAAGAAGAAGTAGATAATATTAATGACCGTTTAGATAGAGAAGATATTACTTTTGAAGAAGCAGAAAAGCTTAAAAAAGAAGCTGCAGAAAAACATGCTAAAAACATAGAGAATCGTTACATTATTTTAGAAAATAAGTTCGAATTAATGGAGCGCAATAACGATCTACCAGATCCAGATAAAAAGTCAACAGTGTTTTCTATTAATATAGGAGATGGACAAAAAGAAATAGTAGAAGTTAAAGCTAAAAAATCACCTCCAAAATATGATATAAGAACTGGTAATCAATTGCTTTTTGCAATGGGTTTTAATAACGCAATTATAGATGGAGTTGCTTTAGATGATTCTCCATACAAATTAGGAGGATCAGGATTTGTAGAACTTGGTTGGTTATGGAATACACGAGTTTTTAAAGAATCTAATTTTTTAAGATTTAAATACGGGTTGTCTTTTCAGTGGAATAAATTTGATATAAAAGACAATTTGTATTTTGAAAAAGGAACAGAAGAAACTACTCTGCAGGTTTTTCCTAACGACCTAAAAAAAGCAAAGTTTAGAACTACAAATCTTGTAATACCTGTGTTTTTTGAGTTTGGACCATCAACTAAAAAAGAATATAAAGACCGTATTAGATATTTTACAGATGATCATTTTAAAATAGGTATAGGTGGTTATGGCGGTGTTAATTTAGGGACACAACAAAAGCTAGTTTACGAAGATGAGTTTGGTGATCGTGTAAAACAGAAAATAAAAACAAGCTACAATACTAATACTTTTGTTTATGGTTTAGCGGCTTATATAGGTTATGGAGATTTAAGTTTATATGCTAAATATGACTTGTCTACAATTTTTAAAGACGCAACTGTAGATCAAAACAATATTTCATTAGGTATTAGAGTAGATTTGGATTAAGTCTAATATGTTAGTATTAAAGCCTCTTAAAATTTTAAGAGGCTTTTTTTTGTTTAGATTGTTTTGTTACAAAAAGAAGAAGTAAAATATTATTACTTTTACAGTCTAAATAAGCATTAAAAAAACATACATCTTTTGATATCAAAAACTACCATAGATCAAGTATATGAAACCGCCAGACTAGAAGAGG
This sequence comes from Mesoflavibacter zeaxanthinifaciens subsp. sabulilitoris, assembly GCF_014191595.1. Taxonomy (NCBI): domain Bacteria; kingdom Pseudomonadati; phylum Bacteroidota; class Flavobacteriia; order Flavobacteriales; family Flavobacteriaceae; genus Mesoflavibacter; species Mesoflavibacter zeaxanthinifaciens. The sequence continues at coordinate 55,587 of NZ_JACHWV010000004.1, read as the reverse complement.
TTATTGGTGACTTCGTTCAGCTTAAAAAAGCTGGTAGTAACTTTAAAGGTTTAAGTCCGTTTTCAGACGAGCGTACACCAAGTTTTATGGTATCTCCAGTAAAGCAAATCTGGAAGGATTTTAGTACAGGTAAAGGAGGAAATGTAGTAGCTTTTTTAATGGAGCATGAGCATTTTACTTATCCTGAAGCAATAAAGTATTTAGCAAAAAAATACAATATTGAAATTGAAGAAACAGAGCAAACTAACGCTCAAAAAGAAGCGCAAGATAAAAGAGAAAGTCTTTATTTGGTAAGTGAATATGCAAACACATATTTTCAAAATATATTACATAATACAGATAAAGGTAAAGCAATTGGATTAAGCTATTTTAAAGAACGTGGTTTTACATCAGAAACTATAAAAAAGTTTGATTTAGGTTATTCTTTAGACGATTGGAGTGCTTTTACAGATGAGGCTATAAAACAAGGATATCAATTAGAGTTTTTAGAAGAAACAGGACTTACAATAGTTAAAGAAAACAAACAATTTGACCGATTTAAAGGTCGTGTAATGTTTCCTATACAAAGCATGAGTGGTCGTGTTTTAGGTTTTGGAGGTCGTATTTTAACAAACGATAAAAAAGCTGCCAAATACCTAAATAGTCCAGAAAGTGAAATTTACCATAAGAGTAAAGTGCTTTATGGTATTTATCATGCTAAGCAAAGCATAGCAAAAGAAGATAATTGTTATTTAGTAGAAGGTTATACAGACGTTATTCAGTTTTATCAAACAGGAATAAAAAACGTAGTTTCAAGTTCTGGTACAGCTTTAACAAGTGATCAAATTAGATTAATTAATAGGCTAACCAAAAATATTACGGTGCTTTTTGACGGCGATGCTGCAGGTATGCGTGCGTCATTACGTGGTATAGATTTGATTTTAGAGCAAGGTATGAATGTTAAGGTTTGTACCTTTCCAGAAGGCGAAGATCCAGATAGTTTTGCTAAGTCAAATACCTTAGAAGAGTTAACAACTTATTTAGAAGAAAACGCTAAAGATTTTATTCAGTTTAAAGCATCTGTTTTGTACCAATCTGCAAAAGGAGATCCAATAAAAAAAGCAGAAACCATTAGAGACATTGTTACAAGTATCTCAAAAATACCAGACAGAATAAAAACCGAGGTTTATATTCAAGAGTGCGCTCGTATTATGGATATAAGTGAAGATGTACTTTTTACAACTTTAGCACAACTTCAAAATAAAGAAGTAAACGAAGCTTCAAAACAAAATGTCGCAGCAAAAAAAGCATTTGATGTAATAAAACCAGAGCAATCTATAAAAAAGGTTGATGTTCAATATGAATTAGAAAGAAAAATTATTGAAATTTTATTGCTTTATGGAGATAGAACAGAAGAGTTTGAAGATTCTATATTGAAAGAAAATGAAAAGGGTGATTTAGTAGAGGAAACAGTAATACAAGAAGCTAAAGTATTTGAAAAAATTTACTTAGATCTTCAAGAAGACGAAATGGAGTTTTTAAATCCAAAATTTAAATCTATTTATTATGAAGTCATAAATGGTTTAAACCAAGATCCTAATTTTAAAATAGAAAACCTTATTAACACTATAGATCCTGTGCTTTCACAAGAGATCACTTCTATTATGATGGAAGACGAAAAATATAGTCTAGCAGATTGGCAAAGAAACAATATCTTTCCTAAGGACAAAACAATAAGTTTGTCACAATTAGTTAGTCAAACTATTTTGCACTTAAGATCATTTTTAATAACTAAAAAGATAAATAGTTTGTTGCAGCAAACAGATAGTGATTTAACAGTGCAAAATAGATCTATTATTGAAGATGTAATGGATTATAAAAAACTAGATAACATTTTATCTAGACGCTTAGGTAAACCTCTATAAGTTTAAATTATTAGCTTGATTAACCAAGTCTATTAAATTAGAGACGTTTAACTTTTTCATTAATCTTGCTTTATAAGTACTTACCGTTTTTTCGTTTATGTTTAATTCTTCAGCAACTTCTTTGTTTCGTCTACCATTAGAAAGAAGTTTTAAAACTTCTACTTCTCTTGTAGATAGTTTTTTAAAATAACTTCCTCCTCTACTTTTAGATTTATTTGATGCAATTTTTTTAGATAAAGCAGGACTCAAATAAACGCCTCCTAAATGGACTTTCATTATTGCATCTTTTAGGGTTAATAAGTCTTCTGTTTTAGATATAAATCCATCTGCTCCAGCTTTAATAGTGCTAATCGCATAAACATCTTCTTGCTGTCCAGAAAAAATAATTGTTTTTACGTTAGGGTGTTCTTTTTTTAAACGTCTTAAAACGCTTATCCCATTAAGTTTAGGTAAATCAATGTCACACATTATAATGTCTACGTAGTATTCATTTAAAACGTCAAAGATAGCTTCTCCGTCTGCTACAGTAGCAACAATTTTTACATCTCTAGAATCTGAAAAGACCAATTCTATCCCTTTTGTAATAATAGGATATTGGTCTGCAACCAATAATTTGACCATGTTGTAAGTTTTTTATATCTATCAAAAAGTAAGATAGACTGGTTATAGAATAATTAATAGCATTCTAAAGTTATGTAAAAAACAGAAAAAAACAAAGAAAATTAAGGTGTTATAACAAAAAGTTAGGGATTTCACACACAGGTATAGGATTCATTTTGTGTAAGTTTCTGGTATTGTAAGATTTATATATTTTAAAAACTTCTTTTTCTCTTTCCGAAAAATCAGAAATCTGTTTTCCTTTACTATCCATGGTCATAGCCCATTCTAATTCAGGATAGCTAGCGCCTATTTGGTCTTCGTCGCTTCTTGCGTCACCAAATAAACCATCGCTTGGTGCTGCCTCAATTATTGATTTAGGGACGTGTAAAAATTCGCCAATTTTATAAACCTGACTCTTCATTAAATCGGCAATCGGACTTAAATCTACGCCGCCATCTCCGTATTTTGTGTAAAAACCAACACCAAAATCTTCAACTTTATTACCTGTACCAGCAACAAGTAATCCGTATAAACCAGCATGATAATATAAAGTAGTCATGCGTAATCTTGCTCTTGTGTTGGCAAGCGCCATGTCTACCGTATCTTGTTTGCCTTCTAAAGAAACTTCTGTCTTAAACTCTTCAAAAACAGGGGTTAAATCTACTCTAACATCGTCAACATTACTATATCTATTTTTAAGTTGTTTAATGTGTTCTTGTGCTCTATTTACGTGGCTAGCTGCTTGATGTATAGGCATTTCTATGCATAAAACTTTTAAGCCTGTTTCTGCGCACAAAGTAGATGTTACTGCGCTATCGATTCCGCCAGAAACACCAACAACAAAACCATTAACTTTTGCGTTATTTGCATAGTCTTTTAACCAGTTTACAATATGTTTAACAACTTTTTCTGTTTGCATAATAAAAGAATTTAAGTTAAAGTGTAGTACCTTTGTTTAACAAAAGTAAAGTAAAGCTTTAAGTAATAAAAATTAAGAGAAGTTTAAGTCTATGAGAGTTTACATTTTTTGTGTTTTTGTTTTTTTTAGTCTGTTTTCTTGTGAAGACGACAATAAAATAGAAGAAGAAATATCTAAAATTAATGTGAATTTAGATGTAGAACGTTTTGATTTAGCATTTTCTAACACTTCTAAAGAAGATTTTCCAAAACTAAAAGAAGCATACCCGTTTATGTTTTCTAATAAATATGAAGATGAGTTTTGGTTAAACAGAATGACAGATACTTTAGATGTTTTAATTGCTGAAAAAACAAGAGAAGTCTTTCCTGATTTTAAAGATGAGACTGTTGAAATAAAAAAAATGTATCAACATCTAAAATATTATTTCCCAGATACTAAAGTCCCAAGAATAATAACCTTTAATGATAGAGTGGTATATCAAAATAGGGTTTTTGTAACAGATACTGTTACGTTAATAGAATTGGATACGTATTTAGGAAAAGATCATGAGTTTTATCAAGGTATGCAAAAGTATATAGCTAGTAATATGGAGTCAGAATATATAGTTTCAGACCTATCTGAAGCTTATGCTAAAAAAATGATTTTAGATGGCAAACGTAAAAACTTGTTAGAAGAAATGATTTACCACGGAAAGATACTGTATTTCAAAGACATGATTATTCCGTTTAAAACTGATGCAGAAAAAATAAAATACACACCAGAGCAAATAGAATGGGTAAAATCTAATGAAGAGTACATCTGGCGTTACTTTGTAGATAAAGAGTTACTTTTTAGTACAGATGCAAAATTACCTGGTAGGTTTATTAATCCAGCTCCTTTTTCTAAATTTTATTTAGAGCAAATTGATAACGAATCGCCTGGTCGTGTAGGAACATATATAGGTTGGCAAATTGTAAGGTCTTATGCAGAAAAAAATGACATAGATTTTGTACAGTTGTTAAATACACCAGCACAAACAATTTTTAATAAAGCAAAATATAAACCAAATTAATAATGGCAAATATTAAATCAGAAATAAAATTAAACGTAGAATTAGATGAAAATCGTGTTCCAGAAAAATTAAACTGGACAGCACAAGATGGCGGGATAACAAATGCAGAAGCTAAAGCAATGATGCTTTCTGTTTGGGATAGTAAAGCGCAAGAATCTTTAAGAATAGATTTATGGACAAAAGATATGCCTGTAGATGAAATGAAAGTATTTTTTCATCAAACATTAGTAGCTATGAGTAACACATTTCATAGAGCAACACAAGACGAAAAAATGTCTGCAACAATGAAAGATTTTTGTGATTACTTTGCAGAAAAACTTGAATTGAAAAAATAACCGCATCATAATTTAAAATAAAAAAACCGAAGCTATTTGCTTCGGTTTTTTTTATTGAATACTTTATAGATTATTCACCTAAAAACGGATATCTGTAATCTGTTGGTGTTACAAATGTTTCTTTAATCATTCTTGGTGATACCCAACGTAATAAATTTAAAGCACTTCCTGCTTTATCGTTAGTTCCAGATGATCTTGCACCACCAAAAGGTTGTTGTCCTACAACAGCACCAGTTGGTTTATCGTTAATGTAGAAGTTACCAGCACAATTTTGTAATGCTTTTGTTGCTTCTACAATAGCATATCTGTCTTGTGCTAAAATAGCTCCTGTTAAAGCATACTCGCTAGTGCCATCTACTAATTCTAAGGTTTCAGAGAATTGATCATCTTTAAACACGTAAATAGTAATTACAGGACCAAAAAGTTCTTCTTGCATTGTTGTATATTTTGGATCTGTTGTTAAAAGTACAGTTGGCTCTATAAAATAACCTTTACTTTTATCGTAATTTCCACCAGCTATAACTTCAACATTATCATCAGCTTTAGCTTGGTCGATATACTTTGCTAATTTATCAAAAGAACCTTCGTGTATTACAGCAGTAAAGAAGTTGCTCATATCTTCTGGAGAGCCCATTTTAAATGACTTTACATCTTCAATTACATAATCTTTAACTTGGTCCCAAATACTTTCAGAGATGTATGCTCTAGAAGCTGCGCTACATTTTTGACCTTGAAACTCAAATGCGCCTCTAACAATTGCAGTAGCGACTTGTTTTGGGTTTGCAGTTTTATGTGCAACAATAAAATCTTTCCCTCCAGTTTCACCTACAATTTTAGGGTATGTTTTGTAGTTGTGAATGTTGTTACCTATTTTTTTCCATAATTCTTTAAAGATGAAAGTAGATCCTGTAAAGTGTAATCCTGAAAAATCTGGACTGTCTAAAACAGTATCTGTAATCATCACTGGATCACCAAAAACAACGTTAATTACACCGTCTGGTACACCAGCTTCTTTAAATACATCCATTACAACTTTAGCAGAGTAGATTTGTGAGTCACTTGGTTTCCAAACCACAACATTACCCATCATAGCCATACAAGAAGGTAAGTTTCCTGCAATTGCAGTAAAGTTAAATGGAGTTACTGCGTATGTGAATCCTTCTAACGGACGATATTCTAAACGGTTCCAAGCATCACTTGTGCTTTCTGGTTGGTCGTGATAAATATCTGTCATGTATTGCACGTTAAAACGTAAAAAATCAATTAACTCGCAAGCAGAATCAATTTCAGCTTGGTGTATTGTTTTTGATTGTGCAATCATGGTTGCTGCATTAATTTTTGCACGGTATGGACCAGCAATTAATTCTGCAGCTTTTAAAAATATAGCAGCACGTTGTTCCCAAGGTGTGTTAGCCCATGTTTTTCTAGCTTCTAATGCAGTTGCAATAGCTTCGTCAACATGTTTTTTTTCAGCTAAATGGTAGGTTCCAACAACATGTTTATGGTCGTGAGGAGGAGACATTGTTCTTGTGTTTCCTGTAGTAACATCTTTACCATTAATATACATTGGTACATCAATAGTCGTGTTAATCATTTCTTTGTATGCTTTTAAAACTGCTTCGCGTTCTGGCGAGCCTGGAGCATAGCTTTTTACTGGTTCATTAACAGCAATAGGTACGTTAAAAAATCCTTTTCCCATAGTTTAATGTTGTGTTTTTAATTCAAAAATTTTGTCACACAAAGGTACAATTTTTTTATGGGTAAAAGTAAGTTTTTAGGAATAGTTAATGGGTTATGTAAATGTTTGTTTGAAAGCGTATTATTTAAAATAATTAATTAATAGCAAATGGTGCGCTAAGGTGGAATTTAGGTATTGCTACTTCAAAATTTTTGGTAGTTGCAAAATTAACCATGTTGTAAAATCCTGACATGGCTCCAAATGGAGATGTTAATAAGCAACCAGAAGAATAGGTGTGAGATTCGCCAGGTTTAATTACAGGTTTTTGACCAATTACGCCTTCGCCTTCAACTTCTTCAATGTTGTTTAAAGCATCGTAAATTGTCCATTTTCTTGAATTAAGTTGAACAGCATCTTTACCTTGGTTTTCAATAGTTACTTGATAACCAAAAGCAAAATGAAGTTTGTAGTTTTTGTAAAACGTACCTTCAAAATTTGTTTCTACCGAAATTTTTATGCCTTTAGTAATTTGCTGTACCATAATATATTAACTGGTTTTCTGCTATTGCAAAAATAGCAAATTATCAGTTAAGTTGATTGTTTTTAATGTTTATTAGAATAATTTTAAGATTAATTGGTGATTCCAACCGAGTTTTTTTCGCCTAAACCAATTACTTTATCATATCTAGCACCAAGTTCTCTATAATAAACTATAACTTTATAATTATTTTCTGTTTGCCAAAAACTTCCGCCTATTTTATCATGGTCAATGGTGTTGTCTTTGTTTAAAATAACGTATTTGTAGTTGTAAAAACCTTGTTTTAACAAGAAAGAAGTAGTGTAAATACCTTCTTCTTCAAAATATTCCATTTTTGTAGCTTCTTCAAGTTCATAGTTATTAAAATTTCCGTAAACAAAAATATCTTGACCATCTTCTAATTTTGGGTGTTGAAGACTAAAATGAACTTCGGCATAATCTGCTTCTACATCAGGATTATTAACATCTAAAGCAGTGATTACAAAATTACCGTTAATGTCAGGATTGTATGTGTATTTTTGATTTGCTCTTGATACGTTTGTAAATAAATATGAGTGGTATAAGTCTTGTAAATCAATAAATTGAACGCCATTACTTGCGGCTCTTATTTCTTTGTTTTCGAAAAAGAAAAATTCGTTACCTCCATAAAAGCTAGACTTTTCATTATACCTGTATGTAAGTTCGTTTGCCAAAATGTATTGAGGTTTTAAATCGGTGATGGCAGTTTTTAAATTATTGTTTTGAATAACTACAGTTTTTACAGTTTCTTTTGGGTTTACAAACTGAATTTGACTAGAGTTAATGGTTATATCTACAGATTGTTTTTTGTCTATTTCTTTAACGTTTCTAGATCGTCTTATTGCAACTCCAACATCAGCTAATTGCTCATAAACCATAAATTTTCTAGAGAAAATTATATCGTCATAATCATCATAAATAGTAATCATATAGTTGCCTGTAACTTTAATGGCTTGCGTGTATTGATTAGGTATAGTTAACTTGTAATGCGAGTAAGTTTGTAGTGTGTTAAATGAGTTTTGGTAGTTTCTTATGCGTTGTTCATCAAAGCCATCTAAGTATTCAGATTCTACTAATTGCGATGGTGTCCAGTCAAAATTATAGTGTTTAATCTCGTAATAATAGTCATCTTCATTTCCATTAAGAGCATCAAATTCAAGTTGTAAGGATTCGCCTAGTTTTATGATTGGAAGTTGGCTTTCTGCAGTTCCGCCATTAAAATAGATGGTTTTAATATAGTCAGGAGGAATAATTTCTTCAACTTGTGAAAAGCCAAATAAAGGAAAGATTAATAGCAATATAAGTTGTTTAATTTTTTGTTGCATTTAACGAAGATTTTATATAACAAATATAAACAAAATCTGTGCCTTAAAGTTTTTCTTGATTATTTATGATATAATTATGTATTTATTCTTAAATTTGCACGGATTTTTGATTCCTCAAAACTCAATCAGTATAACTATTAACTAATAGATTTATAACATGTCAAACGACATTAAGATTAAAAAAGGTCTAGATATAAAGTTAGAAGGAGAAGCAGAAAAGGCTACTGAAAATGCCATAGTAAGCAACTTTTACGCTATTAGACCAGAAGATTTCCATCAAGTTACTCCAAAATTAGTTGCTAGAGAAGGAGATAAAGTAAAAGCAGGAAGTACTGTTTTTTATGATAAATCCGACGAAAGTGTAAAATTTGTTTCTCCTGTTTCTGGAGAAATCGTTGAGATAGAACGTGGAGCTAAAAGAAGAATTTTAACAATCAAAATTAAAGCAGACAAAGAGCAAGCTTACGAAGATTTTGGAAAGTTAGACGTACAGTCTGCAAATGCAGAAGCAGTAAAGTCTAGGTTATTAGAATCAGGTTGTTGGGCTTTTATCAAACAACGTCCTTACGATGTTGTAGCAAAGCCTAATGGTACGCCAAAGTCTATCTTTATCTCGGCTTATGCAAGTGCGCCATTAGCAGCAGATTTAGATTATACACTGCAAGGTAAAGAAGCTGAACTTCAAGTTGCAGTAACTGCTTTAAGTAAGTTAACAGAAGGAGCAGTGCATGTTTCTGTTGGTAAAAATGGTAACTCACCATTAGCTAACTTAAATAATGTAACAGTACACAAAGTGTCTGGTCCACATCCATCTGGTAATGTAGGAACACAAATCAACAAAATAGATCCGATTAATAAAGGTGAAGTTGTTTGGACAGTAAATGCACAAGATTTAGTAATCATAGGAGAATTACTTTTAACAGGAAAGTTTAATGCAGAACGTGTTATCGCGCTAGCAGGAGCATCTGTTAAAAAGCCAAGATATTTCCGTACTAAAATAGGAAGTGAAGTGTCTACTATGATTTATGATAATGGTGTTGATAAAGATGGTAATGACCGTATTATTTCAGGAAATGTCTTAACAGGAAAGCAAGTTAAACCAGACGGATATTTAGATTACTACAGTAACATAATTACGGTAATTCCTGAAGGAGACGATTACGAGTTTTTTGGTTGGAATAAGCCTGTATTTAATAAGATATCTACATCAAGAGCTTTAACTTTTTCTTGGTTATCGCCAAACAAAAAATATAACTTAGATACAAATACTAACGGAGAGCATAGAGCTTTTGTAGTAACAGGAAGTTATGAAGAAGTATTTCCTTTAGATATTTATCCATTACAAATCTTAAAATCTTGTATGTATAAAGATTTAGATGAAATGGAAGCTTTAGGGATGTATGAGGTTGCACCAGAGGATTTTGCATTAACAGAATTTATTTGTGTGTCAAAACAACCACATCAAAAAATAATTAGAGAAGGATTAGACTTAATGCTTAAAGAAATTGGATAATGGGTTTAAAAAGTAACTTACACAATTTAAAAGAAAAGTATAAGGGCACCAAAATGGCGCCAGCATTTAATGCAATACATACTTTTTTATATCTGCCAAATGAAACGACTCATGGAGGAACTCATGTAAAGGCAGCAGACGATTTAAAGCGTACAATGAATACTGTAATCATGGCATTAATACCATGTTTAATCTTCGGTATTTTTAACGCAGGTTACCAACACTATGCAGCTATCGATGCTGCTGCAGGTATAACAAGAGAAGCTTCTTTATTTGGAAACTTCTTAACATGGGATAATTTTGTTATCGGTGCTTGGACAGTTTTACCTTTAGTAATAGTATCTTACGGAGTTGGTCTTTTAGTCGAATTTATTTTTGCAGTAATTAAAGGTCACGAAGTAGAAGAAGGTTACCTTGTAACAGGAATGTTAGTACCATTAATTGTTCCAGTAGATATCCCATTATGGATGTTAGCTGTAGCAGTTGTTTTTGGTGTAGTTATAGGTAAAGAAGTTTTTGGTGGTACAGGAATGAATATCTTAAACCCAGCATTAACTATTCGTGCATTCTTATTCTTTGCTTATCCAACATGGATGTCTGGAGATAAAGTATGGGTACACGGAGCAGTTGAAAGAGCAGGTACACCAGATGCTATTTCAGGTGAAACACTATTAGGTGCCTATGCTCAAAACAGTAGTCTAGCCGGAATTGACTACATGGACATGTTCTACGGTTTTATTCCAGGTTCAGTAGGAGAAACTTCTAAGTTATTAATTATAGTAGGAGCATTATTCTTAATCTTTACTAAAATAGGAAGCTGGAGAATTATCCTATCTACAATAATTGGAGCTTTATCTATGGGATTAATTTTTAATGGAGTAGTAGATGCAGGTTGGATAGGAGAAACTAGTAAGTTTTATGGCTTAATGAGTGTTCCTTTCTGGCAACATTTAATTATTGGAAGTATCTTGTTTGGTGCTGTTTACATGGCAACAGATCCTGTTACAGCATCTCAAACTAATAAAGGGAAATGGATATATGGGTTTTTAATTGGTTTCCTATCAATAATGATACGTGTATTTAATCCAGCTTATCCAGAAGGTGTTTTCTTAGCTATTCTTTTAATGAATGTTTTTGCACCAACAATTGACCATTACGTTGTACAAGCAAATGTAAAACGTAGAATGAAACGTTTAAAAGTTAAAACTGCTTAGTCATGTCAAACAAAACAGATAGTAATTTATATACCGTATTATTTGCCATAGGAATGGTAGTTGTAGTTGGTGCTTTATTAGCTTTTACAGCAGCATCTTTAAAGCCTACTATAAAAGAAAACGAAAGAATGGAAAAACAACAAAACATTCTTTACGCTATGGGAGTAAATGACAATGGAGAAACTGATGTTGCATTTATTTCTACAGATAAGGTTAGCGAAGCTTTTTCAAAATACATTACTAAACAAATTGTAATAGAAGGTAATGATATTAAAGAAAATGACGAGGCTTACTTAATCGATGTTAAAAAAGAACAAGCAAAAGCAAAAGCAGGAGAAACAAGACGTTTACCTTTATTTATTGGAGAAAAAGATGGTAATACATTTTACGTAGCACCAATATATGGTAAAGGACTTTGGGACGCTATTTGGGGCTATATTGCTATGGATAAAGATATGGTTGTTCAAGGTGTGTATTTTGACCATAAAGGAGAAACACCAGGTTTAGGAGCAAACATTAAACAACGTTATTTTATGGATGACTTTTATGGAGAACACTTACTAACAGATAATGGAGTGTTTAAAGGTATAACAGTTGCAAAAGGAAATAACGATCCTAAAAATGAAGATAAAACAGATTATGAGGTAGATGCTCTGGCAGGAGCTACCATTACAGGTAATGGAGTTAGTGCTATGATTAAAAATGACTTGAAGTTATACATGCCTTATTTTGAAACATTAAAAAATCAAGCTAATTAATTATGGGACTACTTTCAAAAAAAGACGCTAAATTAATTACAGATCCATTAGCAGATAATAACCCAATTACTATACAGGTATTAGGTATTTGTTCTGCGTTAGCAATTACTGCAGAACTTAAAGCTTCTATAGTAATGGCAATTTCTGTATTATTTGTATTAGGAGTTGGTAACGTTGTTATTTCTTTAATGAGAAATATCATACCTTCAAAAATTAGAATTATAGTACAACTTATTGTTGTAGCTGCTCTTGTAATTATTGTTGATCAAGTACTAAAAGCTTTTGCTTACGAGTTAAGTAAAACACTTTCTGTATTCGTTGGTTTAATTATTACAAACTGTATCATTATGGGACGTTTTGAAGCATTTGCTTTAGGTAATGGACCGTGGAAATCTTTCCTTGATGGAATAGGTAACGCATTAGGATACGGTGTTATATTAATAATAGTAGGTTTTTTTAGAGAACTATTAGGTTCTGGTACTTTATTAGGATTTAAAGTTTTAGGAGATCCAATCGAAAAATCAGGATTGTATGCAATAGGATATGAAAATAACGGATTTATGTTATTATCGCCAATGGCATTAATTGTTGTAGGAATTATTATTTGGGTACAACGTAGCAGAAACAAAGATTTAATAGAAGACTAAACATTGACTCGTTTTTTGAAATATTTCAAAAAGACATCAAAAAATAACATATGGAACATATAGAATTATTTTTCAAATCAATCTTTATAGATAACATGGTATTTGCAACATTCCTTGGGATGTGTTCTTACCTTGCAGTATCTAAAAAAGTATCAACAGCTGTAGGATTAGGTGCTGCAGTAATCTTTGTATTAGCAGTTACTGTGCCTATAAACTGGCTTTTAGATCAATATGTACTACAACCAGGTGCATTATCTTGGTTAGGAGAAGAATATGCTAGTTATGATTTAAGTTTCTTATCATTTATCATGTTTATTGCAACTATTGCAACCATGGTACAATTAGTAGAAATTGTTGTAGAAAAGTTTTCTCCTTCATTATATAACTCACTAGGTATATTTTTACCGCTAATTGCAGTAAACTGTGCAATTTTAGGAGGATCTTTATTTATGCAGTCTAGAGAAATCGAAACTATAGGTTTAGCATTTAATTATGGTATAGCTTCTGGTATAGGTTGGTTCTTAGCAATTTTAGCTATCGCAGCAATCCGTGAAAAGATTCGTTATTCTAACGTACCAGCTCCTTTAAGAGGACTAGGAATTACATTTATTATTACTGGTCTTATGGCAATTGGATTTATGAGTTTTGGAGGAATGTTAACTGGAGGAGATGATGAAGGTTCTAAAAAAACAGAACAAGCAGCTCAAATTGAAAAGCAAGATAAAACCGAAACTAAGGTTATAGAGAATAACTCAACTATAGCTAACAATACAACAGTAGAGTAATATGATTTTAGCAGCAAGTACATTAGGAACAGTTTTAACAACTGTTATCGCATTCTTAGTAATAACATTGGTATTAGTATCATTATTATTATATGTTAAGCAAAAATTATCACCATCAGGTCCTGTAACTATTAAAATAAATGGTGAAAAAGAAATTGAAGTATCATCAGGAGGTACATTATTATCAACATTAGGTAACCAAAAAATATTCTTACCATCTGCATGTGGTGGTGGTGGAACTTGTATCCAATGTGAATGTCACGTTTTAGATGGAGGAGGAGAAGCTTTACCAACAGAAACACCTCACTTTACAAGAAAAGAACTACAACACGGTGCTCGTTTAGCTTGTCAAGTAAAAGTTAAACAAGACATGGAAATTACTATACCAGAAGAAGTATTTGGTATCAAAAAATGGGAAGCAACAGTTGTACGTAATTACAATGTAGCCTCTTTTATTAAAGAGTTTGTAGTTGAAATCCCTGAGGATATGAATTACAAGGCTGGTGGATATATTCAAATTGAAATTCCTAAATGTGAAGTGAAATATTCAGATATGGATATTACCGCACATCCAGAAGAACACGATTCACCGGATAAGTTTCAGGCAGAATGGGATAAATTCAATTTATGGCCATTAGTAATGAAAAATGATGAAACTGTAGAACGTGCTTACTCTATGGCTTCTTACCCAGCAGAAGGTAGAGAGATTATGTTAAATGTTCGTATTGCAACGCCACCATGGGATAGAAATAAAAATGGATGGATGGACGTAAATCCAGGTGTAGCATCATCATACATATTTAACTTAAAGAAAGGTGATAAGTGTGTAATCTCTGGACCTTATGGAGAGTTCTTTATTAACGAATCTGATGCAGAAATGCTTTACGTTGGTGGAGGAGCAGGTATGGCACCAATGCGTTCTCACTTATATCATTTATTCAAAACATTAAAAACAGGACGTAAAGTAACATATTGGTATGGTGGTCGTTCTAAACGCGAATTATTCTATATTGAACATTTCCGTGAGTTAGAAAGAGACTTCCCTAACTTTAAATTTTACTTAGCACTTTCAGAACCTTTAGAAGAAGATAACTGGAAAGTTAAGAAAGATATACATGATGAAGAAGGAGATGGTTTTGTAGGGTTTATTCATAATTGTGTAATAGATAACTACTTAAATCATCATGATACACCAGAGGATATAGAGTTATATTTCTGTGGTCCTCCTTTAATGAATAAAGCAGTACAAAAAATGGGTGAAGATTTTGGTATTCCAGATGAAAACATCCGATTTGATGACTTTGGAGGATAGTATAAAACCTCTTCAAATAAAAAAGCCAATGTGTTTACATTGGCTTTTTTTATTACTTAAAATAAAAAAAAACCGAATATTTCCTTTTTTTATAGTTTTTTATCGAAAAATGATTAAAATCATTCTATTTTTGAGTTTAAAAGTTAATTTGCATCGGTCAAATGTAAATATTGTTATATGTATGAAGAAAAATACTAAATTATTGTTAATGGCGATACTTTTGTTAAGTGTCAATCTCAGTTTCTCTCAAAATAGAAAGATTAATAAAGAAAATTCTAAAAGTATTAGTCATAATCATCCTAATACAGAGCAGGATGTTTTATTAAATGAAGAAAATCAAAGATTCTTAAATGAGAATGGTGTTGTTCGTTGTCTTACTGAAGAAATGAATAACAAGTATAGATTAAACAACCCAAATGTGCAATCTAAACAACAGTTTGAAGATTGGATTGCTCCTTTAGTTCAGCAGTATAAAGCTCAACAGGCTTCAAGAGTCGCTAATAGTGTAGAATCTGCTCAAATGCAAGTATATACTATTCCTATTATCTTTCATGTAGTTTCTGGAACACAAGGTGATGCAGCAGATTTAGATGCTCAGTATGTAAATGCTCAAATCGAACAATTAAATCTTGATTTTTCTAACCAAGCAGGCGGAGCAACAGGATATTGGTCTTCTGTAGCAGCAGATGCACAAATTGTATTTGTCCCTGCTCAAGTAGATCCCAATGGAAATCCTTTAGCAGAACCAGGTATTAATCGTGTATACGGATATCCTGGACAATTATCAACTGCAGATTTTGATAATACAATTAAACCTGCTACAATTTGGGACAGAACATTATATGCTAATTGTTGGACAGGAAATTTAGGAGGTGGATTATTGGGATATGCTCAGTTTCCTGATAGTTCAGGATTACCTGGTATGCCAGCTTCAGGAGGATCTGCAAATACAGATGGTGTTGTTTGTTTATATACATCAATAGGATCTGTAGCTAACCCACATCCAAACGGAGGTGTTTATGCAGCAGGAAGAACCTTAACTCATGAAATTGGTCACTGGATCGGTCTAAGACATATTTGGGGAGATGGAAATTGTAGTGTAGACGATTTTTGTAATGATACACCAAACCAAAATGGATCAAGTTCAGGTTGTCCAAATACTAACGATACCTGTACTGGCGGAGATAGAGATATGGTAGAAAACTTTATGGATTATAGTTTTGATACTTGTATGAATTTATTTACTGCAGATCAAGTTGCAAGAATGGCTGTAGTTATGCAAAACTCTCCTGGTCGATCTGAGTTAGCAAGTTCTAATACAGGTAACGCTGGACCTATAATTTCTTTTGCTTTAGCTAGTGATAATGTTATTGAAGGGTCTGATTGTAATTTTACAGATGTAACTGTAGATTTGACAATTGCCGAAGGAGCTTCTCAAAACACAACTGTTAACTTATCAGTACAAGGGGCAACAGCAGATGCACAAGATTATACGCTTTTAAATAATTCAGTAGTCTTCAGTGCAGGTTCAACAGCAACACAGTCTGTAGTAATAAGAGTTTTTAATGATGGCTTTGTTGAAGGCGAAGAAAGTATAGATTTAACTTTTACAGTTAATGCTAATGGAGGAGATGCTACAGCAGGTAATAATAACTTTACATTAGTAATTACAGATGATGATGTTGTTCCGGTAAATACTCAAACAATTACTCTAATAGATTCTAATTTAGAAACAACAGATACTACTAATTGGTTTGTGATAGATAATGATGGTGATGGAAATAATTTCTTAAGCGCTAATTCATCAGGTACAGATTTATATGGTAATGGAGCAATTGTAAGTGTATTTTTTGCTTCAGAATCTAATGGTGCAATTTTTGGCACGGGAGCTAATTTTACACCAGATAATTTCTTACTGTCTGATATGATTTCTATACCTTCTAATGCATCTTCAGTTAACTTATCTTATGGTATTGCAGGATATGGAGATAGTGAACCATATGAGGTTTATTGGACTACAGATAACACTAATGTAAACACTATAACTAGCGGTAATTTAATTGACTCAGGAAATACACTTGATGATAATGGTGAGTTTAGAAATATAGATATGTCTGCTTATATTGGTCAGACAGGTTATTTAGCATTTAGGCATAATAGTCCAGGAACAAATGTTGGTAATGGTGTAACAGAAGGACTGTTCTTATTAGATAATATAAATTTTGAAGCAATAGTTTCTAAAAGTATACAAATAGATGTTAATACAGGTACATCTAATGATTTATTAGCTTTAAGATCTAGTGGAACTGTCTACGCTTCAGATTCTGTTAGTACAGATTTAATGTTAGATATAACCAATGTAAATAATGATGATTTTGGTTGTGTAGACATATCTGTATCTAGAGCAGGTACTAGTGCACAGAGTTATAACGGAAGTTCAGTGTCTAATTATGTAACAGATAAGACGTTTACTATAACACCTTCAAATATACTTACGACTTCTAATGTTAATGTAGATTTTTATTTTACTGAAGCAGAAATATTAGGTTACGAAGCTACTACTGGACAAAGTAGAAATTCGATTAGTATATTAAGAGATAATGGCGTTACAACAGAAGTAGTATCAGCTTCAGTCTCATCTTTTGGTTCAGACTATAAATTATCAGGAACATTTACTTCAGGAATTGAAGGGACTTATTATTTTGGTGTGCCTGCAGCATTATCAACTTCAGAATTTGATTTTGATCAATTTGCAGTTTATCCAAACCCAACAAATGGCAAAGTGACTATTGCTTTAAGCACCAATCAAGATGTTAACCTTTCTTTATTTGATATTAGAGGTCGTCAAATTTTTAATAATTTATACTCTAACAACAATTCAATATTTAATAAGACTATTAATTTAAATACAAATTCAACAGGAATTTATATACTTAAAGTTGAAGCAGGTAATAAGTCTGCATTTAAAAGAATTGTAGTGAAGTAGATTAATGATATATATTTAGAAAAGCCCAATACTAAAGTGTTGGGCTTTTTTATTTTAAACATTTTCAAATTCAAAATTTGTAAATTTTAAATCACTATTTTTTGTAATTACAGCTTTAAATACGTTGGAATAATCCATAATATTTTCAATATTATCAAAGCTGCAAAGCACTTTAATTGTTTCTTTTAAACCATTAAATAGTATGTCTTTATTTGTTGAGTTTTTAGGTCTTTTATTTTTATGATTAAGTGGTAGTTCGTAACCACAACCTTTCAAAAAAGCAGCTTCAATTTTTAGTAATTCTAATGGCGAATATCCGTTAAAAGTTCTTCCTAAATTTTGATGTACTAGTCCAAGATAATTCAACTTTAAAGAGCCATGATCATCAGATAAATATTTCCAAGCATCTTTTTGATCTAAAATATTTCCAACAGCACATTGTTTACAACATTCAGGGTTTAATAGATTTTCATTAAAAGCTGTGTATAGTTTTTTAATAGCGTTATCAAATCTTGTTGATGTTTTCATTTTAAATTTCTTAGCGATTTTCTTCTTTTAAAATAAGAAAATTTCAGCAAATAAATGTTAAAACGTATTTTTGTACTATGAGTAAAGCCTTAACAAAACAAGAACTTCATAATCTAGCAATGAACCATGTTGGAAAAGACTTAGAACAACGTGGTTTCGAGTTTATTGCTATAAATAGTAAGCTAAAAAGACATCCGCAATTTGTTTGTATGGATAAAAATAAACAGTACTACTTTGTAATAGTAAAAGCTGTAATTTTACCTGAAAATGCTAATAATTATGATGTCGTTTGGATGGAATCTTTTAAAAAACATGCTCAAGAGCATAATGCAAAAGTTTTATATGCTGGTGTTGGTTTAGGTAATCCAAAAGGAGAGGATTTACCGATATACTTAAATGAAGAGTATTTAATAGAATATAATGGCATCCAAGTGATAGAAACTCATTTAAATTAAATTTATGTTACAGCGTTTATCTTCAATTTTATTATTGTTATTAGTTTTTATTTCTTGTAAAAACGAACCAGAATTAGTAAAAATTAAAGGACCAATTTTTGGCACTGCTTATCAAATACAATATTATGATGTTGGCAGTAAAAGTTATCAAAAGCAATTTGATAGTATTTTTGAAGTACTAAATCAATCTATGTCAAATTACATTCCGTCTTCAAATATTTCAAAAATTAATAGAAACGAAAGCGTAAATACAGATCCTCATTTTGACACTGTTTTTAAGGCAGCTAAGAAAATTTACAGAGAAACAGAAGGAGTTTTTGATCCAACGATTGGTAAGTTAGTAAACGCATGGAATTTTGGATCAGAGAATAATAAATCTGCTGTAGATAGTATTAAAGTGGATAGTTTAATGAAATCTGTAGGTTTTAATCGTGTTGGTGTTGTAAACGGAGTTATAATGAAACGCACTAATACGTTTATAGATTTTAATGCTATAGCTAAAGGTTATGGTGTAGATGTTATAGCAGATTTTTTAGAAAGTAAAGGCATAACTAATTATTTGGTAGATATAGGAGGAGAGTTAAGAGCTAAGGGAATAAATTTAAATAAACAAAAAGAATGGGCAATTGGCATAGAAAACCCAAATTTTGATGGCTCTCAAAGTTATTCTAAGGTTATTGGTATTACAGATAAAGCTATGGCTACTTCAGGAACTTACAGAAAGTTTAAGGTAGATAATAACGGTAACAAATACGCTCATATTATAAATACAAAAACAGGCTATCCAACACGAACCAGAATCTTAAGTGCTTCAGTAATTACAGATAAATGTATGATGGCAGATGGTTATGCTACAGCATTTCAAGCAATGGGAATAAAAAAAGTAGATTACTTTTTAGCAAAACACCCAGAATTACAAGTGTATTTAATTTTTGAAAACGAAAAAGGAGAGTTAGAAACGAAGTCTTTTAATGGTTTTCCTGAATAAAATTAAAAGTTAATAGCTTTAAGTATTAATAACAACCAACCAATCACAAAAAGTAAGCCGCCAATAGGTGTAATTGGACCTAAAAACTTTAGTTTTTTTCCTTTTGCATCACTTAAAACCAAACCGTAAATACTAAAAGAAAAAAGTAGAATACCTAAAGTGAAACACCAATACATTGCAGAAGTTGAAAACTGAAAATTAAACCCAAGAAGTAATAAAACAATAGCATGATACATTTGGTATTTAATACCGGTTTCAAAACTTTTAAGTTGATTTTCTGATAAGATTTTTTTTAAAGCATGAGCTCCAAAAGCACCAAATATTATGGCTAACATACCAAAAAATGCACCTGTAATGATAAAAGTTTGTTGTGTCATAATTGTTTCTATTTATAACAAACAGGAATAATTTCTCCTTTTGCTAAACGGTATTTGTCTATTTTTTCTGAAGAAAGTTTAGCTGTATAATCTACTTCTTCAACTTTAAAACCTATGCTTCTAAGTTTGTCAAAATAATCACGACCGTAAATGCGTACATGATCGTATTGACCAAAAATTTCAGCACGTTCTTTTTTGTCTGTAATGGTGTTATCCTCAAAAGTAGTTTCACGATTTAAGTCTTGTGGTATTTGCAAAATCGCCATTCCGTTAGGTTTTAAAACACGATACAGTTCTTGCATTGCTCTAGTATCATCAGGAATATGTTCTAACACATGATTACATAAAATAACATCGTAAGTATTATCTTCAAAGGGTAAATCGCAAATATCTGCTTTAACATCTGCTAATGGAGATAGTAAATCTGTTGTTGTGTAATCTAAATTTTTAAGTTGCCTAAAGCGTTTGTAAAATGCTTGTTCTGGAGCAAAATGAAGTACTTTTTTATTAGAAGTAAAAAAATCTGTTTCATTTTTTAAATAGAGCCACAAAAGTCTATGTCTTTCTAAGCTTAATGTAGAAGGCGACAGTACATTAGGTCTTTGCTTACCATAACCATAAGGTAAAAAAGACTTAAAACTCTTACCATCTATTGGGTCTGTATATTTTTTGCCTCTTAAAACAAAAGCTAAAACAGGTTTAGCTAAATAACTTAACCTAATTAAAATAGGTCTCGGTATAAAATTAAGTATGTGTTTAAAGAGTTTTTTTGACACTAATTTCACGAATTAACACAAATTATTACAAGACAATTCGTTTATATTTTAAACTTTCATCACCAAAATTAATTAATAAACCTAATTTTAATTTTGAGACAGCAAGATAGTTTAATGTTTGTTTTACATGAGCAGAATTTAAAGCTTCAATAGCTTTTAGTTCTAAAATTATTTTATCATCAATGATAAAATCTGCTTTATATTTATGAGGTAAAGTGTTTCCTTTATAGCTTATTGCAAATTTAGTTTCTCTAGAATAAGCTATATTGTTATCAATTAATTCGATTTCTAAAGCATCAGCATATACAACTTCATTAAAACCTTTTCCAAGTTGGTTATGTACTTCCATACAAAGACCAATTATCTTATAAGCTTCATCTTTATAAATTAAATTTTTCAATAGAAAGTGAATTATTAGTGAGAATTAGTGTAATTCGTGTCTTTAGGTCTATAAAACTAAAGCTTGTTGTCTAAATTCATCTTCCTCGTCACTTTCAATACCTAAAGCGTCATAAATGTATTTAAAAGTAGATAATAGCTCTGGTTTACCATCTACAATAGCAACATCATGCTCGAAATGTGCGCTAGGTTTACCATCTAAAGTTGTAATTGTCCAGCCATCACGGTGTTGTTTAATTCGTTTTGTTCCCATGTTTATCATAGGTTCAATAGCTACGACCATACCTTCAATAAACTTTTTTCCTCTTCCTCGTTTTCCGTAATTTGGCATTTCTGGATCTTCGTGCATAGTGCGCCCTAATCCATGACCTACTAATTCTCTTACCACGCCATAACCATGATCTTCACAATATTTTTGAATAGCATAACCTACATCTCCAACGCGGTTTCCTAATTTAAACTCTTTGATACCAACATATAAAGATTCTTTAGTAACTTGAAGTAGTTTTTCTGTTTCAGGATCAATTTCACCTACAGCAAATGTGTAAGCATGATCACCGTAAAAACCATCTAAAATAGCACCACAATCTATAGATATTATATCTCCTTCTTCAAGTGGCTTGTCGTTAGGAATACCATGTACCACTTGCGAGTTTGGACTCATACAAAGTGTGTTAGGGAAGTCATATAAACCTAAAAATCCAGGTATAGCTCCAAGATCTCTTATGTGTTCTTCAGCAATTTTATCTAGTTGAAGTGTTGTTACACCAGGTTTTACAGCTTTAGCAACTTCTCCTAAAGTTTTAGATACCACTAAAGCAGCTTGGCGCATTAATTCTATTTCTTCTCTTGTTTTTACAATAATCATAATCTCTAAAATATCTGCAAATATACTTAAAATAAAAGTCAAATTTCTTTTAGAAACATGACTTTTAGCAGGATTTATCTATACGATGCTTTGTAATTTTGTAAAATAAAACAAAACCAATATGTATTCACCAGTAACCGCAGAAGAAGCAGTAAAAGTTATAAAGTCTAATGATAGAGTATATGTGCAAGCTGCAGCAGCTGCACCGCAATCTTTAGTAAAAGCAATGTCTGCCAGACACGAAGAACTAAAAAATGTTGAAATATGCCACTTACATACCGAAGGTGAAGCACCTTATTCAAATCCGGAGCTTAAAGATAGTTTTCATGTTAACTCATTTTTTATAGGTAAAAATGTACGTCATACTTTAAAAGAAGGAAATGGTTCTTACACACCAGTATTTTTAAGTGAATTACCGCTTTTATTTAAAAGAAATATAATTGATTTAGATGTAGCGTTAATCCACGTATCGGTACCAGATAGACATGGGTATTGTTCTTTAGGTGTTTCTGTTGAAGCAACATTAGCAGCAATAGATAATGCAAAAATTGTAATAGCTCAAATTAATAAATATATGCCACGTACACATGGTGCTGGTATTATTCATATTTCCGAAATTGACCAATTTGTAGAACATCATGAACCATTACCAAGTCACGATGCATTACCACCTAATGAAGTTGAAGCAAAAATAGGTGAATATGTAGCCAGTTTAATTGAAGATAGAAGTACGTTGCAAATGGGTATTGGAAGTATTCCAAATGCAGTTTTAGCCCGATTAACTAATCACAAAGACTTAGGTTTACATACCGAAATGTTTTCTGATGGTGTTATAGATTTAATTTTAAAGGATGTAATTAATGGTAACTATAAAGAAATTAATCGTGGTCGTGCTTTGGCTACTTTTTTAATTGGTTCGCAAAAGTTATATGACTATGTAGACGATAACCCATTTATAGAAATGCGTGCATCAAATTACACAAACGATGTTTCGATTATTAAACAAAATCCAAAAATGGTAGCCATTAATTCTGCTATTGAAGTAGATGTGACGGGACAAGTTTGTGCAGATTCTATTGGTGCGCATATGTATTCTGGGGTTGGTGGACAAATGGATTTTATACGAGGCGCATCTTTAAGTGAAGGCGGTAAAGCAATTATAGCATTACCATCTGTAACTAGAAATGGTATTAGTCGAATTGTACCATCTTTAAAACCAGGTGCTGGTGTAGTAACTACAAGGTCGCACGTACATTATGTTGTAACAGAATTTGGTGTGGCTAGCCTTTATGGGAAAACTATTAAAGAGCGTATAAAAGCTTTGGTTAATATAGCTCATCCAGATCACAGAGAAGAAATAGATAAAGCGTATTTTGAAATGATTGGTTGTTAAAATTTAAACCAGCCTTTTTTCTTAGGTTTTGATTGTTGCGGTGTTTGGTTGGTAAGCATTTGATAAATTTCTCCCCAACCTAAAATACCACCAATATTACGATCGTCTATAAATAAATCGGCGTTAATTTTTCGGCTTACATCACCTTTAAAAGTTTCTTCAGGAAAACTTTTATTTACAGCGTAGAAGTCTATACCATTGTCTTTACAGAAATTAACAGCTTCCTCTAGACGTTTACCATGTCTATAGGTCCAAAGTATAAGTCGATGACCATCATTTTGAAGACGTTTTAAGGTTTCAAAAGCAAATAACCGAGGTTTGCCTATACCTGGATATGCATCTTCTACAATAGTGCCATCAAAATCTACAGCTATTATTTTTCCTTGTATATTCATTTATATAGAAATAAGATTGTAAAAGTACAATAAATTTAATTTTTTGAATTTAAAATTCAATTGATTTAAAATGAAAAATCCACTTCAAAACGAAGTGGATTTTTTTAATCACAATTATATTTATTTAGTATTACACTAAAGGTTTTTGCGTCATTGCTTCAGGTTGTTCTACACCCATTAATTTTAAAATGGTAGGCGCCATATCTCCTAAAATTCCGTTTTCTATATGTTTTAATTCGTTATCAATTAAAATAACAGGGACAGGATTTGTAGTATGTGCTGTGTTTGGGCTACCATCAGGATTTATCATAGTTTCGCAATTACCATGATCGGCAATTAAAAGTGTTGTATAACCATGGTCTAAAGCAGTAGTAACTACTTTCTCTACACACTTATCTACTGCTTCGCAAGCTTTAATTGCAGCGTCCATAACACCAGTGTGACCAACCATATCACCGTTTGCAAAATTTAAACAAACAAAATCTGTTGTTTCATTTTCTAATTCTGGTACTAAAGCATCTGTAAGCTCGTAAGCACTCATTTCTGGTTTTAAATCGTAGGTTGCTACTTTAGGCGAATTTTTTAAAATTCGTTTTTCGCCTTTAAAAGGTGTTTCGCGTCCTCCAGAAAAGAAAAATGTAACGTGAGGATATTTTTCAGTTTCTGCAATTCTGATTTGTGTTTTATTATGCTTTTCTAAAACTTCACCTAAAGTATCGGTTAAATTTTCTTTGTTGAAAACAACGTTGATACCTGTAAACGTTTCGTCGTAATTAGTTAAAGTCACGTAGTATAAATTCAACTTATGCATGTTTTGTTCATGAAAATCGCGTTGGGATAACGCTTCTGTTAATTCGCGACCACGATCTGTTCTAAAGTTGAAAAAGATAACCACGTCATCTTCTTTAATAGTTGCTATTGGATTACCAGCTTCATCTTTTTTTATAATTGGTTTGATAAATTCGTCTGTAATATCATTATCATAATTCTTCTGGATTTCATCTGATAAGTCTTGCGTTTTTTCACCTAAACCATTTACTACAGCATCGTATGCTAATTTAACACGTTCCCAACGTTTGTCTCTGTCCATTGCATAATAACGACCTGTTACACTTGCAATTTTTGTGTTTGTATTTGAAGTGAAATTTTCTAAATCTTCAATAAATCCTTTACCAGATTTTGGGTCTACATCACGACCATCTGTAAACGCATGAACATAGCTATTTGTAACTCCAGCATTTTGAGCAGCTGTAATTAATCCTTTAATATGGTTGATGTGCGAGTGTACGCCACCATTACTTACTAATCCTAAAAAATGAACATCTTTATTATTTGCTTTTGCATAATTAAAAGCATCTATTAATACTTGTTCTTTGGCAAGTGTATTATTTTCTACAGCAAGATTAATTTTAGCTAAGTCTTGATAAACAATGCGTCCTGCACCAAGATTCATGTGGCCAACTTCACTATTTCCCATTTGTCCTTCTGGCAGACCAACATGTAGTCCGTCTGTACGCAATTGTGCATTAGGAAATTTGGTGTATAAACTGTCTATAAAAGGTGTGTTAGCATTATCTATTGCAGATACTTTTGGGTCTGGAGATTTTCCCCAACCATCTAGTATCATTAAGATGACTTTTTTATTCATTACTGTAAATTTTATTATAACAAATATAAAAACAAAAGTCCTGCATTTGCAGGACTTTGTTGGTTTTCTACTAAATCGTTTTAGTTTATTGTGTATTTTTTAATAGAGGCTTTAATTTTTTCAATTCTATTTTCTGGGTCAGGATGTGTGCTCTGGAATTCTGGTACACGGTTTGGACCAGCTGCTTGTTTTAAAATTTGCATAACGCCAATCATTTCTTCTGGGTCATAGCCAGAACGCATCATAAAACGTACACCTAAATCGTCACTTTCTAACTCATCACCACGCCCATTTTTTAATAGTTTAGACATGCCATATTGACTAACTACATCTCCCATATTACCGCCAACAGAACCTGCAGTTGATAAACCTTGCCAAAGCTCAGAATTCGCAATACGCTCTGCACTATGACGACCAATAACGTGACCAATTTCGTGTCCTAAAACACCAGCTAGCTGGTCTTCGTTTTCTAATTTAGAAAATAAGGCATAGGTAATAAAAATTTGTCCGCCAGGTAAAGCAAACGCATTAATTGTATTTTTATCTGCAAGTAAATGAAACTCGTACTTGTAAGGCGTGTCTTTTGCGACACTATTTTGTACTAGTTTGTTGCCAACTCTATCTATAAATGCTTGATATTCTTGATTAGGATATAATCCACCATGTTGCGCTGCCATTTGATCACGACTTTGCAAACCCATTTGAATTTCTTGGTCTGGCGTCATAGAGATCGCTTGTTTCTTTCCTGTGTACTCATTTGTTTCCATTGAGTTGTAATATTTAAACAAAGCAAATGCAGCAAGAAGAACACCAATTAGAAGTCTACCTTTAAAATTTCTCATGATAATTGATTTAGATAAAGCAATTTACGAAAGTTCATCGATAATTGTTGAGTTAGTTTTTTTAGTTGAATGAATTTAGACGAAATACAAATAAAATCTATAATCGTTTATACATTACATAATGTGGACCAACTTTAGGGACTTCAAATTGGTCGCCAATAATTGTAAAACCTAATCGCTTGTAAAATCCAACAGCAATTAATCTAGCATCAAACCAAAGTAGTTTAGATCCTTTTTGTTTTACCATTATTTCGGCTGTTTCTACTAGTAATCTGCCAAATCTATATCCTTGAAACTGTTCTAAAACGCCCATTCCGCGTAAGCGATATTGGTATTGTTCTTCAAATTTTTCGTTGTTAAGTTTCATTAAACTTACTACACCAGACAACTTGTTTTTATAATATAAACCTAAGTGAAATGTGTCTTCGTGATCATCAAAAGTTAGCTTGCAATCTTCAATAGGTCTGCCAGTCCTTAAAACAGGATGACGTACTGGATAGGTTTGTAATGCAGTAATTTGTTTAATTATAATATCAGGGTTTTCTATTTTATATAAGTTTGCAGGCATACCAGTATAATTAAAGGTTTTTATATAATTCATGTTGCATTTTTCTAAGACTTTATGTGATGCATAATTGTCTACATGTGCATGTGCATATATGGTTTTAAGTTTAAGGTGTTTAAAACCATAATGTATTGCCGCTTGGCAGCTTTCGGTAGCGTAACCATTGTTCCAATATTTTTTATAAAAGCGGTAACCAACTTCAACTTTGTTTTCTTTAGGATGAAATTTTAATCCGCACCAGCCTAAAAACATATCTGTCTTTTTATCGCAAACTGCCCATCTTCCCATATTATGTTTTTCGTATTCTTTGTAGTTTAATAGGAATTGCTCTGCTTCATTTTTAGAAGAAAACGGTTTGTCTCCAGTATATTTTAGTACGTCTTGGTCAGAATTCATCTCGTAAAAATGAATAGCATCATCTACAGAAAATTCTCTTAAATATAACCGTTGTGTACTTGCTATGATTTGCATTATTTGTATAATAGTATTTCAAAATTAACTAATTTTGCAATAAAAATTGAGATGTCTTTTAAGTTTAAAATAATAGATAAAACTGAAATTTTTAGCATTATTCCGTTAATGCAAAAATTAACTAATAATGCTAATTCTGATGCAGTATTAAAAGAGCGTTTTGCCGAAATGATTACTCAAAATTATGAGTGTGCAGGTGTTTATGATGGCGATACTTTAATTGGTATGTCAGGAATGTGGTTTCAAACAAGACATTACGTTGGTAGAAGTATGGAAGTAGATCATGTTTATATAGAAGAAAAATATAGAGGAAATGGTCTTGGTAAACTTTTTTTTAAGTGGTTATACGATTATGCCAAAAGTAAAGGTTGTACTACTTGTGAATTAAATACTTACGTTCAAAACTACCCGTCACACAAATTTTATTATAACGAGGGTTTTGAAATTTTAGGCTATCATTTTTTAAAGAAATTATAATTTTTTGCAAATAATTAAAATCTTTGTTTATATTTGCCACCGCAAAAAGCGGGAGTAGCTCAGTTGGTAGAGCGTCAGCCTTCCAAGCTGAATGTCGCCGGTTCGAACCCGGTCTCCCGCTCAAAAAGCTTCATCAAAAACGATGAAGCTTTTTTATTTCAAGAAATATTTAAACGCTCTAAGATTAGGGTGAGAAGTTTATACTGAGCGTAGTCGAAGTAAAACCGGTCTCCCGCTAAAAAAAAAATCTCATCAATTTGATGAGACTTTTTTTATTTTAATCCTTATAATTTATTGTGATGCTTTTATCATATCGAGCATATTGAGAAATCTCATCTTAATAATATGAATATGAGATTCCTCCTCGTACCTCGTTCGGAATGACATATTTTGATGAAAAATAATTTGTTTTAAATTTTTGTACTTTACTTCAATTCGTTTAAGAATGTATCAGGATCAACTTCGTAAGGTTCTTGATTGTGCTCAAAAATGCGTGCTTGTAAATTTCCTTTTAATTGTAAATTGTTGTCTTTAACTTCTATCCAACTTCCCTCGCGTAAACCAATTACTGGTTGTGTATTAAATTGATGAAATTCTTTTATTCTGGTTTCTCTAGTTTCACCCATGTGTTTGCTACTTGGGTTTGGATCTAAATAGTGTGGATTAATATTAAATGGCACAAAACCTAATGTTTTAAAACTTGGCGGATAAACAATAGGCATATCATTAGTTGTATTCATGGTAAGGCCACAAATGTTGCTTCCAGCACTGGTTCCTAAATACGGAGTTCCTTTTTTTATGGCGTCTTGTAAGCTTTCAATTAAATTAAATTTGTAAAGGGCATTGACTAAAACAAAGGTGTTCCCGCCACCAACAAAAATACCTTTTGCGTTGTCTATTGCTTCTTTTGGGTTTTTAAAAGTATGTAAGCCAATTAATTTTTTTTCAATTTTATTAAAAGCATCGCTAGCCTTTTCTGTATACTGTTTATGTGTGATTCCGCTAGGTCTAGCGTAGGGAATAAAGATAACTTCTTCTGTGTCTTTAAAATGAATTTTTAATGTGTCTAGAAGATAATCTAAATATTGACCGCCATGTACGGTAGAAGTGCTTGCAATAATTATTTGCTTCATTGTAATAAATAGTTTTTGTAAATTTATGTAAAGCTAGCTTTTAACAAAAGTTTAGTGCCTAATTAGAATTAAATTAAGAGTAAAAATGCTTAATTTACAGTAAAATCAACCGTTATGAAATATTTTCTATCCTTATCTTTATTCTTTTTCACTATTTTTTCTTTAGCACAAGATTCAACCAGAGTTACTGTAAAAGGTAAAATTATTGTAAATACACCAGATGTAGAAGGTGTTACAGTTTTTAATATATCTTCTAATAAAGGAACAATTACAGATGAAAAAGGTGAGTTTACCTTGCAAGTTATGCTTAATGATAAGGTAGAGGTGTCTGCGCTTCAGTTTAAAGACTTTAGTTTAACTGTAACAGAATCTATTATTAAAAATAAACAAATGACTGTTTTTTTAGTAGAACGAGTTAATAAGTTAGATGAAGTTGTAATATTACCATACGATTTAACTGGTGTTTTAAAAGAAGATATTGAAAGTGTAGAGGTGTTTAATCCAGATATGGATGCTATTTATTTTGGAGTAG
This sequence comes from Mesoflavibacter zeaxanthinifaciens subsp. sabulilitoris, assembly GCF_014191595.1. Taxonomy (NCBI): domain Bacteria; kingdom Pseudomonadati; phylum Bacteroidota; class Flavobacteriia; order Flavobacteriales; family Flavobacteriaceae; genus Mesoflavibacter; species Mesoflavibacter zeaxanthinifaciens. The sequence goes on along the minus strand of NZ_JACHWV010000004.1, from coordinate 26,157 downwards.
ATGATATTTCTGTTTACGAGTTTTCTGATGATCAATATAGTAAGGTAGAAAATTATGCAGCGATGAATCAAAATGATCGTATACGTTATCAAGCTAACGGTGTTGCAATTGTTGAAGGTTTGGTAAATTTAATTTTTAAACCAAAAAAGAAATCTAAAAATACTAATACAGAAACAGAGAAAATACCAACCCAGACTTTAGCAGATAAATACCAACATGATTATTACACTAAAAATTTTAACATACCAGAAGAACAAGTAGAAGCTTTTATAGCATTTGTGCAAAATAATGATTTTGACGTCTCACTTTTAGAAAAAGGTAAAGAGATACAGTTAATAGAGGATTTAAATAAAAAAAGCAAAAAATTTTTAAGTGAGAATCCAGTTGAAAAAGAGTAATCAACTTTTTATATTGTTAGCTTTTATTGTACAATTTTCAATATCTCAAACGGTTACTATAAAAGGTCAGATAGTTGCAGATGATGATTTAGAAAATATTCATGTTCTAAATAAAACATCTTTGACAAATGCTACAACAGATAGTTTAGGAGTTTTTAAAATCAAGGCAAAGCAAAATGATACTATTGTTTTTTCAGGTGTCCAATATCAAGTCTTAGTTAAAGTTGTATCAGAAGAAAATATTAAGACAAAAACTTTAAACGCAAAATTAGAATTATTTACTAATGATTTGGATGAAGTTTTTTTAACCAAACAACTCTCTGGAGATTTAAATAAAGATGTTTCTTCCTCAACAGCAAAAGCAGATATTAACTTTTATGATGTAGGTATACCTGGTTACAAAGGAAAACCATTAACCCAAAACGAAAACCGACTTAATGAAGCAGGCGGAAACGAAAAAATGTTTGCAATAGGCTTAGGTGCTGCTGTTAACTTTAATAAGTTTTTAAACACTATTACTGGTCGCACAAAAATGTTAAAAGAACGTGTAAGATTAGAAAGTAATGACGCGTTATTAGCTAGATTAAAAAATGATTTAATCGAAGATTTTTTTACCCAAAATCCCTTACCAGAAGACAAAAAAGACGAGTTTTTTTACTATTGTCAAGAAGATCCAAACTTTAGACCAAGATGTACAAAAAGTAACTTAGAAGCATTACAATTTTTTACAGATAAGTATAATGAGTTTATTAAAAATGTAAGTCAAATACAAAATGATAATTAATTAGAATGGTTTTTGGTTACTAACCATTAGATTTGTGACTCTAAATAATACACTTAAATGAAATCAATTAAACTAATATCTGTAATAGCAATTTTCTTTTTATGCTCTTTTAATACACTACACAAATATTATGTAAGTATTACACAAATAGAGTTTGTTGAAGAGCAACAATCTGTGCAAATAATTTCTAGAATATTTATTGATGATTTTGAAAGTGTATTAAGAAAAAGATACGACAAAAATATAACTTTAGATAGAGGTGATGACGAAACACAAATAGACGATTACATTAAAAAATATCTTTTAACAAAGATTGAAATATCAATAAATAACCAAGAGGTAATACCAAATTTTATAGGTAAAAAGTATGATGATGGTATTATGCATTGTTACCTAGAGATAGAAAACATAAAATCAATTTCTACTTTCCAAATTAAAAATAAAGTTTTGTTTGATATGTTTGAAGATCAAAAAAACGTTATAAGAACCAACATTAATAACAAAAATAAAACCGTGGTATTAACTGCACAGAACGATAAAGGTTTGTTAAACTTTTAGTAAAGCCTTTATAGCAACGTTAAATTTTGTTAAATTCACATCCTTTATAACTAATTCTAAAAATGAAAAAACTAAAGTATTTATTCCTTTCAGCTTTATTTGTTTCAGCAAGTGTATTTGCGCAAGACCAAGCTGAAGACAAAAAAGAAAGACAACCAGGTCACACAAACAACAACAAGTTTAAGCAATTATACGACGAGTTTTCTACACCAAATATGTTTAGAACTGCGTCTGGTGCGCCAGGTCCTGCTTATTACCAACAACAAGCAGACTATAAAATGGACATCGAGTTAGACGATGTTAACGCTAGAATTTACGGTGAAGAAACAATTACGTACACAAACAACTCACCAGACAACCTAGAGTATTTATGGGTGCAATTAGATCAAAATATGAGAGCTAAAGACTCTAAAACACCATTAATACAAGGAAGCGGTATAGCACCAGCACAACAAACATCATCTTTTGCTAATAGCTATATGACAGAAGGTTTTGATGGAGGCTTTAACATAGAATATGTAAAAGACGAAAAAGGTAATGCTTTACCACACATGATTAATCGTACAATGATGAGAGTAGAAATGCCTTCAGTATTAAAATCTGGAGACCAATTTACTTTTAAAATTAAGTGGTGGTATAATATTAATAATCACGTAGAAGGAAGAGGTCGTTCTGGTTACGAGTACTTTGAAGAAGACGATAATAGAGCATACGTTATAGCTCAGTTTTATCCTCGTATGGCAGTTTATAATGATGTAGAAGGATGGCAAAACTCTCAATTTTGGGGACGTGATGAGTTTGCACTACCATTTGGTAATTTTGAGGTGAACATTACAGTACCAGAAGATCATATGTTAGATGGTACAGGTAAATTAACTAACCGTAAAGACGTTTTTTCTAAAGAAATGATGAAACGTTATGAGAAAGCAAAAAAATCTTATGAAGAGCCTGTTTTAATCGTAACAGAAGAAGAAGCAAGAGCAGCAGAAAAAACAAAAGCAACAAAGAAAAAAACATGGAAGCTATATGCTGAAAATGTTCGTGATTTTGCATTTACAACATCAAGACGCTATATCTGGGATATGATGGCTGTTAAAATAGGAGATAAAGATGTAATGGCAGTATCATTATATCCTAAAGAAGGAAATCCTTTGTGGGAAGAATGGTCTACAAAAGCAGTAGCAAGTACTTTAAAAACGTATTCTCGTATGACTTTTGATTATCCTTATCATAAAGCAATTTCAGTTCATGCTAAAAATCAAGGAATGGAATACCCAATGATTTGCTGGAACTATGGAAGACCAGATGCAGATGGTAATTATAGCGATCGTGTAAAATACGGAATGATAAGTGTAATTATTCATGAGGTTGGACACAACTTCTTCCCAATGATTGTTAATAGTGACGAGCGTCAATGGACATGGATGGATGAAGGTTTAAATACATTTTCTCAATACGTAGCAGAACAAGATTTTGCCGAGTGGTATCCGTCTTCTTTATCTCCAGGTATGGACAAGTATCCTTCACGACGTGGTCCTGCAGAAAAAATTGTTAATTACATGGGTGGTGATCAAGATTACATAGCACCAATTATGACAAAAGGTTTAAATACTTATCAGTTTGGTAATAATGCTTACGGAAAACCAGCTACAGCGTTAAATATTTTACGTGAAACAATTATGGGACGCGAATTATTTGATTACTCTTTTAGAACATATGCACAAAGATGGATGTTTAAACACCCAACTCCAGAAGATTTCTTTAGAACAATGGAAGATGCTTCTGCTGTAGATTTAGATTGGTTTTGGAGAGGATGGTTTTATACAACAGATTATGTAGATATAGCAATTAAAGATGTTAAAAAGTTTTATGTATCTAATGAACCAACACAGCAAATCAAAGACATGGTTAAAGCGCGTGGTATGAGTTTAAGTGATTTACCACCGTTAGTTTATATGGTAGAAGAAGGAAGTGAAGATTACAAAGAAGACATGAAAGCAAAAAGCTTAATGGAAGGTTCTCAATCACTAAAAGAATACATTATGGATAACTTTACTCCTGCAGAACAAAAGCAATTAAAAGAGCCGAAGTATTTTTATAATGTGACTTTTGAAAAACCAGGAGGATTGGTAATGCCAATAATTGTAGAGTATACTTATGCAGACGGAACATCAAAAACAGAAACTTATCCAGCGCAAATCTGGAGACTTAACGACAAAGAAGTAAGTAAAGCTGTAGCTTCTGAAAAAGAAATTGTAAAAATTACAGTAGATCCAAAACTAGAAACTGCAGACGTTGACACATCAAACAACACTTGGCCAAAAGAAGAGCAAATAAGTGAGTTTGATAACTTTAAACAAAATAAAGATTAATCATAAAGGCTTTATTAAGTTATAAATCTAACCCTTAAAACTTTAGTTTTAAGGGTTTTTTTATTGCATATATTATTTTGATTGACTGTATTTCACTTAGTTTTTATATATTTAAATAGCTATTAAACAATTAGATATGTACAATTACAAAGCAAAGATTATAGACGTTTATGATGGAGATACTGTAACAGCAATGGTAGATTTAGGTTTTTTACATTTTCAAGAAATGAAATTACGTCTTTACGGTATAGATACTCCAGAGCTTAGAGGAGAAGAAAGAGAGCAAGGTATTATTGTTAGAGATATACTAAGAGAAATGGTGTTAGGGAAAGAAGTAACAATACGTTCTTACAAAGATAAACAAGGTAAATATGGTCGTTATTTAGCAAATATTATTTTAGAAGATGGATTAGAAGTTAACCAATGGTTAGTAGATAATGGTCACGCTAAAGAATATTACCCTTAAAATAAAAAAAGGCGACAATTTACTTAGTCGCCTTTCTTATTCTTATTGCATACTTCCAGGAGGATATTTCTCCATGATTTTTGCAACAAATTCTTTTATTCTTTGTTCTTTCTTTTCCATATTAGAACTTAAGTAACCAGTACCTTGTCCTTGCCAGACTAATTCTTTTTTCTTAGCGTCTATAAGGTCTACAAATAAAACACCTTGTGTTCTGGTAGAAACATTAGGTTGTATATTCCAGCCCCATCCCCAACCAGGTGCGCCCCATCCCCAAGCGCCAAAGCCCCAAGAGTTATTATAAACATCAACACGTTGGTTAGATTTGGTAAAAATGCTAACTAGCATATCAGGATTTTCTGATTTTGTGTATCCTTTTGCTAATAACTCTGCTTCTATTGCACGTAAGATACGTTTTTTATCAAGGTCGCTTATTTCAGCTTTATCTATACCAGATTTGAAGAAAGCAAACGTTTTGTATTGGTTAAAATCTACATCTCTATCATAATCTGCAGCAACTCTTACTGAGCTACAGGACGTGATTACCATAGCTAAAAGAGCAATAGGTAAAAATTTAATAATTGTTTTCATAGCAATATTTGTTTTAAATTGAATTCAATAAATCATCATCCACAATATTTGGTAATGTTACTTTTAAGTTAGGCTCGGTTTGCATGGCGCGTTTAATGGCAAAAATAGCCTCGTCATTTCTTGCCCAACTACGTCTTGCAATTCCGTTATTAACATCCCAAAATAACATTTGTTTTAATCGGGTTGATGCTTCTTTAGTACCATCAAGAACCATACCAAATCCACCGTTTATAACTTCGCCCCAACCTACACCGCCACCGTTGTGAATACTAACCCAAGTAGCACCTCTAAAGCTATCACCAATAACGTTATGAATAGCCATGTCTGCGGTAAAGCGTGATCCGTCATAAATATTTGAAGTTTCTCTATAAGGACTATCTGTACCTGATACATCATGATGATCTCTACCTAAAATAACAGGTCCAATTTCATTATTTTTTATAGCTTGATTAAAGGCTTCGGCTATTTTCATACGTCCTTCGGCATCTGCATATAAGATTCGAGCTTGAGAACCAACGACTAATTTGTTTTCTTGAGCACCTTTTATCCATTGAATATTATCAGCCATTTGTTGCTGGATTTCTTCAGGAGAATGCTGCATAATTTCTTCTAAAACTTGACAAGCAATTTCATCTGTTTTAGCTAAATCTTCAGGTTTTCCAGATGCGCAAACCCATCTAAATGGACCAAAACCATAATCAAAACACATTGGTCCCATAATATCTTGTACGTAGCTAGGATATTTAAACTCTCTACCTAAAGTGGCGTTTGTAGCCATTACATCTGCTCCAGCACGAGATGCTTCTAATAAAAAGGCATTTCCGTAATCAAAAAAATACGTGCCTTTTGCGGTATGTTTATTTATAGCTTTAGCTTGTCTACGTAAAGATTCTTGTACTTTTTCTTTAAATAAATCTGGTTGATTAGCCATCATTGTGTTGGCATCTTCAAAAGATAATCCAGCAGGATAATAACCGCCAGCCCAAGGATTATGTAATGAGGTTTGATCACTACCTAAATCTATATGTATGTTTTCTTTATCAAAAGTTTCCCAAACGTCAACCACATTACCTAAATAGGCTATAGAAATGGTTTCTTTTTCTGCTTTTGCTTTTTTAACACGAGTAACTAATTCATTTACATCTGTAATTTTTTCGTCTATCCAACCTTGGTCTAATCGTACTTGTGTGATTTTTGGGTTGACTTCTGCGCAAACCGTAATACAACCAGCAATATTACCTGCTTTTGGTTGTGCGCCAGACATTCCGCCTAATCCAGAAGTTACAAATAGATTTCCTTTAGGTTGTTTTTTAATTTTTCTAAATCCGTTTAGTACAGTAATTGTTGTACCATGAACTATACCTTGCGGACCAATATACATGTAACTACCAGCAGTCATTTGACCATATTGTGTGACGCCAAGTGCATTAAATTTTTCCCAATCATCAGGTTTTGAATAGTTAGGAATCATCATTCCATTGGTGACTACAACTCTTGGAGCTTCTATATGACTAGGAAATAAGCCCATTGGATGACCAGAGTACATAACCAAAGTTTGCTCGTCGGTCATTTCGGCTAAATATTTCATGGTTAATCTATACTGTGCCCAATTTGAAAAAACTGCACCGTTTCCACCATAAGTTATCAGTTCGTGTGGATGTTGTGCAACAGCATAATCTAAATTGTTCTGAATCATTAGCATGATTGCAGCTGCTTGTTTAGATTTTGCAGGATACTCTTCAATTGGTCTTGCGTACATTTTGTAATCAGGACGCAAGCGATACATGTAGATTCTTCCGTAGGTATCTAATTCGTTTTTAAACTCTGGAAGTAAAGTTGCATGATGTTTTTTATCAAAATAACGAAGTGCATTTTTTAGTGCTAATTTTTTTTCTTCATCATTTAAAATGTCTTTTCTTTTTGGTGCATGATTTAAAGAATGGTCAAATGGTTTAGGTTGAGGTAATTCGTTTGGAATTCCTTCTAAAATTTGTTCTTTAAATGATATACTTGTTGCTTGCATTACTTTTTTTTTTAATGTATTGGTTGATTTATCATACCCATAAGGACAATGTCTGCAACCGCTTTGGCAGCAATAACCACGTTTAAGGTGGTATTGCGCTGTAAAACAACGGTAACCTTCTGGTGTTAGATAATAATCACCTTCTTCTACAGGAATGATTTTCTTCATATTTACAAAGATAATGTAATTTTACTACTACTTTTATATCAAAAACCTTATGCTTTTAGTTTTTAAATATTTGGTACCAAAAGGTTATACGGCTATAACTATTTATCCATTTATAGTGTTAAAGCATAAAAGACAAAAAGATGACATGATTTTAATTAATCATGAAAAAATACATTTAAGACAGCAATTAGAATTGTTAGTGATTGGTTTTTATTTGTGGTATTTTATTGAGTTTTTATTAAGGATAATAAAGTTTAAGAATTGGTATAGAGCTTATTTAAATATTTCTTTTGAAAGAGAAGCTTATAAAAATGAAAACGACCTAAATTATTTAAAATCTAGGTCGTTATGGAGTTTTTTTTAAGAGATTTAAATTCTATCTTCTTTTTGTTTCTTTAGAGCTTTCAGGAGTTCTTTTTAGTGGTTTTGGTCCATAAGGAAATCTTAAGCCAATGTGTTGAGATGTAATGTTTCCATTTTCGTCTGTAGAATTAGCTCTGCTAGCTACTATTTGCCATGAAAAAGAGACATTACTATTACCATTTGATAATTCTTTTACAGTAAAACCTTCAGCTGATTTATTTGTGACAAAAACTCCATTACAATCACCCTCAAGTTGAATGAAAACTTTTAATGGGTGTTCTTCATCAACGTAAATATTATCTGTTAGTAATTTTTCTAGCTTAATGACTGCTTCACCATTATTCAGTTTTCCTGTTCCAAAATCTTGAAATAAAATTTCCGGAGCTTCAGGAGAAAACATAACTCTAGGTTCTCTGTTTTTGTCTAATACTAGAGTAGAGTTAGAGCCGTTACCTACTACTTTGTAGTTTGTGCCTCCAGTTGCATTAGCATCATTATTATGATTATATTTAAGTCCAACATAGCTATAAGATTGACCGCCGCTTGATGTACCTCCAATAAAATAGCCTCCGTATAAAATTCTTCTAGAAGTACCTCCTAAAACAGGTATTAATTGTTCATCTTTTCCAGCTATTTTTGCAAAAGCACTTGTGTTAGTAGTTGTTGCGGTATTATTATCTGAATCTAAAGTAAAATAACCAGCAGCATGACCGTTATGAGCCGAGTTATTTGGCGCACCATTGCCTACCATACCACTTATACCATAGCCATCAACTGCAGATCCAGCGACACCAGCACCAGGTGTAGGGTAATAACCACCTAATCCATTAGTCGCTCCTATGATAGCTGTTCCTGCACTATTACTGTTTCTTCCCCAAAATGCATTTGCAACAGTATTGTCATTTATTCCTGCAACAGCATCTTCACCAGTTCCTGCTTCTACATTTACTTGACTTGAAGCATTACCAACCGAATTAATCCCCATGTTACCTGTGCTTAATATTCTGGCTCTTTCAATACCATTTGTGTGAAATCTTAAGTCTTGAGCATCAGTAGTTCCTAAAAAGTTTGTACCTGCTGTTGTTCCACTATTACCTGTTAATGACCAATCTAATCCACCAGGAGAGCCTGCAAAAGCAATCCATCTAGATCCGTTCCAATAGTATAAACCAGGAGCTACATTGTTTGGTGATGTACCAGATGTTGCAGTGTTATAAACTACAGTTCCTGTAGGTATAGATCCTCCTTGAGGATTAACAGCGGTTTCTGTAATGGTATTTACAAGAGCTACATTAGGGAAAACTAAACCTTGTGTGGTAGAAGCTATATCTACTGCGCCTCTTGGTGCAGTAGTCCCAATCCCAACTTGTGAGTAGCTATAATAAAAGCTTAAAAATGCAAATAAAACAAGTGTGTTTTTTTTTGTGAAAATTCTCTTCATTGCTTTAAGTTTTTTTTAACATTTTAAATAACAAAATTAATCAGTTCTTTACTTTTTAATATTTATATGCTTTTTTTATCGATAAAAAACATGTTATTTAAAATTGTTCATATGCTTTTTTTGTTGATTTTACTGGTTTTTTGGAGTTTTTTTGCCTTGTAAGAAAACACTTAATTGCTAAAAAATGAATTTTCGGTCAATTTTGTATTTAAATTTATTTATATAGTTTTTCTTTTTATTTTAAATCAGTTTTTTTGAAGTTTGGTACTTAATAAAATAAGTAATGAGTTTAAATTTATTTTCTTCTAATTTTTTATCAGATAATCAGCATGTTTGGTTAGATGATAAAAAAAATATTGAGCTTTCAATAAAGAGAGAAGATTTAATACATCCTTTTGTATCTGGTAATAAGTATAGAAAACTTAAATACAACGTTTTACAAGCTAGAGAAGAAAATAAAACAACCTTGCTAACTTTTGGAGGTGCATTTTCTAACCATATTGCAGCAGTTGCGTCTGCAGGTAAAGCTGAAGGCTTTAACACTATAGGAATTATTAGAGGAGAGGAATTGAAAGATAAAGTTGACACTAATCCTACACTAAGTTTTGCTAAATCTTGCGGAATGACTTTTAATTTTATAAGTCGTAAAGACTATAGACATAAGTCTAATCCTAATTTTATTTCAAATTTGAAAGATCGGTTTGGTGATTTTTATTTAATACCAGAAGGAGGGACAAATAATTTAGCTATAAAAGGATGTCAAGAAATTTTAAATGAGAAGGATAGTAAGTTTGATTATATATGTTGTGCTGTTGGAACAGGTGGTACAGTTTCTGGGATAATTAATGCGTCAAAATCTAATCAAAAAGTTTTAGGGTTTTCGTCATTAAAAGGTGACTTTTTAAATAAAGATATTAGTAAATTTGCCACAAGTACAAATTGGGAATTAATTACAGATTATCATTTTGGAGGCTACGGAAAAATAAATGACAGTTTAATTACGTTTATCAATAAATTTAAATCAGAAAATAAAATTCCGTTAGACCCAATTTATACAGGAAAAATGATGTTTGGTATTTTTGATTTAATTAAAAAGGGATATTTTAAACCAAACTCAAAAATTTTAGCCATTCATACAGGAGGATTACAAGGAATAGAAGGAATGAATGCAAAACTTAAAAAACAAAACAAACCGTTAATTCTATAAATTAATGAAGAAAATTTTTACGCTTTTACTACTTTCAATATTAATAGTAAGTTGTGGTAGTTCTAGAAAAGTTACAACTAGAAAAACTAAAACAAAACCAAAAGTTGTTGTAAAAACAACACCAAAAGTAACTGATAAAGAAGAGACAAAAGATGTCGTTGTAGAAGTAACACCAAAAAGTACACCTGAAGTTTATGCAAATAAAACTGAAGAATACATTGCAATATACAGTGATATAGCTCAAGAAGAAATGCGTAACTACGGTATACCAGCTAGTATTACTTTAGCGCAAGGAATTTTAGAGTCTGCTTCTGGTAAAGGAAGACTATCTGTAGAGGCAAATAATCATTTTGGTATCAAATGTCATGGTTGGACAGGAGCAAAAATATATCATGATGACGATGCATCTCAAGAGTGTTTCAGAAAATATAAAAACTCAAAATACTCTTTCAGAGATCATTCTTTATTCTTAAAAGAAAGAAAACGTTATTCAAAACTTTTTACACTAGAAAAAGACGATTATAAAAATTGGGCAATAGAGCTTAGAAAAGCCGGTTATGCTACAGATAGAAAGTATCCAGATAAGTTAATAAGCTTGATAGAACGTTATCAATTACATAGATTTGATGCTGAAGTTTTAGGAAAGCAAACCGTTAACAATGATAAACATGTTGTCGTAAAAGGCGATACACTTTATGCCATTTCAAAAAAATATAATATAACAGTAGACCAGTTAAAATCGTTAAACGGTTTACAAAGTAACGATTTACACGTAGGTCAAGTTTTATTTGTAAAACCAATTCCAAAAGATTTTTAATACATGATTTATAAAAGAAGTAGTGCCTTATTTGCTGAAGCAGAAAAAGTAATTCCTGGAGGCGTTAATAGTCCTGTTAGAGCATTTAAAGCTGTTGGCGGAACACCAATTTTTGTTAAAGAAGCTAAAGGAGCATATTTATATGACGAAGATGGAAACCAATTAATAGATTACATAGCATCTTGGGGACCAATGATTTTAGGTCACGCACATGAGCCTGTAGTTAATGCAGTAATAGATAAAGCTAAAAAAGGAACCTCTTTTGGAACACCTACAGAAATTGAAACTAAAATAGCAGAATTAGCTGTGTCAATGGTACCTAATATTGATAAAATTAGATTTGTAAACTCAGGTACAGAAGCATGTATGAGTGCTGTTAGGCTAGCTAGAGGTTATACTAAAAGAGAAAAAATAATCAAATTTGCTGGTTGTTACCATGGACATTCAGATTCGTTTTTAATACAAGCAGGAAGTGGCGCAGTTACTTTTGGTACACCAAATAGTCCAGGAGTTACTCAAGGAACAGCAAAAGATACTTTGTTAGCAAAATATAACGATCTAGATAATGTAAAATCTTTAATAGAGGCTAATAAAGATGAAATAGCTTGTATAATTTTAGAGCCAGTTGCAGGAAATATGGGGTGTATACCTCCAAAACCAGGTTTTTTAGAAGGACTTAGAGCTTTATGTGACGACAATAATATTTTGTTAGTATTTGATGAAGTTATGACAGGCTTTAGATTAGCAAAAGGTGGTGCGCAAGAATTACTTGGTATTAAGGCAGATATTGTTTGCTTCGGAAAAGTAATTGGTGGTGGATTGCCAGTTGGTGCATTTGCAGCAAGAAACGAAATAATGAATCATCTTGCGCCTTTAGGACCAGTGTATCAAGCAGGAACCTTAAGCGGAAATCCTTTAGCTATGGCTGCAGGTTTAGCCATGCTTACAGAATTAAATAGCGGGAATGTTTTTGAGAGTTTAGCTAAAAAAACTGAATACTTACATAAAGGTTTAGTAAAAGTTTTAGACAAAAACAATGTGACTTATACCATAAATAGAGTAGGTTCTATGATTTCGGTACATTTTTGTGAAGATGAAGTTTTAGATTTTGAAACATCTGCAAAAGGGAATAATGAAACATTTAAAACGTTTTTTCACGGTATGTTAAACCAGGGTATTTATATAGCGCCAAGCGCATTTGAAAGCTGGTTTTTAAACGATGCTTTAACTTACGAAGATTTAGATAAGACTATAGCTGCTTGTAATACTATATTTAGTTAGATAAAAAAGTATGTTTTGAAATAAAAAAATCCGATTGAAATTTTCAATCGGATTTTTTTATAATAAATATGATAATTATTACTCGTCTTTGATTTGGTCTGTTAATTCTAAATATTTTCCAAATTGTTCTTCATTTAAAACACTTTCTAAAGATGTAAGTAAACGTTTGTTGATTTTTGTTTCTAAATCAGTATATCCGCTAGAACCAATTTTTTGAGTTTTGTTTAATGTATTTGTTTTGTCATAATATTCTTGAAAAGCAGTGTACATAGCTTCTTGTGTTTCTTGGTCTGCTTTTAAGTGTCTACCATATTCTACAGCTTTTTGATAAGCTTTTTGGTTAACTTCTGTGCTAAACTTTTGTTGTGCATTAACTGATTGAGTAGTTAATAAAAGTCCAAAAACAAATAAACAAAGAGTAAATAATTTTTTCATTGTAGTAATAGTTAATTAATTGTATCTCAAAGTAACGCTTTTTGATTAATAATTACAAATAAAAAAGCATTGATTAGACAAATCAATGCTTTTTATCTTTTAAAGAGATTAAAATACCAAGTAATTAAGATTGTGTTAATCTTTTGATAGCTCTTTATGCATTTTTTTCTCTTCCATACGTTTTCCTCTTTTCATTCTGCTTTTCATTCTAGCTCTTTTCTCTAACATGGTTTCCCATTTTTTGTATTGTTCTTCATTTAAGATGCTTTTCATTTGTTTTTTATTTTCAATTTGAGCATCTAATTTTTTGTTCTCAAAAGCTAGGCGTTCTTCTTTTGTTGGTTTTTTACCTTTTTCTTTAGCTTCTTTACGTTTTTCCATTGCGGCTTTACGTTGTTTAGCTTGCTCTAAATTAAGCGCCATTACTTTTTTTTGTTGTGCTTCGGTAAGATCTAAATGTAAAGTCATTTTTTTAGTTTGAAGCTCAGCCATTTCTTGAGGCTCTAACTGCATCATTTTTTCTTTACGTTCTTTTTTTACTTCCTTTCTGTCCTGTGCATTAGCTTGAAAAGTAATTAAAGCTAAAGCTAGTATTGCTAATTTTTTCATCTTTTTTTGTTTTTTAAGTTATTTACTACTTTGACATTTAAAAATTTAAATGGTTTAATAGTATTTTATTTTTGTGAATTAATTAACAATCTGTCTTTCTTTAAACTACAATAGCAATTTGTTTATTTTTGCCTTTAACTTTAATGTATAAGGTTAGTTGTGCTTTTTAAGAAAGAATATTTTAATTGTTGATAATTAGGTATACTTTTATCAATTAATAAAAGGAAGTAATTATTTATTCTTTGTTGAAGTGGAAAAATAACAGCTTATACAAGTGTTCTTTTTTGAAAGGTTTTGAAAGATAGTTATTCATGCCACTTTCTAAAGCTTTGTCTATAGCTTCTGTTGTTACATTAGCAGATAGTCCAAATATAATAACGTCTTTATTTAACTCTCTAATCTTTTTTGTTGTTTCCCAACCATCCATTTCTGGCATATGTATATCCATAAATATAAGCTGGTAATTTTTTTCTTTAAATTTTTTTAGACCAACTTTTCCATTATTAGCAGAGTCAGCTTTAACACCAAAATCTTCAAGAATTTTTTTAAGAACAATGATGTTTAGTTTGTTGTCATCTATAATTAATACATTTAGATTTTTAAGGTTAATGTCTTTTTGGTTTTCAAACTTAACATTTTCTTCTTTTTGGATATCTAAGATTGGATATTTTAGGTAAAAATTAAATGTTGTTCCTTTATTAGGTATGCTTTTTACAGAAATTTCTCCACCCATCATTTTTATAAAGATTTTACAAATAGCAAGTCCTAAACCACTACCTTCATATTGCTTTTTAACACTGTTTTCTAATTGTGTAAACCTTTCAAAAATTGTATTTAATCTATTTTTTGGTATACCAATACCAGTATCTGCTATAGATATATTAATATGTAACTTGTTATCGTTTGTGATTTCTTCATTATATGTAAGTGTAACACCGCCATTATTTGTGAATTTTAATCCGTTTTTAAGTATATTATTTACAACTTGGATAAATTTACTTTCGTCACCTAAAACAAATTTGTTTTCTATGTTTATGTATTTTCCTTTAAGGTATAAGTCCTTCTGTATAAATAAAAATTGATTAACCTCTATTAATTCAATTATTTTTTGATATGGGTTAAATTTAACTTTTGTTAATTCTAGTTTGCCAGACTCGATTTTATCAATATCTAAAATATCGTTTACGATATTTAATAAGTTGCTTGAGGACTTACTCATTAAATTTAGATATTCTTTATCGCTTTTTTTAAGATTGCTGCTTTTTAAAAGATCTATAAATCCTAATATGGCATGTAAAGGTGTTCTAATTTCATGACTCATATTAGATAAAAACTCTGTTTTAGCTAAAGAAGCTTTTTCTGCCTTTTTACGTTCTATGTTTAGTTGTTTGTTGGTTTGTAAAAGCTCTTTATTAGATTTTAAAACAAGTTTTCTTTCTGCTCTTGCTCTTTGATAAAAGTAAATTAATAAACTAATTAAAAAACTTAAAACAAGACCTATTATTAATGTTATGTTAGTTATGTATCTTCCGTTTGCTGTAAACAGGTTGTTGTTAGCAGTTACTTGAAGTTTCCATTTTTGGTTGTCTAGTTTATCTACAAGAATGCTATCTTGAAAGATGATGTCATTGTTAGTTTTTGAGTCTTTATTTAATTCGTAAAATAAAATGTTGTTGTGGTCAAATAGCTGTATGGAAAGATGGTTGTTTAAGTTTTTAGCCAGCTTATCAAAATTGTCTTTAAAATTCATTCCGCCAGTAATCGTTCCTTGAAATTTATTTTCAAAATAAACTGGTACATCTACTAAAAAAGCATTTCCGCCTTGTGTTAGTTTTGCCCATGGAGTTATGTTTACAGAACTATCTTTACTGTGTTTTATCCATTCGTGTCTTCGATATTCGACTTTAGAGATATCTAAATTTATAGCTTTTTCGTTTCCTTTTAAAGGGTTTATTTTTCTGATAACCATAGCGCTATCAATCCATTCTAAAAACTTAAAGGATTGATTTTGCTCAAGAAGCATGGTTGCATCTTTTTCCCAATAATCTAAATATAAACCATTGGTAAATTCTATTCTGTTTTTAAGATTTTCAAGTCTAGAGACATCGGCTTTAAAGATGTTTTTAAATTCTTTAGTTATTAACTTGCCATTTTGCAGGACGCTTTCTCTAACTAAATCTTTATTATTATTTAAAGATTCTTGCCATGCAGTGATTACAATTAGTGTTATTACTAAAAATGTAGCCAAAGGAAATATAACAATCTTTTTGTTTAATGTTTTAAACATTGTAATAGGTTTTGGCTTACATGATCTTTGAAGATATAAGCTTTTGTTAGGGTTAAGTAAAATAACTTTACTAGTACAATTTACAAAAAAAACCTAAATTATATCGATAGATAAAATTTAGGTTTTATGTGCTAATTAATTTAGGTTTTAAGCTATTTCTACAAATAAACCTTCGTCGGTTTTGTTGACTTTTGCAACACCAAGTTTGGTTAAACCTTTTATGGTTTTGTCCCATTTTTTATTACTTAATCCAGATTGAGATTTAAGCTCGTTAAGATCTATCGGGTTATTTGCTTTTAATATTGAAAACACTGCTTTTTCTTCATCTGTCATTGGTATTGCTTTTTTCTCAGGTTTCATTTGAGGGAAAAACAATACTTCTTGTATAGATTGGTTATTGGTTAAAAACATAATTAGTCTATCCATACCAATTCCCATACCAGATGTAGGTGGCATACCATATTCTAAAGCACGTAAAAAGTCGTAGTCTATAAACTCTGTAGCTTCGTCGTCTCCTTTTTCGGCTAATTTTAATTGGTGTTCAAAACGTTCTTTTTGATCAATAGGATCGTTAAGCTCTGAATAGGCATTTGCAATTTCTTTACCGCAAACCATAAGTTCAAAACGTTCTGTTAATTCAGGGTTATCACGGTGTTCTTTACATAACGGACTCATTTCTTTTGGGTAATCTGTGATAAATGTTGGTTGGATGTAATTACCTTCACATTTTTCTCCAAAAATTTCGTCAATTAATTTTCCTTTACCCATGGTTTCATCAACTTCAATACCCATGTCTTTTGCAGCTTGTCTTATTTCTGCTTCTGTTTTACCTGTAATATCAAAACCTGTAAAATGTTTTATGGAGTCTGCCATAGTTACTCTTGCGTATGGCGCTTTAAAGTCTATTTCGTGTTTGCCAAATGTCGCTTTTGTTGTTCCGTTTACAGCTGTTGCACAATGCTCTAATAATTGCTCGCAAAAATCCATCATCCAGTTATAGTCTTTGTAAGCCACGTAAATTTCCATAGCGGTAAATTCTGGATTGTGTGTACGGTCCATACCTTCGTTACGGAAGTTTTTAGAAAACTCATAAACACCTTCAAAACCACCAACAATTAATCGTTTTAGATACAGTTCGTTAGCAATTCTCATATATAAAGGAATGTCTAAACTGTTATGATGCGTTATAAATGGTCTTGCAGCAGCGCCACCAGGTATTGGTTGTAAGATTGGTGTTTCAACTTCAAAATAACCAGAGTTATTAAAAAATTGACGCATAGCGTTAAACAATTTAGTACGTTTTACAAATACGTCTTTAACTTTTGGGTTAACCACTAAATCTGCATAACGTTGACGGTAACGTAATTCTGGATCATCAAATTTATCGTGAATATTACCTTCGGCATCTACTTTTGGTAATGGTAAAGGTTTTAATGCTTTACTTAATAAGGTAAAGTCTTTTACTAAAACTGTTTTTTCGCCAACTTTAGTTGTAAATAATTCGCCTTCAATACCAATAAAATCACCTATGTCAAGTAATTTTTTGTAAACAGTATTGTACTTTGTTTTGTCTTCGCCAGTACAAATTTCGTCTCTATTAAAATAAACTTGAATACGACCTTCGCTATCTTGTAGTTCGGCAAAACTAGCATTTCCTTGAATACGACGACTCATTAAACGACCGGCAATAACTACCTTTTTACCTTCTTCAAATTGAGATTTTATTTGTTTAGAGTTTTCGGTTACAGGAAATAAATCCGCAGGATAAGGGTTAATACCAAGTTCTCTTAATTTACCTAGTTTTTCTCTTCTTACAAGTTCTTGCTCAGATAATTGTGACATGTTTATTTTGAATATAATTTTAGCTGGCAAAGATAAGATATTAACAGAGGAATTAAAACTATTTTTTTACGTAATGCAGCGTCTAGAATTGAATTAAAATAAGGATTATTTTTTGTAACAAATGACTTTTGTGAACGTCTTATATGTAATCATCAATCATTAAAAATCAAATTATTATGTCTTTTTGGCGCGTATTATTATGCATTTTCTTTCCGCCTTTATCCGTTTTAGATAAAGGATGTGGATCAATTCTAATCGTATTTATATTATGGTGTTTGGGTTGGATACCAGGTACTATTGCGGCTTTGATAATTGTAAACAATCCTAACAGATAAATCGTATCTTTGTACTTTAACCAACTTAATCAATAATTATAATGAACAAATTTTTTACTCTAGTTTTTGGTCTTATGACTCTGTTTTTAACCAGTTGTAACTTTTCTGAAGATGTTTACATCAACGAAGACGGATCAGGTAAAATTTCTTTCTCTTTTGATGGCTCTCAATTAATGCAAATGGCAGGAGATAAAATAAAAGAAGATGGTGAAAAAGCTATAGATTCTACCTTTAGTTTTAAAGAATTGTTTGACGAAAAAAGAGATAGTATATCTAAATTACCAGCTGAAGAACAAGCGAAATTTAAAAAGCTAGAAAACTTTAGTATGCATATGGTTATGAATCCTGAAACAGAACAAATGACATTTGAGTTGTTTACAGAATTTAATAATGCTTCTGAAATGCAAAATATGTTTGAAGCTATGAATACTTTTAGTGAGTTAGAAGGTAATAAAAAGGGTAAGAAGCAACCAATTAATGATCCGGCAAACCCTTTTAGTCAATTAGATAATACAGCTACAAAACTAAACTATAATTTTGACGGAAAAACATTTACAAGAACTGTAAAAATTCTGGATCCAGAAGCTCATCAAAAAGAAGCAGACAGTATTAAAGATATGATGGCTATGTTTGGGTCATCTACGTATAAATTAAATTATCATTTTCCTAGACCAGTAAAATCTGTAAATAATGATAACGCTATGTTTAGTGCAGATAGAAAAACTATAATGGTAGAATTTCCTTTTGCAACTTATGTAACAGATCCAGAAGCTTTAAATTTGGAAGTAATTTTAGAAGATTAATACATTGAATAAACAAATAATAATAGAAGATTTAGGATTTAAAGACTATAAAGATACTTGGGATTACCAAGAAACTTTATTTAAAGAAATCCTTGATATAAAAATTAAAAATAGAAGAGAAGATGCAGGTTTAGAAACTCCAAACTATTTTCTTTTTGTAGAGCATCCGCATGTATATACTTTAGGTAAAAGTGGCGATATGTCTAATTTACTTTTAGATGAAAAACAGTTAGAAGAAAAAGGTGCTACATTTTATAAAATAAATAGAGGCGGAGATATAACTTATCATGGACCAGGACAAATTGTTGGTTATCCTATATTGGATTTAGACAATTTTTTTACAGACATCCATAAGTATTTACGTTTTCTTGAAGAGGTTATTATTTTAACTTTAAAAGAATACGGTTTAGATGCTACCCGTAGTGAAGGCGAAACAGGAGTTTGGTTAGATGTTGGTACACCGTTTGCACGTAAGATTTGTGCTATGGGCGTACGTGCTAGTAGATGGGTAACTATGCATGGTTTTGCACTTAACGTGAATGCAAACTTAGGCTACTTTGATAATATTATTCCTTGCGGAATAAGAGGAAAAGCAGTAACTTCTTTAAATGTAGAGTTAGGTGTAAAGGAAGTAGATGAAGCTGAAGTAAAAGAAAAACTGCTTAATCATTTTAAAACTCTTTTTGAAGCTGAATTTGTAACAGCGACAGTATAAAAAAAAGCGATTTGAAATTTCAAATCGCTTTTTTGTTTTTAATCTTCTGCATTAAAATATACTTTATAGTAATGCATTTTTTTGTCCTCGTCGTAACCGCGTTCTAGATGTTCGCTAGCAGCATCTGGTGCGTCAATATCAAGTTTTATTTGAATATGCGTATCTAATTTTATATCGGTTTTTATTTTCTTTTTTTCTTTGGTTAATACTTTTTCAGAAACATCAAATTGATTTCTGATAATTATGTTTTGTTCGGCTTCAAAATCTTTTTTATAGCTTTCAAATAAGTCTATGTGTTTGTCTTCTTCAAAGATTTCTTCTTTAAAACGCTCTACATTTATAATTTCATTTTCTTTAAAAAAGTCTATGGTTTTAGCTAAAAAGTCATTTCTTTCTTTAGATCCGTAACTGGTTTTTATAACTTCTGTAGAAAACTCTTTACATAACTCTAAATAGTTTTGGGTATGACTATTATAATCGTCTGCATATTTTATGTTTAAAAACTTGTCTGTCCAATATGCAGCATCATAATTATTGTTATCTACGGTAAGCACTACTTTTCCTTCTGCATCACCTGTGTTTAAAATTAAACAACCTTTGTCTAGTTTTTTGGCATTGATTCCTTTTTGAACAATAACATCGTAGCTATTATTTTCTAAATAGGTTTGAAAGAAATTGCTTTTATTTTCAATTTTAAAAATTCCAACTGCATCAATGACCATTTCATTATATTCTATACCATCAAAATAAGCTACAATAACATCGCCAGTTTTAATTTGTGCACTTGTAGATTGCTCATATAAATGTTTTACTATGTTTTTTGAGGTTTCTACTAATGCATTATCATCACTAAAAATTTCTTTAGAGTAGGCGTTAATTTCATTTAACTCGATATTGGCGTGATGATTAAATCTGTGACTTTGTACTAAGCTAGTAAAAGGTCTTAGTAAAAAAGGTAACATTAGCTCGTAGCTTTCTTCGTCAAACTGTAATTCGTTTTCAGAAAATGCATTTTTTGTATCGTTATGTTTATTACCAACTTTGTGGATTATACATTTAAGTATGCTGGCTTTGTTTCTGTTTATCATTAGTGCTATTAGTTAATTTTGTAGACTAAAATATTGTTGCTTTCTCCTTTGGTGACAAATTCTAATTTATTGTCTGTGTCAATATTGTTTAGGTCAATGCTTGATGTGCCATAAACCGGGAAGTTTTCAATCATTTTAGCATTACTATCATAAAGAAGAGTTTTTTGATTTTGAATATCTGTTACTGAAACGTATATCTTATTATTGATATAAAATAACTTTGGCGTTGTGTAATTTGCTAAATCTAAATTAAGCGTTTTGTCTTTAATATTTAGTATGTTTTCTGATTGAGACACCAATGTTTTTGTAGTTGTAACTAGTTGATGTTTTTCTTTTAGATTGGTATTAGCAACGTTTACATTCCCGTTTTGGTCAATTGTAGCTAATTTTCCGTTGTTTGTTGTTGTTATAAATCCGTTATTAAATTCAAAAACTGGTTGATTAGAGTAATTTAACTGTTGTTTTACATTGACTCTTGTTTTACCGCGTCTTGATAAGATATGTAAATGATTATCTGTTTTTACAACAATATAGTCTTTAGAGCCAATTCTTATATGTTTTGGAGGTGTATTAATTAAGTCTTTGGCAGATTCAAATTCAAAACCTTTTACCGTTTTTCCTTTTGCATCGTATAATAATACGTTTTTACCTTGAGTAACAAACAATCTGTATTTATGTCTTTTATCATAATCAAAAACAGCTAACGGTTGTGTGATTTCATTATTAAATTTAAGAGGAAAAGGATCTACGTCTTTACCATTTCTGTCTAATACATACGCACGATGCGGAGTTGCAAAAGCTAATTGTAACCTGCTGTTTTTGTACATGTCTATTTGGTTGACTTCACCTAAAATTGGACCGTCTAGTTGTTTGGTCCATAAGATTTTTCCGTTATTAGAAATTAAATACAACTTGTTAGTAATGTCTTGTACTATAATTTCTTTTTGATTGTTTGTATGATTAGTAACAAATTGCGGCGTGTTAAGTACGTCATTTTCAATTTTTATATTGAATACTTCAGAAATAATATTGTCTCTATAACTTTGTTTTGCTTTTTTGAAAATAGCATTGAAATGTGCAAAATCCCGATCATATATAAATTGTATAGCAGAAGTTTTATAACCCTTTAGGTTTAAATCTTCTTCTGAATGTAAGTTGTGTTTAACTGTTGCTTCTAAACTTTCAGGAGTTAAAATTTGTAAGATTGAAGCATCATTGCTAATTTTTGATTTTACTGTTTTGTAATAATCGCGGTGGCTGAATGTGGTTTGGTTTTGATAATTAGCAATAACATTTTCTAATGCTTCGGTAGTTTTAGCAAATACAACAAACTGATCTAACACGCAATAATGATTAGCTTCAACTTTATTTATAAATGGTGCTAATGTATTATTGAAAATTTCAGGATTACTAAAATTAAACAGATCTACATTTCGGTAAGTTTCTACAAGATGTTGTTCGCTTATTAAGGCTTCTTCTGTAGCAATAATATCTTTGGTATTTATAATAAACAGGTTACCTGATTCAAAATAAACTTCTCCAAATTCTATACTGTGTTTTAAAAGTGAATTTGCTAAAGTGTCATTTTTCTTAGTAAAAGCGTTTAGGTTGTTTTTAAACGTAGTGTAGTTGTTATAGGTCAGACTTAAAAAACCATTACTGTTAGATGGCGTAATTTGTGCAAGTTGGTTAGTTTGTGGTATTGTGTTTTTAAAAACATTAATTAAACTGTTACTACTATCTGTTGCTTTTGTAATACCATTTAATATAATTTGGTCTTGAGATACATCTGCATCAAAAGTTAACGAATTAGTGAAATTTGAAAACGTAATCTTTTCGTTTTTAAATAGACTTTTTACAGGTGAATTGTTTGTCGCAATTACAGAAAATGCAGCATTTTTATCCTGGACATTAATTAAATTTTTAATATGCTCAGGTTTTTGCTTACTGTTTATGATTTGCTCTAATTCGGTTTTGGTATTACTTCCTATTAATATGCTATCCTTTTTGGTAATATATATTTTTAAACTGTCTATTAAAATTTCTTCAGCAGAAAACCCTTTTAATTGTAAAGACTTTCTTTTTGTACTATCTAAAGTAAAAATAGAATCTGATAATCTAGTTGTAAAACTAAAAACAGTTTCTTTTTTAGAATTTATACCTATATATATAGGATGTTTTGTTTTTAGATTTTTTATAAAGGCAAACTGCGCTACTGTATTTTGATAGCTTTTAGTTTTGTTTAATGAAGAAAGAAAATCATTATTATTAAGGTTGTTTGTAAAACCTTCTAGGTTGTTAATGGTTAAAACAATATCTGCATTTTCTGAAATAAAATCTACAACCTTAACTTTTTTTGAATCCGAATTACAAGAAAAAAATAAGAATACTATTGAAAGGTAATACCAAAAATGTTTCATATAAATTATGAGGGTTTATGCAAAGATAGAAAGTTACAGTTCTAATTTCAATTGTTCTGGTAATAGTCTAAAAGATTTTCTATGATATTTTGTAACGCCAAATTCCTTAATAGCTTCTCTATGTTCTTTTGTTGGGTAACCTTTGTTTTTTTTCCAATTATACATAGGGAATTCTTCATGGATTTTATTCATATACTCATCTCTATACGTTTTTGCTAAAACCGAAGCAGCAGCAATGCTTAAAAATTTACCATCTCCTTTAATTATGGTTTCGTGCGGTATTTCTTTAAAAGGTTTAAACTTGTTGCCGTCAACTATAATGAATTCGGGTGTGTTTTTTAAAGTTTTAATAGAATTGTGCATTGCTAAAATTGATGCATTTAAAATGTTTATCTCGTCAATTACATCAGGATAGATATGAGAAAAGCCAAAACATAAAGCTTCGTTTTCTATAACAGGTCTTAAAATATCGCGTTTTTTTTCGCTTATCTGTTTAGAGTCGTTAAGAATAGAGTTTTTAAAATCAGGTTTTAATATAACAGCAGCAGCAGTAACAGGACCAGCAAGACAACCACGACCAGCTTCGTCTGTGCCACATTCAAGGTTATAGCCAGAAAAATTTAGTTTAAGCATTAAATAAAATGAATAATAAAACGTTTAAAAAATTACAGATTTATGCCTTTCTTTACTAAAAATCTAATACCATAAAGATATTTGCTATTTTTGGCACTTAGATAATTTAAAAATTAAAAGACTAAAATAGTCAGCAATTAATGAAAAAAATAATTTTCAGTATAATTTTAATAATGTTTACAGTATTTGGTTTTGCTCAAAGAAAACTTGGAGGGAAGTCAGATGTGTCAAAAGAAGATCAAGAGTTAATGGATTCTATTGGTCAAGGAGGAGAAAAAAAATGGAAAAAAGTCAAATTTGAAGACACAGAAATAACTCAATATCTAATAATTACTCCAGAAAGAGACTCTACTTATTTAGATACAACCTTATCTATAAAAAAAGAGTACAAATATAATTATTTAAGACGTGATGATTTTGGTTTAATGCCTTTTGCTAATGTTGGACAAACGTATAACAGCTTAACGCATAATTTTAGTGATAATAATTTATTGCCCAAATTTGGCGCTAACGCAAAACATTTTAATTATTTAGACGCAGAAGATGTTAATTATTACCATGTCCCGACACCTTTAACAGAAATTTACTATAAAACAGCTTTTACACAAGGTCAGCAATTAGATGCTTTTTTTACGGTAAACACATCAAAACGACTTAATTTATCTATTGCATATAAAGGAATGCGATCTTTAGGGTTTTATCAAAATTCTTTATCAAGTACAGGAAACTTAAGGATGACAGCAAGCTATAAGACTAAAAACAATAGATATATAGCTAATATGCACTTTACCTCTCAAGATATTTTAAATGAAGAAAATGGAGGTATTACAGATGAAAGTATTGAGTTTTTTGAAACTGGGGATGAAGATTTCTTAGATAGAGGTGTTTTTGAAGTAAATTTTGAAAATGCCGAAAGCTTATTTTTAGGAAAACGATTTTATCTTAACCATACATATGATATCATTAAACAAAACGATTCTACACAAACCAATAAGTTACAAGTAGGTCATATAATGATG
Organism: Mesoflavibacter zeaxanthinifaciens subsp. sabulilitoris; assembly: GCF_014191595.1. Classification (NCBI taxonomy): domain Bacteria; kingdom Pseudomonadati; phylum Bacteroidota; class Flavobacteriia; order Flavobacteriales; family Flavobacteriaceae; genus Mesoflavibacter; species Mesoflavibacter zeaxanthinifaciens. The sequence goes on along the minus strand of NZ_JACHWV010000004.1, from coordinate 1,505 downwards.
CTAGAGGATAAAATATACAAGTTTGAACAAAGTAGTAGTAATGACTTTTTTGGAGAAGCTTTTAAGACATCAAATCTAGTAGACAGAAATGAGTATGAGCGTTTTTACAATCAATTGCGACTAGATTATACAAATAAAACAATAGGTAACATACAATTTAATGCAAGTCATAATAATTATAATTATGGTTACAATAAAGTATTGTATTTAGATTCTGGGACAATACCTAATAGGATTAAAGGAGACATATTAAGTGTTGGCGGAAAATATAAAAAACAATATAAAGGTTTCTTATTATCCGGAGAAGCACAATTAAATATCGTAGGTGATTATGATTCTAATTATCTGTCTGCAAAAGCAGGCTATAAGTTAAGTGAAAACTTTGATGCTTCTGTAGGAATTAATCATCATACTGTAGTGCCAAACTTTAATACTTTATTGTATCAAAGTGACTATGTGAATTATAACTGGAAAAATAATTTTAACAATATAAAGACACAACAAATAGTTTTTGACATTAAATCAGATAAATACGTAAACCTATCATTAGACTTTAACACCATAACAGACAATGTGTATTTTGCAAAAAACGAAGATGATAATGTAAAGCCTTTTCAAAATAGTGCTACAATTACATATCTTAGAGCAAAACTTCAAAAAGAAATACGATATAAAAACTTCGCTTTAGATAATACGGTACTATATCAAAATGTCTCCGATGAGAATAATACATTAAATGTACCTCAAATAGTAACACGTAATACATTGTACTATTCAAATCACGTGTTTAAAAAAGCAATGTTCCTTCAAACAGGTGTGATATTTAATTATTTCACTAAGTATAATATGAATGGTTATGATCCTTTGTTGGCAGAATTTTATACGCAAAATCAGCAAGAGTATGGTGGGTTCCCTAGGTTAGACTTTTTCATTAATGCTAAAATTCGTCAAACAAGAATCTTTTTAAAGGCAGAGCACTTCAATGCAGCTTTTACAGGATATGATTATTACTCAGCACCAAACCAACCATTTCGAGATTTTGCTGTTCGTTTTGGGTTGGTATGGGATTTCTTTATGTAGAATTCTTTTAAGTACAGAACTTAATTATTTTTAAGGCTAGTGCTTTTTTTCCTGGTATGATATAAATTGATTAATGTTTTAGATTTATAAGAAGTATTTATATTGTATATATAGTTGAAACACTATTTAAATGTTTATAAGAAATAAGTAATAATATACATATGCTCTATATAACATTACCAGATTTAAAAGGAGCATTAAGTGTATTATATAGGTTGAAAAAACAGATTAGAAAAAAAGATAAAAAAAGTTAAGTTGTAAAACACTGAAAACAAGGTGTTAAAAAGCAAGAGTAAAAAAAAAGCAAAAAAAGTTTCAAAAAAGGGTTGCGGGAATGAAAAAGGGTCTTATATTTGCACCCCGAAACAATAACAACTGAGCAATCAGGGATAAGATTTCGAGAAAGTTCTAGATAAAATATTGAT